>NZ_CP095742.1:1227857-1534821 GCF_023078495.1 Luteibacter aegosomatissinici | reverse complement strand
TCCCGACAAGACCAGCGACCAGATCGCCGGCTCGCTGGTGGTATCGGCTCGCCGTGACGGCCTCGAACGGGTAGACCGCGCCGTTCTCAGCGATGACGCCAACCGACTGTACGGTGTGCAGGGCGCGGTGGACTCGCCGCTGAAGCAGGTCACCGAAGTGAACACGGCCACCGCCGCGCAGACATCGCTCCAGCAGAGCAGCGTGGCCTGGCAGCAACAAGCAGAGATCGCGCGACAGAACCAGGCGACAAGCCAGGCTCAGCGCATGGAACAGCAGGTGCCCCCGCAGGCACCCGCGCACGGCATGTAATCCATACGGACGAGAGAGAGATGAGTAAAACCAAGGGGTATTGGGCAGCCGGTTTGTTCGTGGCTGCCTTGTTGATAGGCGAGATATTCGCGGGCTGGCTGACGCTGCTGTTCCTGGGGCTGAAAGATGTCGCCCTCGGTTTCACCACCTATATCGCCTACGTGCGGGTGCTGGATGTGCCGCAGTACGGCCCCTATGCATGGAAGATCAAGGCCGCCGGTGCCGTTGGCTTCGGCGTGCCCTTGCTCTGCTGGCTTGTCGTGCTGGTCGTGCTGCTCAGGAAGAAGAAGCAGACCATGCACGGCGACGCCCGTTTCGCCCGCTCGGGCGACCTGCGCAAGCAGAAGATGCTGGACCCCGCTCCCAATGGCGTGCTCGTCGGCCGCTTCAAGGGCGACCTGGTCCGCCTGCCCGGCCAGCAGTTCGTGATCCTTGCCGCGCCTACCCGCTCCGGCAAGGGCGTGGGCGTGGTGATCCCTAACCTGCTGGATTACCAGGAATCCGTGGTGGTCCTCGACATCAAGCAGGAAAACTTCGACCTGACCAGCGGCTGGCGCAAGGAACAGGGCCAGGAGATCTACCTGTTCAACCCGTTCGCGGAAGACCGCCGTACGCACCGCTGGAACCCGCTGAGCTACGTCTCGAAGGATCCGGCCTTCCGCGTGTCCGACCTGATGAGCATCGCCTCGATGCTTTACCCCGATGGTTCCGACGACCAGAAGTTCTGGGTAAGCCAGGCGCGTAACGCCTTCATGGCCTTCTCGCTGTACCTGTGCGAGAAGTGGGACCACGACGAGAAGAACGGCCTGCCCACGATCCTTCGTGACAAGCCGACGCTGGGCATGATCTACCGCCTTTCGTCTGGCGACGGCACCGACCTGCGCGAACTCTACGGCGCCATGTCGCAGAAGCCGTTCCTCAGCCCGAACGCCAAGTCCGCCTTCGCCAACATGCTCTCGCAGGCGGCGGAGACCTTTGCCTCGATCCTGGGCACCTTCAAGGAACCGCTGAACGCCTGGATCAACCCGGTGCTGGATGCGGCCACCAGCGACGACGACTTCCTGCTCACCGACGTGCGCAAGAAGAAGATGACCATCTACATCGGCATCCAGCCGAACAAGCTGGCCGAAAGCCGCCTCATTGTGAACCTGTTCTTCAGCCAGCTCATCAACCTCAATACGAAGGAGCTGCCGCAGAACAACCCGGAACTGAAGCACCAGTGCCTGCTGCTGATGGACGAGTTCACCTCGATCGGCAAGGTGGAGATCATCGCCTCGGCCGTCTCCTACATGGCCGGCTACAACATCCGCCTTCTGCCCATCATCCAGAGCATGGCCCAGCTCGATGCGGTGTACGGCAAGGATGTGTCACGCACGCTCATTACCAACCACGCCCTGCAGATCGTCTACGCCCCGCGCGAACAGCAGGATGCCAACGACTACTCCGAGATGCTCGGCTACACCACGGTGACCAAGAAGAACGTCACCAAGAGCAAGGGCGGCGACACCCACAGCAAGACCGAGGAAAAGCGCGCGCTCATGCTCCCGCAGGAACTCAAGGCCATGGGCACCGATAAGGAAGTGTTCTTCTACGAAGGCATCCCACACCCGGTGATGTGCGAGAAGATCAAGTATTACCAGGACAAGTACTTTACGTCGCGGCTGCTTAAGAAGGCTGAGATTCCGACGTTGGCGGTGTAAGGTGATGTCGATGGATATAACAGCGATAAGTAGTGGTCGAAGCGGGCTCGTCATCGGGCTCGCGACGCTTGCCTGCCTTTCGACTGCGTGCAGCCATCCGCCCTCTACCGCAGTGGGAGAGACGAACCCGACCCCTCATAAACGGTACTCACTTGAGGCCGAGATACGAGATTCTCCCGGCCCGATCGATCGTGTAACCGCAGACGCAACCTACGAGGTCGAGAACACATCCTGCGTTCCGCTCACCCCAGTATCCGGGGTGAGAAAGATCCCGCGCCATGTCATGGCGCTACCTCTAACGCGCGATCGTGATGGCTACAAGGCGGAGTTCTTCGCGGATGGAATGGTCGACGGCGATTATTACGGGCAAGGGGTATGCCACTGGAAGCTCATCTTGGTCGGCTTTCGTGCCATTCGGAAGGCCCGGCAGTTTGACGCCGTCATTCGTCCATTCGGCGAATATGCCCAAGGCAAGACCTCAACATTTTTCGCTAATAATTCCTACGATCGCGCGTCCGAAGGGCAAATTGATACCGGACTCTACGACAAATCGGGATTCAAGCACTCAGAGCAAACTTTTGGCATCGTTCTGACGGTGGCGCCTTGATGAATCCGATAAGGTCATTTTCTCGGTCGCACAGGCGACAAAATCCTGAAGGCAGAGCAGTGCGCCGAACTGCCATCCAGCCGAGCCGAGCGGGTCTGACGCTTCTTGCGGGCCTGCTCGCTGTTAGCTGCAGCCATGGATCCGGTGAACCAAACGTTCAGATCAATCCTCAGCCGAAACAAATCTTTCACCTGCTCGCGTCCATCAAGAACGCTCCCGGCCCCTTCGATAGCGTCGAGGCCACCGCATCCTATGAGGTGGAGAACTGGCCCTGCGTTCCCTTAGCGCCGGTGTCGGGCGTACGAAACGTTCCCCACCACACCCTCTCGTTACCAGTGACAAAGGTTGGTGACGTATACCAGGCAACGTTCGCCACAGATGCGCTGATCGACGGTGATTACTACGGACGCGGAATATGCCATTGGCACCTCACGTCTGCGGGAGTCTCAATACGCCACAAGAACCGGAAGTTCGACGCGTCCGTCGCGCCGCCTTCGGACGGCCGGGAAACATCTACGGCGCCCTACTTCTCCATCGAGTCATACGAGGACTCGGCGGAGTCACTTATCGACACGGGCCTTCGCGACAGGTCCGAGCTAACGCAGCCGGATAAGGCCTTTCAGATTCAGCTTAATGCCAGGGAGGCAACCCCATGAACGAACGAACCAACGAATACGCACACCTCGCCTCCGCCTCTTACGACGAGCGCCTGCAGGTCGGAAAGGAGGTGATAGCGGGAGGCAAGAAATTCGAAGTCATTGACTCCGCCAAGAGCCTCTTCACGGGGTTCTCAGCGACAACCTTCCGAGAGAGAGAAAGCAACAACGTGGTGATCGCATTCCGCGGAACTGACGATCCGCTCGATGGCGCGGTCGACGGAATCATGGTCAGCCACCGAATCGACCTTCAGGCCATCGAATCTGAACGTTACACGGAAGCAACGCTCAAGAAGGCTCTTCCGCGCGGAAGTCATGTCGACGCCCACGATGCGATAACCGTCACCGGCCATTCCCTAGGCGGTGGCCTGGCTCAGCTGAACGCCGAGAAATTTGGCCTGCGCGGTGAAACGTTCAATGCATACGGCATTGTGGGCCTCCGTGGTCACGATCAATCCGGCGGCGACCAGATGATCAATCATGTTCGCGCGACGGATCTTGTCAGTGCGTCAAGTGAGCACTTCGGGCAAGTTCGCATCTACGCGACATCGTCAGATATCGCCGCCCTTAAAGCCGCAGGCTATGGCACGGCCGGACACCACGGCCTCGGAGATATCTACCGCGCCGGGGATGTCAGCGCGCACTATATGGAAAATTTCGACGACAAGCCGGGGAACCCGACTGTCGTTAATGCGGTGACGGCGCATCGGTACGAGGACAACAAGGCCCTCGTTGATGCCTTCCGCCACGACGTTCTGACACGCCGGACCACCCTGACGTCTGACCTCGATCAGCCAACCCTTATCGGCGTTCGCGCTATGCGCGGTCCGGCTGAGGCCGTCGTTACAACGATAGCGGGACAGACTTTGTACACAGCCGCGCAGGCCGAACAGGGTGTACGGATGGCGAACCATGCGGGGCATGACGTGATTAATGCGGCGCGCGGAGTCGCAAACCAAGTTTCCGAGCGCTTTTCCGACCCTCACATCGTCCACGGTCTGGGCACGGCGACGTATGGCGCATCCCTTCCCACGCCTCACGCGAACGATGCGGACTTGCGCCATTTCGACCACCCCGGGCACGCCCTCTATGAGCAGGCCCACAAGGGGGTATCGGCTGTTGATGCGAAGCTCGGCCGGTCGCCCGATGGCAATAGCGAAAAGCTCGCCGCCTCGATCACCATCGCCGCAGCCCGCGACGGTCTCCAGCGAATCGACCACGTCATCCTCAACGGCGACGGTAGCAAGGCCTTCGGTGTGCAGGGCGAGCTGAATTCGCCGTTCAAGCAGATCGTGCAGGTGGATACCGCGCAGGCCATCAAGACGCCGCTTGAGCAGTCGTCGCAGCAATGGCATGGCGCTGTCGCGGCACACCAGCAAGAGGTGGCGCAGCAGGCGGCGAGGAACCAGGATCAGGCCCAAACGCAGGTTCAGACACAAGCGGCCATTCGTCCTCACGGGCCCTGACATACAAAAGGGGCGACTATGCGCCGCCCCTCCCCTGTTCCCGGCCGTAGAGGCTCTCGTTAGCGCGACATCGTCGGCTGACTCTGTTGCCGGCTCTGCTGTTGCTTCTGATCCTGCGCCGGTTGCGCCTGGGTCTGCGCCGGCTACTGCCAGTTCGCCCCGCTCCGCTCGAGCGGCTGTTTCACGGGCTGGGCGGTGTCGACCTGGGCGATCTGCTTGAAGGGTGAAGTCAGGTCGCCCTGCACGGCGTAGGCGCGTGAGCCATCCTCACTCAGCATCACGTGGTCGATCCGCGAGAGGCCTTGGGCATGCGCGGCATTGGCTAGCGCGCCAGCAAAGTTGTGGCTTTGCTGGTCGGTGGTGCGGCCCTGCTTGGCATCTACGTCGCTCACGCCCTACAGGGCCTGCTTGTACATCTCATGGCCCGGATGCCGTGGGTCGACGAGCGAACCACCATTCCTATGCGACGGGCACCATGCCGGCGGCCTTTTACGGGGTGAGGCGAGCCTCGAGCACGGCCGCACGTTGCGCCGTTTCACGCAGATCGCACTGGTTCGAATCGAGCATCGCGCCCGTGCCGCCAGCCTGGTCAGGTGCGCACGCCTTGTCTCGGCTCGCGATCCAGGCGCGTTCCTCATCCCGCAATGCCGTCCGCTGCGCATCAGCCATGGACTTTCGCAGTTTTTGGTATGCCACGTTCAGCCGCTTGTCCTGAAAATCGTGTTCTGTGCCGATACAGTCGTTCAGGGCAGCCGTAACGCCCCCAGAAGCCTTTACACAAGCGTAGTATGCCGGGCGAAAAGGCTTAGCGTCATCGGTGGCGGTGTCACCACCTGTGGCATAGGCGCTGGCCGAAAACAATGAGCCAACGATTGCCACCATTACAAAGACAAACCTGATCACGTAAAGCTCTCCCTAATTGCATATCTGGAAACGTACACCATCGCGCGATACCACGCCGATACATCGATGGCCGTCAATCCAGCGCTTTGCACTTCGTATCCTTGGGAACATCACCACCCTTCGGCTTGCGGCCAAGGACAACGTACCTGTCGAACTTGCCTTCGGCCGGCATACCGGACGTGCGGTACCAGGCGAGCTTGTTGCCTTCGCTGGCCATATAGCCGGCGACATCGCCGTAGGCCGGGCAGGCAGGGTAGCCGCGATCGGCCGAGTCCTCGGCGCAAAAGCGGATAAACACCTTGCCATCACGCCATTCGCCCTTGAATCGGCCCTGGCTACCGGAGTTACGGGTGCCATCGGACCACGTACCTTCTACCTGGGGCGACGTCTTCTGCACGTTGATCTCGGCGTTGTGTCCGGAATTGCAATCGGTGCGGTAGGCCCACTCGCCGGCCAGTGAAGCTGGACCGCTGCCGGCATTGGATTTCATGGAGGCCGTCGGGCGCTTCTCGAGTTCATCGGCGCGAAAGCTGGTCTGCGCGGTCGTGCATTCGTTCTTGACGACGGTGCCAGCGGATACCTTGCACGAGGTATCGCGCCCGATGATCCACTGTCGCTCTTCAACGCGCAGTGCCTTGCGACCGGGATCATCGAGCGATTGAGACAATTTCTTGTACGCGGCGTTGAGGCGCACATCCGCAGCATCGTAGGCGGCGTTCGCTTCCTGCGGCGCGGGCGCTGCCGCGACGGTGTGGGCAAGCGCGAGAGCGGTGAAACCGATTAGCCAGCTGCGGCGACGCGTCGTCTTCGTATCCTTAAGCACGAACATTGGAACTCCTGTGGTGGTCACTCTGATCCCTGCGCGGGACGGTACCAGTCGGGGTGTGACGATGTCCGTGACAAGGCCCGCACTCCACAAGTAGCCGGCTCATGCGCCGATTTTCTGTCCACAAGCCGCCAATAGCCACCGAGCCTTGCCCGAGCCGGTATCATGTACGGCCAGCGCGCCACGGGCGGTGCGCTCTCGTACTTAAGCGTCGGAAAATCATGGCTTTAGCAGAAGACATCGCCTCGGCGGCGGGGCATACGCCGTTCATGCGCCAGTACCTGGCGGCCAAGGCGGAACACCCGGATATCCTGCTGTTTTTCCGGATGGGCGACTTCTACGAGCTGTTCTACGACGACGCCCGCAAGGCGGCGCGGCTGCTCGATATCACGCTGACCCAGCGCGGCCAGTCGGCCGGTGCGCCCATTCCCATGGCCGGCGTGCCTTACCACGCGGTGGAAGGCTACCTGGCGCGCCTGGTGAAGCTGGGCGAATCGGTCGCGCTGTGCGAGCAAATCGGCGATCCGGCCACCTCCAAGGGGCCGGTGAAGCGCGAAGTCGTGCGCATCGTCACCCCGGGTACGGTGACCGATGCCGCGCTGATGGAAGAGCGCCGCGACAACCTGCTGCTTTCCATTGCTGCCGGCCCCAAGGGCTACGGCATGGCCTGGGTGGATCTCTCCACCGGCCGTTTCCTGCTCACCGAAACCAACAGCGCCGAAGGCCTCGCCGCGGAACTCGCGCGCCTGCAGCCGGCGGAAACGCTCGTCAGCGAAGATGTCGCCTGGCCCAAGCTGGTCAGCACCCTGCCCGGCCTGCGCAAGCGCCAGCCCTGGCACTTCGATGGCGATGCCGCCACGCGCGAGCTGTGCCGCTTCTTCAAGACCCGCGATCTGCGCGGCTTCGGCGTGGATGGCCTGCCGCTGTCCGTCGCCGCCGCTGGTTGCCTGCTCGGTTACGTCGAAGAAACCCAGAAGAGCGCGCTGCCGCACCTCACCGGCATGGCCGTGGAGAACGCGGCCGAGACCATCGCCATGGATGCGGCCACCCGGCGCAACCTGGAGATCGATACGCACCAGAGCGGCAATGTCGATAACACGCTGCTCGGCGTGCTCGATGAAACCGTGACGCCGATGGGCGCCCGCCTGCTCCGCCGCTGGCTCAACCGCCCGCTGCGCGACCGTACGCTGCTGCGTAGCCGCCACCAGGCGATCGGCGCACTGATCGATGCGCGTCGCCACGGCACGCTGCGCGAGAAGCTGCGCGGCGTGGGCGACCTGGAACGCATCCTGGCCCGCGTGGCGCTGCGCTCTGCGCGCCCGCGTGACCTCTCCACGCTGCGCGATGGCCTGGCCGCCGCGCCGCGCCTGCGCGAAGAAATCGAAGGCGTCGACAGCCCGCTGCTGCATGACCTCGTGCAGCGCATCGGCGACCACGCCGATACCGCCGCCCTGCTCGCCCGCGCCATCATCGAACAGCCGCCAGTCCTGCTACGCGATGGCGGCGTGCTGGCCGATGGCTACGACGACGAACTCGACGAACTGCGCCGCCTTTCCACCAATGCCGACCAGTTCCTGGTCGACATGGAAGAACGCGAGAAAGCCACCAGCGGTATCCCGACCCTCAAGGTCGGCTACAACCGCGTGCACGGCTACTACATCGAGATCACCAAGGCGCAGGCCGAGAAGGCGCCCACGCACTACACGCGCCGGCAGACCACCAAGAACGCCGAGCGTTACATCACCGAAGAACTGAAGCAGTTCGAAGACAAGGTGCTTTCGGCGAAGGAACGCTCGCTCATGCGCGAGCGCGCCCTGTACGAACTGCTGCTCGACAAGCTGATCGAGCAACTGCCTACGCTGAAGATCGCCGCCTCGGCCATGGCCGAGCTGGATGTGCTGGCGAACCTTGCCGAACGCGCGGAAACGCTGGACTGGGCGCAGCCGGTGCTCACCGATGTGCCGGGCATTCAGATCGAACGCGGCCGCCACCCGGTGGTGGAGAAGGTGCGCGATGAGCCGTTCGAGCCCAACGATATCAACCTCGATGCATCGCGACGCATGCTGATGATCACCGGCCCGAACATGGGCGGTAAATCGACGTACATGCGCCAGAATGCGCTGATCGTGCTGCTCGCGCATGTAGGCAGCTACGTGCCCGCGTCGGCCGCCACCATCGGCCCCATCGATCGCATCTTCACCCGCATCGGTTCGGGCGATGACCTGTCGCGCGGCCAGTCCACCTTCATGGTGGAGATGAGCGAGACGGCGAACATTCTGCACAACGCCACCGAATGCAGCCTGGTGCTGATGGATGAAGTGGGCCGTGGCACCAGCACGTACGATGGTCTCTCGCTTGCCCGCGCCGCCGCCGTGCACCTGGCCGCCACCAGCTGTGCCTTCACCCTGTTCGCCACGCACTACTTCGAACTCACCGAACTGGCCGCGGAATACCCGACCATCGCGAACGTGCACCTGGACGCCGTGGAATACGGCGAGCAGCTGGTCTTCATGCACACGGTGAAGGATGGCCCGGCCAACCGCAGCTTCGGCTTGCAGGTGGCCGCGCTGGCCGGCTTGCCCAAGGCGGTGATCGCCGACGCGCGCCGTTACCTCTCCGCGCTGGAACAGGGCCACGAAGTCACCACCGCCGTCGCCGCCCCCGCCACGCCGGCGCCGCAGATGGGTCTGTTCGCCCCGCCGCTGCCCTCGCCGGTGGAGGAAGCGCTGCGCTCGGTCGACCCCGACGATCTCAGCCCACGTGAGGCGCTGGAGCAGCTCTACAAGCTGAAGAAAATGCTGCGCTAACGCCCCCGTAGGAGCCCACCCTGTGGGCGACATCTTTTCGCGACCACGCCTCAGGGCCTGATTCGTTGCCGCGAAGAGCGTCGCCCACAGGGTGGGCTCCTACTATAGGTTGTGGCTATGGGATCGATCCGAACAATCGAATTCCCCTTGGCAACGGGCGCTCCTATAGTTCGCCCATCACGGCCCCTATCGACTCTCCATCATCGGTGCCGTGATGCCTTCCGCCCCGCCGTTGAGAATTCAGCAGCCCGGTGGCGCGGGCGGGAGGCGTTGTTCTTAATACGGCTTGTTGCTGGTCACGCCGCCCAGACCGTATTGGCGGGCTTCGATGAGCGTGCGCATCAGCACGATGAACAGGTCGGCGCTGAACAGCGACAGGTAGTGCACGCCCCACAAGGTGTTGCCGCGCTCATCCAGCAAGCGCAGCGAGCCGGAGCTCGTGCCTTCATCGACTGACGCGATGTCGCTGATCGGAATCGTCAGCCCTTCGAACTCCACGCCCAACGGGCTCAGGTAGAACGCCCTGGCGGAGATCGCCGGTGCCGTGCGCACATCGCGCCTCGCGTGCCGCTCTTCATCCGATACCGTGTGGAAGACCACGCCTTCGCCCGCTTCGAGCGCGCGTAGCGTGAGCGGCCCTCGCTCGCGCAGCTGGCCCTCGATGATAGCCCCGCGCAGGCGGAACGCATCACCCAGCGTGTCATGCACGTGTACCCACGGCGATTGCGCATCGCGGCGGAAGGCCAACGCGTTCACGTGCCCGCTCTGTTGCCCGGTGCGGTAAAGGTAGAGATCGCCCATGACGGCGAAGGGCACGAAGTCTTCGCTCTTCGTACGGGTGTGGACAACGACGATGCCACGGTCGTGCAGCTCCAGCACCGTCTTCGGCTCCATGGCTTTCCACGCCACGGCCAGGCCGAGGCCCGCTACGCAAAGTACGGCCGCGACAATCGTGGCGATGGGATGCGCGGCAAGCGAGCCGCCGTCGGCTATCGCCACGGGCACGGCGATACCCAGGGCAAGAAGCACACCGGCAAGCGCCAGGATGAAGGCGTGCGATCGCGTCCGCCCGTGCCGGCTGACAAGCCGACCGGGTGCGATGCCTGACGCTGGAACCATGCGAATCCCTCCGCCGGTGGGGGACGTCACCGGAGCAACGGAGAGGCTACAAAATCTCAAGGCTGTTGGGAACAGACAGCGACACCACGCCCTTGTAGGAGCCCACCCTGTGGGCGACGCCTTTAGCGACAAGGCAACAGGCCCAGGTGCGTCATCGCGAAAAGATGTCGCCCACAGGGTGGGCTCCTACAGCGGCGACGTGCTTTACAGGGTTTTCTTTAGGTCCTGGATCAGGCGGCGGTCGCGCTTGTCGGGGCGTGCATCGGGGCGCAGCAGCGCGCCGCCGGTGAGGCGGCGGTCTTCGCGCATGCGCGCACGTTCGGCGACGCTTTCCTCGGTTTCTGCGTAGAGCTTCTGCGCCTCGGGGGCGGGGCCGCGCTTCTCGGAAAGGCCGGCGACCTCGACGATCAGGCGCTCCTCGCCGCGGGTGATCCGCAGCTGGTCGCCCACATGCACCGTCTTCGCCGGTTTGCACGCGGCGCCGTTGAGTTCGACTTTGCCGCCATCAATGGCCTGCTTGGCCAAGCTGCGGGTCTTGAAGAAGCGCGCGGCCCATAGCCACACGTCGGCGCGGACGCCAGGGCTGTTCGATGGTTCGGTCATGCTGAAAAGTGTGCGGCCACGGCGCCGAAAACCCAAGCGTCAGGCAGGCAGGAACAGGTTCCCCAGGGGGATGGTCGCCAGCGACAGCAGGATGCCCGCCCCGAGCACGGTGTTGGCCAGCCGCGGCTCCAGGCCATGCTGATCGGCGAGGATCGCCGCCGAAATCATCGGCGCCATCGCCGCCTGCAGTACGCCCACCGTGAGGATCAACCCGCCCACGCCCGCCGCCAGGCCTACGCCCAGCGCGATCAAGGGCGCCAGCACCAGCTTCCAGCCAAGGCCCGCGACCAGGGCGCCCACCTGGTCCTTCTGCAGGTGCAGCTTGAATTGCAGGCCCACGGAAAACAGCGCCAGTGGCGTGAGGGTCTGGCCGATCTGCATCAGCAGCTTATCCACCGCCGCAGGCCAACCACCGAGCACCCCGACGATCACACCCACCGCCAGGCAGAGGAACGGCGGAAAGGTCAGCACGCGCTTCGCGATCATCGCACCGCTCGTGCCCTTCCCCGAATACATGGAGGCGACGACGATGCCGCCCGCGGCCAGCAACGGGAAGCAACCCAGCTGGTCAGCGATCACCGCCACCGACAGGCCTTCCTTGCCATGCAGCGCTTCCATCATGGGATAACCCATGAACGAGGTATTCCCAAGCCCGCAGACCAGGGTCAGGCAGCCGATCCGCTGCGGCGTCCACTGAAACACCCGGCCCAATGTGGCAAACAACGCCCACGACCCGAAGAAGGTGATCCACATCCCCGCCACCGGAAACCACAGGTGCGGATCGATCGTGACATGCGGTACGAGCGCCAACACCAGCGCCGGTAGCGCGATGTTCAACACCCACCAGTTGATGCCGGGGACGATGCCATCGGGCAGGTTCGCATACCGCCGGCAAAGAATGCCGAGGGCAAGGCAGACGAAAAGGATAAGGAGCGCGGACATGGGTCCGACGATACCGGAACGCGTATCCGTTGGGTGTGCGTAAAAAAGCGCCACTGTAGGAGCCCACCCTGTGGGCGACGCTGTTCGCAGGAGCGCCACAGGATCTGTGGCGTTGTTCGCGAAAGATGTCGCCCACAGGGTGGGCTCCTACAGTCGACGTGTGGTTAGCCCAGGAGTACGCGGTTCATGCGCTGCACGAAGCCGGCCGGGTCGGCGAGCTGTGCGCCGGCGGTGATCTCGGCCTGCTCGAGTAGCAGGTTGGCGAGGTCGGTGGCTTTGGTATCGTCGGTTTCGCTGGCCAGGCGCTTTACCGACGAGTGGTGGGGCCTGCGTTCGAGGGCCCGATTCACCATCGTACGGGGGTTGCGCCCGGAGCCCCCGTACGACCGTATACGAACGCTAGCCATGAGGAAAAGGCACGAATTTTCAGAACGATTCCATAGTTTCTAGCACGCGGATGGGCTAGGTTGGGCGACTCAATCACTGGAGCGGCGAAATGATGGCAATCCGGACTATTGCCGTGCTTGTGGGCCTTCTTGCGGCCTCAGCCACGTCTATGGCGGGTGACGCGGTACGGCGAGACGCACCAAAGGGCATTACTGACGCCTTTTACGGCTGCATGGACCAGGCGGCCGGCGATATCGTCGGGCTTGGCGGTTGCACCACGGCGGAGAAGAAGGTCCAGGATGCCCGCTTGAACAAGGCTTATTCGGCATTGATGGCCAAGCTCGATGCAACGGGTCAAGGACACCTTCGCGCGGCGGAACGCGCCTGGATCGAATTCAACGCAAAGTCAGTCGATGCCGAACTCGACGTCCGCAACAGTGAAAAGACGGCAAACATCGACGCGTCTATCAATGAAGTTTATCGCTACGCAGAGAGGGCAAATACGCTCGAGACGCTCCTCTCGGTCGACAGCGATTGATCTAGTACGGATTCACGAAGAAATGAAAAGCCGAAACTGGATTACCCCAAATCCCGTAGGAGCGCGCTTGCGCGCGATAAGCCTTCCGCGTCACCGCTTCGTTGGCTTATCGCGAGCAAGCTCGCTCCTACAGGGGGTTAGTCAGTGCCGGGATGTCGTGGTTAGCCCAGGAGTACGCGGTTCATGCGCTGCACGAAGCCGGCCGGGTCGGCGAGCTGTGCGCCGGCGGTGATCTCGGCCTGCTCGAGTAGCAGGTTGGCGAGGTCGGCGGCCTTGGTGTCGTCGGTTTCGCTGCCCAGGCGCTTTACCAGCGGGTGCTCGGGGTTGAGCTCCAGTGCCGGCTTCGTGTCGGGTACGTCCTGGCCGGCTTCGCGGAGCAGGCGGGCCAGGTGCGGGGCCAGGTCGAAATCGGATAGCGCCAGGCACGACGGCGAATCGGTGAGGCGTGCGGAGACGCGCACATCGCTCACCTTGTCGCCGAGCAGGCCCTTGGTGCGTTCGAGAAGGGGTGCGGCGGCGGTGTTAGCCGCTTCCTGCTTCGCCTTGTCGGCTTCATCCAGCGGGAACTCGCCCTTGGCCACGTTGCGCAGGCGCTTGCCTTCGAACTCGGTGAGGTAGCCGAGCATCCACTCGTCGATGCGATCGGACATCAGCAGCACTTCGATGCCCTTGGCCTTCAGCGCCTCGATCTGCGGGCTGCCAGCGGCGGCCGCGTAGCTATCGGCGGTGACGTACCAGATCGCATCCTGGCCCACGGCCATGCGGCCGATGTAATCGTCGAGCGATACGTTTTTCTTGTCGCCGTCGCCCTTGGTCGAGGCAAAACGCAGCAGCTTGGCGATGCGCTCGCGGTTGGCCGTGTCTTCGACGATGCCTTCCTTCAGTGTGTTGCCGAAGCCCGCAAGGAACGTGGCGAACTTCTCGGGCTCATCGCGCGAAATCTTGTCGAGCAGATCGAGCACGCGCTTCACGCACGAGCTCTTGATCTTCTCCAGCTGGCGGTTCTGCTGCAGGATCTCGCGGCTCACGTTCAGCGGCAGGTCGTCCGCATCCACCACGCCACGCACGAAGCGCAGGTAGTTGGGCAGCAGTTCTTCCGCGGCGTCCATGATAAAGACGCGCTTGATGTACAGCTTCAGGCCCTTACGCTCATCGCGACCGCCGCCCATCATCATGTCGAACGGCGGCTGCTCCGGCACGTACAGCAGCGTGGTGAAGCTCTGGCTGCCTTCCACGCGGTTGTGCGCCCATGCGAGCGGGTCGTTGAAGTCGTGGCCCAGGGCCTTGTAGAAGTTCTGGTATTCCTCGTCGGTGATCTCGCTCTTCGGGCGAGCCCACAGCGCCGAGGCGGAATTCACCGTGACCCATTCGGTCGGATCCGGCTTGCCGTCCTTCTCTTCCGGCATGCGGATCGGGAAGGCGACGTGATCGGAATACTTGGTGACCAGCTGGCGCAGCTGCCAGCCCTTGAGGAACTCATCCTCATCGGCCTTCAGGTGCAGCACCACCGTGGTGCCGCGCTCGCTGACATTGGTCTCCTCGAGCGTGTACTCGCCCTTGCCATCGCTTTCCCAGCGCACGCCGGCGTCGGTGGGCTCGCCGGCACGGCGGGTGATCACGGTGACCTTGTCGGCCACGACGAAGGCGGAATAGAAGCCCACGCCGAACTGGCCGATCAGGCGCGAATCGGCCTTTTGCTCGCCGGAAAGGGCCTCGAGGTAGCGGCGGGTACCGGAGCTGGCGATGGTGCCGATGTTGGCCACCACGTCCTCACGGGTCATGCCGATGCCGTTGTCGCGCACGCTGATGGTGCGGGCCTCCGGGTCCCAGGTGACCTGGACGCGGAGATCGGCGTCCTCGGTGACCAGGCCGGGATCGGCGATGGCCTCGAAGCGCAGCTTGTCGCAGGCATCGGAGGCGTTGGAGATGAGCTCGCGGAGGAAGATTTCCTTGTGCGAGTAGAGGGAGTGGGTGACCAGGTGCAGGACCTGGGCGACCTCGGCTTCGAATTTGCGGGTTTCCTGGCTCACGGTGCCGTTCCTTCTGGGTAGGACAGAACGGGGATTATGGGGTTTGGGGGGCGAAAGAAAAGTCTTGGCCTGGGCCCGGCCCAAAAAGAAACCGCCCCGAAGGGCGGTTTCACGGGAGGGCGCTTAGCGGGCGTTCTGCAACGCCGCGATGCGTTCCTCGATGGGCGGGTGGCTCATGAAGAGCCGCTTGAATCCCGAGGCCAGGTGGCCTGCGATGCCGAAGGCCTGGATCGTCTGCGGCAGCGAGGTCTCGCCGTGGTTCGCCGACAGGCGCTGCAGGGCCGAGATCATCGAAGCGCGGCCCGCCAGCGTGGCGCCGGCCTGATCTGCCCGGAACTCGCGCCAGCGCGAGAACCACATCACGATCATCGAGGCGAACAGGCCGAACACGATCTGCAGGACCATGACGGTCACGAAGTAACCGATGCCGCCCTCGCCTTCGCGCTCACGGCCGCCGCTCAGCCAGCTATCGATCAGCCGGCCCACGATGCGTGCCGCGATGATCACCAGCGTGTTCAGCACGCCCTGGATCAGGGTCAGGGTCACCATATCGCCGTTGGCGACGTGGCCGATCTCGTGGCCCAGAACGGCCGAGACCTGCTCACGGTCCATCTGCTGGAGCAGGCCGGTGCTCACCGCCACCAGGGCGTTGTTGCGGCTCATGCCCGTGGCGAAAGCGTTCATTTCCGGGGCGTCATAAACCGCCACTTCCGGCATGCCGATGCCCGCTTTCTCAGCGTGGCGGCGTACCGTCTCGAGCAGCCAGCGCTCGGTTTCGTTGCGCGGCTCCTCGATCACCTTGGCGCCGGTGCTCATCTTGGCCGTCCACTTGGAAATGGCCAGCGAGATGAAGGCACCACCCATGCCGAAGATGGAGGCGAAGATGATGAGGCCACCGAGGCCCATGCCGCGCTGGGCCGCCCACTGGTCGACGCCCAGCAGGTGGCACACGATGCTGAGCAGCGCGATGACCGCGATATTGGTAGCTAGGAACAAAGCAATGCGTTTGAACATGGTTGGCTCTCTCTAAAGCGGCTGGCTATATGGCGCCGCCTGCCTAAGTTTTCGGGGCGGACACTGAATGATTCAATGCCAAAAACACGCACCGGCCGTGGCAGGCGGCCCCCAGCGGGGGGCGATCCCCTACACTGTCGCGGCCTGCTCCCTGACACCGTGAGAAACGTCTCAACCGATGCCTGTCCACACCGCATGAGCTACCGGGGACGCTTCGCGCCCTCACCCACCGGCGCCCTGCATTTCGGGTCGCTGGTGGCTGCCATCGGCAGCTGGCTGATCGCCCGCTACCACGGTGGCCAGTGGCTGCTACGGGTGGAAGACATCGATCCGCAGCGCGAGGTTCCCGGCTCGGCCCAGGGCATCCTTGCCGCGCTCACGGCCTTCGGTTTCGAAACCGATGAACCGGTGCTGTTCCAGTCGGAGCGTGCCGGTGCCTATGAGGCCGCCTTCGAGCACCTGCGCTACGCCGGCCACGTGTTCCCGTGCTGGTGCAGCCGCACCGACCTGGTGGCCCACGGCGGCCTGCACCGGGACGGGCAATGCATCGCCAAGCCCGATCCTTCACGGCCACCGGCCTGGCGCCTGCGCTCGCCCGACCGCACGATCGAATGGGTCGACGACCTGCAGGGCCCCCAGGCGGAGAACCTGCGCGAAGTGGCTGGCGATTTCGTCATCCGCCGGGTCGAAGGCCTGTGGGCCTACCAGCTCGCCTGCGTGGTCGATGATGGCTTCCAGGGCATCACCCACGTGGTGCGCGGCGCCGACCTGCTCGACTCCACCGCCCGGCAGATCTACCTGCAGGAACTGCTGGGCCTGCCTCACCCCGGCTACCTGCACCTGCCGCTGGTGCTGGATGCCGAAGGCCGCAAGCTTTCCAAATCGGAAAAGGCGCTGCCCGTCGACCCGGCCAACCCGATGCCCGCCCTGCGCGGCGCCCTGGCCTGGCTGGGTCTGGCAGTACCGGACGTGGCCACGCCGGCGGCGGCACTGGCCGCGGCGCTGGCGGCCTTCGAGCCTGCGGCGCTTCGCCGCAGTAGTCTTACGGTCGCTCGGACGCTATAAAAACAGATTGCCCGCGCGGCGGGCCACTACTTACGGGATCCACGCGAGTCATGAAACACGGCACGACGCAACGCACCGCACTGGTCACCGGCGGCACCGGCGGCATCGGCACGGCGATCGTCCGTTACCTTGCCCAGCAAGGCCACCGGGTCGCTACCAACTTCCGCGACGAGGCCCGTGCGGCCGCATGGCGCGAAGACATGATCCGCGACGGCATCGATGTCGTGATGGTGCCCGGCGATGTAGCCGACCCCGTCTCGGCGGCCAACATGGTGCGCGCGGTGGAAGAACTGGCTGGCCCAGTCGAGATCCTGGTGAACAACGCTGGCATCACCCGCGATACCACCTTCCACAAGATGGATTACCAGCAGTGGACCGAGGTGGTGAACACCAACCTCAACGCCTGCTTCAACGTGACCCGCCCGGTGATCGAGGGCATGCGCTCACGCCAGTGGGGCCGCATCGTGCAGATTAGCTCGATCAACGGCCAGAAGGGCCAGTACGGCCAGGCCAATTACGCGGCGGCGAAAGCCGGCGTGCACGGTTTCACCATCTCGCTGGCCCAGGAAAACGCGCGCTTCGGCATTACGGTGAACACCGTCTCGCCGGGCTACGTGGGTACGGACCTGGTGATGGCGGTGCCGGAGGATATCCGGGCGAAGATCGTGGCGCAGATTCCCGTGGGCCGCCTTGGCCGGCCGGAAGAGATCGCGCACGCCGTGGCGTTCCTCACCTCGGAAGATTCCAGCTGGATCACGGGTTCCAACCTGGCCATCAATGGTGGCCATTACATGGGTTGGTAAGCACCCACGGCACACCACAAAGGTAGGAGCCCACCCTGTGGGCGACATCTTTTCGCGAAAGACCGACAGGGCCTGCTGTGTATTGCGAAAAGCTTTCGCCCACAGGGTGGGCTCCTACACGAGCTTTAGGTCGTCGAGGCTGGTGGGTTCCTTGATGTTTACCTTGTTGTGGTGGGCGCGGAATTTGGCCATCACTTTGTAGGCGACGCGGCGGGCGCGCATCACCGAGCCTAGCGGGCGGTGTTCGACGACGCCGTGCCAGGGGCTGAAGGCCAGGCCATCATCGATGGCGGCGCGGCGGGCATCGTTCCATGCCGGCTGCGGTTGCACGACCAGCCGGGCGACTTCCAGGTACGGGCTTTTCTCTTCAGGCCACGGCACCGACGCATCTTCGATCGGCATGGTGTCCGGGTCGGTGTAGAACTGCACGCGCAGATCCCACTCCCCGCCTTGCGCGGCGAAGTGCTCACGCATCGCATCGCGCAGCCCATCGGGTTTGCCGTTCACATTGAGCGTGGCGTCGGTGAGCCGCGTGAGGTTGGGTGAGCGCGGCGCCACACTTACCTTCACCACGTAATCGCCAAAGCGCATGGGCGCCTGGCTGTAATAGGTATCGCCGAGCGGATGGGTCTCTGGCTGCCCGCCGAGCGCGATCAACGTGCTGCTACGGCTTCCGAACGCTTCGAGCACGCGTTCCGTGCCGCGCAACACGGCCGACAGCGCCTTCTTCGCGCCCTCCGCCCGATCGGTCGTGGCGGCGGTGAGTTTCAGCGAGCTCGCGAACTTCTTTGCCGTGGATGCGATGAACGCCGGACCGTTTACCAGCACGAAATCCTGTGTCGTCGCGCCTTCGCTCCCCGGCAGGCGCGCGCCTTCCACGCCGATGATTTTCAGCGCCATGCCACGCGGCGTGGAAACGCTGTCGTCGAGGATATCGCCCGGTACCGTGGATAAGCGCAGCACCACCGGATACGTCCCCGGTTTCGCGAAGATGCCCTGCGCTAGCTCGCGCGGCAGATCGCCCGGCACCACCAGCTCGCCGGTCAGCAAGGCGTGGCTCTTGGCATGCACGGAACGCCACGCGTGTCCGCTGTTGTCGAGCGTCGTCTGGTTGATGTCGGTGAGCGTCGCGATCAGTTGCTCGACGGTATCGGCTTCGTCCGGCTCAACCTGCTCCAGGGATTCGTGATACCGCAACGGCGGTGGATACAGGGACAGGGGCATGGCACGGCGTCCGGACGAGATGTCCGATCATCGTGGCGCGCCGGCCGTGAAGATGTGGCAAACAGCGGGGCGTAACAGCGGTGTTACATGAGCTTGTAGCTGAACGTCAGGTTCCAGCGCGTCTTGCGGTCGTTGCTCTCCGGCGGCCGGTCGCCGGTGGGTCGGGCCAGTGCAAAGTCGATCGAATAGTGCTTGCCATCCGAGGCGCGGAAGCCCACCGCGGCTGAATCCAGCCGGTCGATCAGGGGTTTCGCACCGTTGAGGTACACACGGGCACTCTGGTAGACAATGTACGGCGTGAGCGAGGTAAGCCACTTCGATGCGACGATGAAGCCACGGTTGATTTCGCCCGATGCGGCCCAGCCGCTGTCACCGGCCGCATCGCCCGGATCGTAAGCGTAAGCAAAGCTTGGGCCGCCGAAGTTGATCTGCTCCGTGGAGGGCAAGGAGTCGTTGCTGTACTGGCCCATCGCGCGGAACACCGTGCCGAAGCCATGCGGCCAGGGATCGGCGAATGCCATGTTCATCGTATAGCGGGTGAACTTCACATCCGGCGTGGCGATGCCCAGTTCCACCGGCAGGTTCGATACCGCACGCGAGTACGCACCGAACGCATCAAAGCCATGCGCCACGGCGAAGCTGAACTGCCGGGAGCGTTTGCCACTCACCTTCAACCAGCTGAGTTCGGTGCTCAGCACACGCACGCTGGATTGCAACGCGACAATCACGCCGTTATCGACGTTGCGGTAGCGATCGTCCTGCTTCGAGGCGTACGTCGACACCGTGAGGTTCAACCGCTCGCTGTTGGTCAAGCGCAGCGGGTACAACGCAGACAGCGCCAGGCGATCCTGGCTCAACTGGTGATCCAGGTAATCCGGCAGCTGGTCGCCCGTATCGGGGCGGCCCCAATAACGGCTCGCATCCACCTTGCCCTGCCAGCCATCGGAGCCGAACGGCTCCAGCCATGTGGCGTTGTACAGGCGCTGGCCACTGCCGTTTGGAAACAGCGTAGAGACGCTCAGCTGCTCACCGAGCGGTGTCGCACCGTTTTCCAGCAAGCTGAAAACACCTTGCGTACCCGGGTGATTGAAATCGAGGCCGTAGCTAAGGTCGTAGCGCTGCCGCGTGACATCCAGCACCAGCGTGGTCGCACCATCGGTGGTCGTCGGCGCGGGCACATTCGCGCTCACCTTCGCGCCCGGCAACTGCCCCAGCAACTGCGTATAGCGCTCGAACGTTTCCTGCCGCAACGGCCGCTCCCCGACCACGCGGGCGGCGATCGCGCGGATGCGCTTATCCA
Source organism: Luteibacter aegosomatissinici (assembly GCF_023078495.1). Lineage (NCBI taxonomy): Bacteria > Pseudomonadati > Pseudomonadota > Gammaproteobacteria > Lysobacterales > Rhodanobacteraceae > Luteibacter > Luteibacter aegosomatissinici. The sequence continues at coordinate 1,514,521 of NZ_CP095742.1, read as the reverse complement.
TGTTCCCCGCATCGCCGCGCACATCCACCTGCGACACATACCCTTCCACGGCGGTGACGCGTACCACGCCCTGCGAGAGATCCTGTCCGGGAATAAACGCGAACGACAGCGCGTACCCGTGTTTGCGGTAGAGCTCGGTGACCTTGTTCGCCGCTTCCACCAGTTGGCCGATCGTGACTTCCTTGCCGCGCATCGGCGCAAACAACGCCGCCACATCGGAAAACGGGATGGATTTCACGCCCACCACATCGAAGCGCGTGGGGGTGATGCGTTTGGCGAGCAAGGCCTGCAATGCCTCGTTCGGTGCCTGCACGTTCACCTGCACCGGGGCCTGGCGCGGTGTTTCCGTACGTGGGAGGGTTTGCAGTGGGTTGGCGGGCGCGCGTACCTGCGCGTGAACGGAACTGACGACGGCCATGCCAAGCAGGCAACCGATCCACCGGTTCATGAAATTCCTTTGCATCGTAAATACAAGATTGGCGCCGGCGTTGCGCCGCCGGCGCCATTCCCTGAAGACACACGGATAGCGGTATTGCGCCGCCCCCGCCTTGCCTTACCGATCGGCCCCGCGGCGGAGCAATCCCTTCACCCCACCCAGAAGACCACCGATCGGGTCCGTGGACCCTGCCCCGTTACCCGTACCCGCACCTGTCGTGTTGCTCAGCGGGGTGGCAGCGGCGACACCATTGACGACGTTGTTGAGCACGCCGGTGACCGGTGCCAGCGGGCTGCTTGCTGACGCCACCGAGCTCACACCGTTACCCACCTGGGTCACCGTGTTTGCCACCGCACCGGTAACCGGCGCGAGCGGTGCCAGTGCACCCGTACCGACGCTACCTACCGTGGTACCGACCGAAGCGACGGTCTGACCCGCGCCCGCAAGCGTGGTGCCGACCGGGTTGGCATCCGGTGCCTTGCCCACGCCCGTGCTGAGTGTGTTACCCAGCGTGCCCAGCGTGTTGGCGGTGCTATCGAGTGTGTTGCCGAGGGTGAGGCCCACCGGCGCCGCCGGGCTCGATGCCGTGCCAGCCGAGACGTTGCTGGCCAGCGCGTGCACGCCACCGCTCAGGCCAGACGCGATGCCGCCTGTACCCGTACCCACGGCTGCGACGAGGTTGGTGGAACTATCCGGGGCTGCCGCCGTGCCGAGGGAAGCCGCGACTGGCGTAATGACATCGCTGACGGCTTTCGTCAGCGCGTTCGCCGAGCCCGAATCAAGCACACCGCCAAGCTGCGTGCCTAGCGTGCCCACGCCACCGCCGACGTTCGAAACAACGGTGGCGACCGTGCTCGTGATCGGTGCGATCGGTGTACCGACGCCGACCGTGCCCACACCCGTACCCAGGTCATTCACCGCGGCGCCTGCCTGTGTCACGACGTTGCCGACCACATCCGTCGTGGTACCCAGCGGATCGCTGATGTTGCCTGTCTGGCCAAGGCCACTGGTCACGCCATTACCCAGCGTCGTCACCGCGCCGCCAAGATCCTGCACCGCATCGCCCACCGAGTTGGTCAGGCCATTGGTGCCGCCAAGGACCGTCGTTCCAGGCACCTGCACGCCCACGCCGGTGACCGTGTTGCCCACCGAGGCAATGATGCCGCCCAGGCCCGTGGCCACCGCGCCAACGGCGTTGCTGGCTGCGGTTGGGGTACCACCGGTGCCGCCGGTGCCACCGCCATTGCCGCCACCGTTCCCACCACCGTTACCGCCGCCATCGCCACCCCCGGTGCCACCTCCATTGCCACCACCCGTGCCGCCACCGGTACCGCCGGTACCGCCGCCGTCACCACCACCGGTACCCCCCGTACCGCCCGTCCCTGAGCCGCCACCGTTATCCCCGGTGCCGCCCGTCCCTGAACCACCGCCGCCGTTATCCCCGCCGCCGGTGCCACCGGCGCCACCAGGATTCACGGTCGTTCCCGAGCCGCCACCGGAATGCGTCGAACCGTGGCCGCTGCATGCCGACATCGCCACGGCGGCCGCGAATACCGCGCCGGCCAGCAATGTGCGGGAGAAAACTTTACCTACGCCCTGCTCGTTCATGATTCCCCTCCTCATAGGGACTCCCGTGCCACGGGAGTGCAGAACCATGAGACGCCCTTCACATTTTTGAAGTTACGCAAATTAGGCCGGTAAGTAAGCGTACGTAGTGCAATTTCGGCCATCTATTCAGACCGCGCGAAAGAGAGCACAAGAAAACGCCTTCATTTAAGGCACATCTAACAATGTGTACGCCGCAATACCGCTCTCGCCGCACACCGGCCATTGTAGGAGCGCGCTTGCGCGCGATGGGTGTACGACAAGGCCAATCGCGCGCAAGCGCGCTTCTACAGGGCATTTTTCGCCTGCCAATGCCATTGCGCGTGCGCCTGGCCGACGCGCTCCGTACCCAAATGTGTCATGGCAGCAATCGCCTCCATCGACAACGCCACCTGTTTGCAATCCACGCCATCAGCTTCATGGATCAAATCAGCCAGCAAACTCGTCACACCACGCGCGTACTGCAACCACTGCGTCGCTTCGTTCAACAGTTCATGCGCCGACGGATCACAGCTCGCGCTATCACCCGCGTGCCGCACAGGCCACGTATCGTTTACAACATTCATCGCTCGCTCCTTGAAGGGTTACTTCCCACGCATCGCTAACGTGGCACGACAGTCAAAACGACCTGCCATGCCACGGACCATACGATCGCGGGTACACCGGTGGCCCGTGACCGGACCCCGGGTGGCTTGATTGAGGATGCAGTGCGACGACGACCGCCCGTGAGGCACACCAGGCACAACGCCTGCCTCATTCGATCAAGAATTACCTCAAAAACAGACCTCGTCGCGGTCCCTCAACCGTGCCTGCGGCTTATGCAGGCGGCCCGTTAGCCGGTGAGGTGTCGCCGGGGGGATCCGGCGGGCGAGCGAGTGCCGTATAGTCAGGGGTAGCCATAAACAACTCTCTTGTAGTTGGTTTGGTTAGCGAGTCGGGTGTGTCTCACCACGCCCGGCTCGCGACTCTCACCGCACAAAGCGGTGGTTGCCTGCACGGTGTACGTCAACGTGCGTGCGGGCAACGGAAACGACCGTAGCAAAATGATTCGCCGATGTCTGTAAGAACATCGGACATCGTGTGTAGGCGCTTCTACGCACATATCCATACCTGCCGAGACGCGATCGCGCGCAAGCGCGCTCCAGCAGAGCGCGCGTTGCTCTCCTGTCGCTTACCTCATTGTTGGGTGCGCGGGCGGGCAGGCCCTTGGGGCCGACATGAGCGGAGGGCCGCTGGGCGAATCGCGCTTCGCGATGGCGGCGCCTACGGCCCGGTCCGAAGGTCCGCGACTGGCGGGCCCAAGGGCCTGCCCACCCGCGGCTTCCTCAACCCATCCGGCATGAGGCGGCGAATGCCGCTTAACGCATGCATGCGCTTCAGCGAATGAACCGATTGGAGAGGCGCGGCATGCATACGCGCACAAAAAACCCGGCACTTGGCCGGGTTTTCGTGAGCGAGAATCGCGCGCAAGCGCGCTCCTACCGTTAGTGCACGGTGAAGAGCTTATCGAAGCCGGCGATGCGCAGCGTGTTGCGCAGGTCTGCGCTGGCGTTGACGATGCGGATCTCTGCACGGTCGCCGCCTGCGTGTTCACGCAGCAGCATCAGCATGCCCAGCGCCGAGCTATCCATGCCCGTCACCTGCTCCAGGTCCAGCACATAGCTACGCGCCTGCGCCACATCACCCAGGCACGCATCGTGGAACGCGCGGTGGATCGAAAAATCAAAGCGCTCGCCCAGGTGCAGGGTAAGGCAGCCGTGCTCGGTATCGTTATGAATCGTGATCGACATGGTGCTTCCCCTTAGAACAGATCGATATCGCCAGCAGCCATCGACTGCTGCAGCGCCGGGCCACGCGCACGCAGGCGCGCACGCTCACGCTGCTCCGCCAGGCGGGCACGCACGCGCTGAGCACGCGCGCTCAGCTCGCTCGCATCCGCCGGCGCGCAGGCCAGCTCCTCGATATCCCGCGTGCAATCCGCCGTGATCTCCTGCAGCTCGACCAGGCGCGAACGCGTCTGGTGCAGCAGCTGGCTCAGGATGTCCTCGAACTGCAGCGAACGGATGGTGGTGGACACATCGTTGCCCAGGCCACGGTTGATCGTTGCGGCTTCGTCCGCCGCCTTGCTCGTACGCGCGTTGCTCTCGGTGATCGTCGACATCATCGTGTCGATATCGCCCTTGGCCTGCAGCGCCACGTTCATATCCTGCGAAGCCATGCGGCCCACCAGCTCACGCAGCTGCTCCATCGCGGTGCGCGAACGCTCGACGTGCGTGCCGATCTTCTCGTTGAACTGGTTGCTGTGCTGCGCCAGGTTGCGGATCTCGCCCGCCACCACCGCGAAGCCACGGCCGGATTCACCCGCACGTGCCGCTTCGATGGCCGCGTTCAGCGCCAGCAGGTTGGTCTCTTCGGCGATCGTGTTCACGTTCTTCAGCAGCGCGAACACGGCGTCCATTTCCTTCGCCATGCCATCGATGCGGTAGACGATACGCAGGCTCTCGCGCGACAGCTGCACGATCAGGCCCACGAAGTGTTCCAGCAGGCCGGCGGTGCGATCGGCGAAATCCTGCACCGAAATGCCCTTGCCGCCGCTCTCGATGATCTCGCTCAGCAGCTTCTGCTGCTTGCCGGTCTTCTGCGACAGGCCGTTGAAGCCACCGCCGAGTTCGGCCACGGCATCACGCACCAGGTCCAGCGCCTGGTGCAGTTCGCGGCTGGCATGGCCCAGCTCATCGACGATGGCGCTGCGGACGTCTTCCATCGCATCGCGCACCGACTGCTCATCGGCCTGCACGCTGTTGGTCACGACCAGCTCGACCACCGGCTCTTCAAAGCGCGGGCGCAGCGCAATGGCGATCCAGGTAGCCGTGAGCAGCGCCACAACGATAGGCGCGACCCAGGCCGCGTGGAACACCAGCACGGCGACCAGCGCGACAGCGCTGACCGCAAGGCCGGTGATGCGTTCGTTCTTCGGAATGACCATGGTGACGTCTCTTCTTCCTTCAGGTGCCGACGCGAGCCGCGGCGGCGGGAATGGGGGTATGGGCAAGGGCAAGCAAGCGCTCGGCGATCTGGTCCAGCGGCAGCATGGTTTCGGCCGCGCCAGCCTTCCAGGCGGCGCCGGGCATGCCCCACACCACGGAGCTGGCTTCATCCTGCACGAGCGTGTGCGCGCCAATTTCCTTCAGCTCGCCCAGGCCGCGGGCACCGTCGTCGCCCATACCGGTGAGCAGGCAGCCCACGGTGGCGGCGCCGACGCTGGCGGCCATGGAACGGAACAGCACATCCACCGCCGGCTTGTGCCGGTTCACCGGCGGGCCATCGTGCAGGCGGCAAACGTGGCGCGCGCCATCCCACATGACCAGCAGGTGCTGGCTGCCGGGGGCGATGTACACGTGGCCGGCCTGGATGGGCTGGCCATCGCGCGCTTCGCTCACCTTCATGGCGGAGACGCTATCCATGCGGGCGGCGAACGGGCCGCTGAAAGCGGCGGGAATATGCTGGGTAATCACGATGGGCGGTGCCGTAGGCGGCATGGCCTCGAGCACCACGCGGATCGCCTCGGTGCCGCCGGTGGAGGCGCCGATCGCGATGATGCGCTGGCCACCGCGGCTGCCCGGGGTCTGCGCGCGCGGCAGCACGGCATCGGCCGAGAGGCGCGGGGCGACTTCCAGCTTGCCGAGCGACAGGTCGATCTTTTCGATCTTCGTGACGGTGGAGCGCTCGCGCGGATTCGCGCCAGCCGCCAGGCGCACCTTGGCGCAGATTTCCGGCGCGTGCTCCATGAACGTGTTGGCGAGATCAGCGGCGGGCTTGGTGAAGAAATCCACCGCGCCCAGTTCCAGCGCGCGCAGGGTCACGTCCGCGCCCTTCTCCGTCAGCGTGGAGACCATCACTACCGGCATGGGACGCAGGCGCATCAGGTTCTCGAGGAACGTGAGGCCATCCATGCGCGGCATTTCCACGTCCAGCGTCAGCACATCCGGGTTCAGTGCCTTGATCTTCTCGCGCGCGATCAGCGGATCCGGCGCGGTGCCCACCACCTCGATGCCCGGATCGGACTCGAGCATGGCGGTCAGCACCTTACGAACCAGGGCCGAGTCGTCGACGATAAGGACGCGTACTTTCTGCATGGGCACTAGCAACTCGGGTGGCGGGACATCCTGGGCGGGCAAGCCGGCCAGGCATGGAACGGAGGCGGAGCGGTCCGACGGCAGGCGTCAGAACAGCTCGACATCTCCCTTTATCGGATCGTTTTCCAATCGCTTGAGGTACCGCTTCTCGCGATCGGCCAGGTGGGTGTCGTGCGTGGAGCGCAGCTGGCGCACGCGGACCTTGCCGCTCACCGGGAAAAACTGCACGTGGCGAGGGTAGATATCGCCGACATCGGCGGCGCACAGCTTGAGTTTTTCGGTGGCGATATAGCGCTGCACGAAGGCGATGTTGCGCTGGCCGATATCGGTCATGGTCTGCAGCACGCGGCCACCGCCAAAGATCTTCACTTCCAGGTCGTCGCGGTTGCCGCCGGCCTTGAGGATCGCGTTGATCAGGTGCTCCATCGCATCGTTGCCGTAGCGCGCCGCACGGCCCACGGTGGAACCCCAGCTATCACGCTCGGTACTGGCCGGCTCCGGCAGCATGAAGTGGTTCATGCCACCAATGCGGCGGCGCGTGTCGCGCACGCACGCCGAAACGCACGAGCCCAACACCGTGGAGATCATTTCTTCCTGCGTGCTGACGTAGTACTCGCCCGGCAGGATCTTCACCGTCACCACTTCCTGGGCGGGATCCCAGAAGCGGCGCACGTGTTCAAACCCCGGCAGGACGCTCTTCGGGTCGAAGCCGGCGAAAGTCCGCGGCTGCGCGACGAACGTGTCGCTCATGTACGTTTCCGGTAAACCGTGCGGCCGATCAGGTCAAAATCATCGGAGAGTCCGTACATGGATTCCGAGTGGCCGAGAAACAGGTAACCCCGGCTTTCCAGCATGCCGGCGTATCTAGCGAACAGGCGCTGTTTCGTCGGCTTATCAAAATAGATAACGACGTTACGGCAGAAAATGGCATCGAACTTGCCCTGCATGGGCCATTCGTGCAGCAGGTTGAGCGGCTGGATGGTGACCAGCTCGCGCAGGCGCGGGTGCACCTGCACGTAGCCATCGAACGAGCCTTCGCCACGCAGGAACCAGCGGCGGCGGCGCGCATCGTCCACGCCGCCGAGGCGATCGACCGGATACACACCCTTGCGGGCGGCTTCCAGGGCCTGGGGGGACAGGTCGGTAGCGAGGATCTTCGCATCCACCGTGGAACCCAGGCGCTCCATGGCCTCGGCCAGCACCATGGCAATGGCATAGGGCTCTTCGCCGGTGGAGCAGCCCGCGGACCAGATCCGCAGGCGGCCACCGTTCTTCTTCTTTTCCTCGAGCCAGCGCGGCAGCAACTCGTCCACGAGCATGTCGTAGTGGTGCATCTCGCGGAAGAACGAGGTGACATTGGTGCTGATGCAGCTGGCCAGTTCGCCCAGCTCGGCATCCGGGTCGCGGCGCAGCAGATCGCAGTATGCCGCGAAGCCCGGCAGGTTCAGCGCACGCAGGCGGCGCAGCAGGCGCCCCTGCACCAGCTGGCGCTTGTGCTCACCCAGCGAGATTCCGCAGTGCTGCAGCACGAACTCACGCAGGAAAGCGAACTCGGCTTCACCGAGGCTCGGACCGGTCGCGCCCGCCTGCACAGCGGCATCGCCGTTGTTGACGAGCGCGTTCATCGATCAGAACTCCTTCCACACACCGGCGTCAGCGGCCGATTCGGCCTGGCGCTGGGCACGGGCCGGGGCCGGCTGGCTACGGACCGAGGCGAACACCGTTTCCATTTCCTGCTGGGTCGGATCCTTGCGGGCGGCCTTGCTGGCGGTAGCGGCGGCGCCACTCACCTGGAAGAACGACACCTGGCGGCTGAGCTCGGTGGCCTGCTCGTGCATGGCGCGGGCGGCGGCAGCGGATTCTTCGACCAGCGCGGCGTTCTGCTGGGTCATTTCATCCATCTGCAGCACGGCGTGGTTCACCTGGTCGATACCGGCCGACTGCTCGGAGCTGGCGGCGGCGATCTCGGCGACGATATCGGTCACCTTCTTCACGCTATCGACGATCTCGGCGAGCGCCTTGCCCGACTGGTCGACCAGCTCGGAACCGGCCTTCACCTTGTTCGCGCTGTCGTTGATCAGGCCCTTGATCTCCTTCGCGGCACCCGCCGAACGCTGGGCGAGGTTGCGCACCTCGGTGGCGACCACGGCGAAGCCACGGCCCTGCTCACCGGCACGTGCCGCTTCCACCGCGGCGTTGAGCGCCAGCAGGTTGGTCTGGAACGCGATCTCGTCGATGAGGCTGACGATGTCGGAAATCTTCTTCGAGGAGCTGTTGATCTCGCGCATGGCGACGACGGTCTGGGCGACCACTTCACCGCCCTTCTCGGCCTGCTCGCGTGCACCGCGGGCCAGCTGGTTGGCATGGCTGGCGTTCTCGGCGTTCTGCTTGACGGTGGAGGTCATTTCCTCCATCGACGAGGCGGTTTCCTCCAGGCTCGAGGCCTGTTCCTGCGTGCGCTGCGACAGATCATCGTTACCGCGCGAGATCTGCTGCGCGGCGGTGCTGACCGAGCCCGAACCGTGGCGCACTTCGGAAACGATGGCGGCGAGCCGCTCGTCCATCGCCTTGAACGCGGCCTGGAGCTGGCCCAGTTCGTCGCTGCGGGTCACCTGGATATCGTGGCCCAGCTTGCCATCGGCAATCTTGTTGGCGACGTCGACGGTGTGCGACAGCGTGCGGATGATGGAGCGGACGACGAGCACGGCGATCAGCAGGCTGACGATCAGGCCGGCCGACAGCGCGACGACCACGAATACGCGGATGGCGTGGTACTGCGAGGTCTGGTGGGCATAGATACCCTGCGCCTCGGAACGCTTGGCCTCGATCAGGCTGGCAAGCTGTGCCTGGCGGTCCATCAGGATGGGGCGCACGGAAAGCTCGATGATGTCGGAGGCGCCCTCGTCACCCTGCTTCAGCGCATCGATGACATCGCTCTTGGCCGACGCGTAATCATCGTTGGTGGCCTGCCACTTGTCGTAGAGCTTCTTGATGTCCGGGGACATCGGCATCTTCTTGAAGTCATCCTTGAGCTTGTTCATGGATGCCTGCAGCTTGTCGAACTCGCCCAGCTTCTGCGCGACCACGCTCTTGTCGGTGGCCTTGCTCGCGCCTTCGCCGAGCACCACGAACGACATCAGTGCCTGCGTGCTGACCTGGCTAAGCAGGTTTGCCGGGACGAGCTCTTCCTCGTACACCTGGCGCATGCCTTCGTTCTGGAGGTACATGGCACCGAGGCCGACGGCGGCACCGCCGATCAGCATGGCGGCCATCAGGCCGAGCACGCCGTACAGGCGGCCACGGACCGTCAGGGCGGGGATCTTCAGCTTCAACTTCTTCATTACGATTCCAGTTCGAAGGTTTTCGAAGGCGAGCTAACCGTGGCCTCAGGCCACGGCTTTCGTATCGGCGGAGGCCAGGGCGGCTTCCAGCATCTGGGCATCCTGCGGCTGCAGCAGGCGGTCGACGTCGAGCAGGAGCACCATGCGCTCGCCCACGGACGTCAGGCCCTTCAGGTATTCGGTATCCACGGTGGTGCCCATGTCCGGCACGGGACGGATGCCCGAGGGGGACACTTCGACCACGTCGGAAACGGCATCCACGACCACGCCAAACTGGCGGCCGGCGACCATGACGATCACGCAGACGGTGGTGGCGGTGTATTCCTCGCGGGCCAGCCCAAAGCGCAGGCGCAGGTCCAGCACGGGCACGATGGCGCCACGGAGGTTCAGCACGCCCAGCACGTAGCCGGGGGCCTGGGGGATGCGGGTGACCGGCGTCCAGCCACGGATCTCGCGAACGGCGAGGATATCGACGCCGTATTCCTCGTTGCCGAGGTTGACGGTCAGGTACTGCGCGGCTTCATCGGCCACGGTGGCGGTGCTGGCTGGCTGGTTCATTGTGTTCCCACTGCGGATCGGTGCGGCGGTTCGGGACCCCTCAAAGGGGTATCGACCGGGAAATCCAGATCTTGAGTGGAAATTTTTTGCCGAAAACCAACCATGTAGGATCCCACGCTGTGGGCGACGCCGTTCGCGACAGCGCCTCAGGGCCTGTCGCGATGGGGCGAGAAGATGTCGCCCACAGGGTGGGCTCCTACCGGTCAGGCGGCCTTGCGGCGACCCTGCATGCGGACCAGGCCGGTAATGTCGGTGATCAGGGCCACCGAGCCATCGGCCAGGATGGTGGCGCCGGAAATACCGGCCACACGGCGGTAATTGGCTTCCAGGGACTTCACCACGGCCTGCTGCTGGCCGATCAGCTCGTCCACGAACAGGCCGATGCGAGTGCCCTCGCCTTCCACCACGATGACGATGCCCTCATCGACGGCACGGCGGGTACCGCTGCAGCCGAACACATCGTAGAGGCGGATGATCGGCAGCCACTCGTCGCGGAAGCGGAACAGCTCGCCGCCGCCGACCACGCTGCGCAGCGCATCGGGTTTGACCTGCACCGATTCCACGATGGAAACCAGCGGCACGATGTAGGTTTCCTCGCCCACCGCGGCGGTGAGGCCATCGATGATGGCCAGCGTGAGCGGCAGGGTGATGGTGAACGTCGTGCCTTGCCCGTGCTTGCTGGAAATGGCGACGGTGCCGCCCAGGTCCATGACGTTGCGGCGGACCACATCCATGCCCACGCCACGGCCCGAGAGATCGGTGGTGGCGGCGGCGGTGGAGAAGCCCGCTTCAAAAATGAGTTCGGCGACCTGGTCATCGCTCATGCCATCGCCCGAGGCGATGATGCCGCGCTGTACGGCCTTGGCCACGATGGCATCACGGTTCAGGCCCGCGCCGTCGTCGCCTACTTCCACCACGATGGAGCCGCCACGGTGGAAGGCCTCCATGCGCAGCGTGCCGGTATCGCCCTTGCCGGCGGCCTGGCGCTTGGCCGGCACTTCCAGGCCATGGTCGATCGCGTTGCGCACGAGGTGGACCAGCGGATCGCCGATCTTCTCGAGCACGGTCTTGTCCAGTTCGGTGCCTTCGCCACGCAGGTCGAGCACCACTTTCTTGTCCAGCTTCTGCGCCAGGTCGCGGACCAGGCGCGGGAAGCGATTGAACACCGTGCTGATCGGCAGCATGCGGATGCTCATCACGCTTTCCTGCAGCTCGCGCGTGTGGCGGCCGAGCTGGGCCAGGCCCTGGCGGAGCATTTCCAGCTGGGCGTCGGAAACGCCATCGTGGAACTGGCTGAGCATGGACTGGGTGATCACCAGCTCGCCGACCAGGTTGATCAGCGTATCGATCTTTTCGATACCCACGCGGACCGAGCTGGCCTCGCTGTTGGTGGCCACATCACGCACGGCGCGCGGTGCGGCGGCTGCGGCGGGCGCAGCGGGTGCGGCCACGGCAGGCGCAGGCGCCGCCGCAACACGCGGGGTAATCGTGAGGTCGCAATCGCCATCCACCCAATCGAACACGCCTTCCACCGCGGCGCGCTTGGCACCGGCGGAGAGACCGAGCGTGTAGGCAAGGTAAGACGACGAAGGATCCATATCCTTCAGCGAAGGCAGCGTCGAGACATCGGCGCTCACGGTGAGCGGGCCCATGGCCTCGAGCTCGCGGAACATGCGCGCCGGGTCGTTGCCCGTCTTCAGCAGGTAATCGAAGGGGCGGAACGCGATGTCCCACCCTTCGATGGTTTCGGCGGGTGCGGCAGCCTTCGCGGCCGCGGCGCCCGGTGCGGCGGTGCCGCCCGAAACCATGGCCGACAGCTCGGCGAGTAACGCCTGGCTTTCCGCCGTGGCACCCGGCTGGCCCGCCATCTGCAGCGAAAGCATGTCGCGGATGATGTCGCCCGAGCGGAGCAGCAGCTCCACCACGGCCTTTTCCATCGGGCGGCGGCCGCTACGGACCTCGTCCATCAGGTTTTCGGCCACGTGGGTGAACGCGGCGACATCGTTGAAGCCGAACGTGGCCGAGCCGCCCTTGATCGAGTGGGCGGCGCGGAACACGACGTTGATCAGTTCCGGATCGTCCGCGCCCTCATCCAGCGCGAGCAGCGCCTGCTCCATGGCGTCGAGGCCATCGAGGCTCTCCTCGTGGAACGCCTTGTGGAATTGCGCCAGATCGACTTTGGACATGGGAAAACCCTGGAATAAACCGGAACGTTTGGATCAGTGGATTAACCGAGCACGCGGGCCACGGTGGCCAGCAGCTGGTCGGGATCGAACGGCTTCACCAGCCAACCCGTCGCGCCGGCGGCCTTGCCTTCCATCTTCTTGTTCGTGTCCGACTCGGTGGTGAGCATGAGGATGGGCACGCCGCTGTAGCCCGCACGGGTGCGGATTTCGCGAACCATCGTGATGCCGTCCATCACCGGCATGTTCACGTCGGCCAGGATCAGGTCGTACTTGTTCGCGGCCGCGGTATCGAGCGCGTTCTGGCCGTTATCGGCCTCGTCCACGTCATGGCCGGCGCCACGCAGGGTGAATGCCACCATGCTGCGCATGGAAGCCGAGTCGTCTACCGCAAGAATCTTAGCCATCGGTCTGCTCTACCTTCAGTTCACGCCGGCTGGCGCCGGCAGTTCAATCAATGCATTAAGCCCCAGCACCGTGACGCCACGGCGAAGGGTATCGCTGGCACCCAGCCAGGCCACCGGCACGCTGGCCGCGCGGGCATCGCGGCTGAACGCCGCCAGCACCTGCAGGGCCGCCGTATCCACCTGCGCCACCGCGGCGCCATCGAGCTGCACCGCTTTGCCGGCCTCGAGGGCCGCCAGCAGGCTATCGCGCAGGGCCGGAGCCGCGCCGATACGCAGGTCCGCTTCCAGCGCGAGCGGCGCCGGGGTTGCGTCTTGGGTGGGTTTCTTCGCCATGGTTCTACCGTGCCCGGGGGGTCGTTCGAATGGCTTATCGGCCCTTGGGGGGAAAGCTTTAGGCAATGGTTGCGCGATGCACCGGGCGATATATCGCGGACGGGGTCAGGCGGCCGCCGCCAGGCTGTCGAAGGTGGCGAGGAGTTCATCGAAGGCCTGGGCCATGGCATCGGATGCCAGGAAGGCCGTGCCCTGCAGCGGCAGGAAGTGCAGCGTGTGCAGCCCGATACACCCCAGGGCTGCCGTGAGGTAAGGCCGCAGGAAATCCGGCTGGTTGGCGCGATCGCCGGCGAAGAAACCGCCAGATGCCACGGCGATGTACACCGGCCGGTCCTTCAATAGACCGATCTTCTTGCCCTGGCCCGCGGCAGTGAACGTGCGTTCAAAGCGAAGGACCTGGTCGATCCACGCCTTCAACACCGATGGCACGGTGAAATTGTTCATCGGCGTACCGATGACCACGATGTCAGCCCGCTCAAGCTCGGCGATGATCTGCTCGGAAAGCTCAAGCGCCTCGCTGTCCTGACCATGTATCAGCGCCTCCGGCGACGACAGGATCCGCGCGTACTCCTCCTCCGCGTGCGGAATGGGGAACCGCCCCAGGTCACGGCGCACGACGGTCGCGGAAGGCTGCGAATCCAACATCCGGTCCACGATGCCGGCGGAGAGCGCCCGGCTAAACGACTCGGGACGCGGGCTGCAATCGATATGCAGGATCTTCATTGGTGGGTCTCCAGGGAGTAGGAAAGCGATGCCGGCGCCGCGACGATCATGCGTACGCAACGGTCAGGGCGTTGAAGCGGTTCATCAGCTCGATGGCAAAGCAGAGTCCTTCGATCGCCGCACGGGTGAAGCGATCCGCGAGTAGCGCGCGCACGTCCGCCAGCGCTACAGCGCCTGGCTGAAATGCATGCCACGGGCGAGCAGTCCCTGGCGGAAATAGAAGCGTTGGCCCAGTGCGTTCGCCAGCGCGGTATCCAGCACCAGGAACGCGCAGCCTTGCCGGCGGCCTTCCTCGCGAAGTTCGGCAAGCAGGTCCCCACCAAGGCCTTGCCCACGGGTTGCTTCGCTGGCGACCAGGTCATCCACGTAGAGGAACCGGCCATACAGCAGGTTCTCCATGATCCGGTAACCGGCCAGCGCCACCGCCCTCTCGCGATGCCATGCCGCCAGCAGTCGGTAGCCTTGCGCAGCCTGGCGCCGCGCCCTCATCGCAAACGTCGCGGCATCGGGCAAGTGGGGGCGCAGTTCATGCATGACCTCGAAACAGGCCTGGTAATCCTGGTCCGTTTCGATGTGACCGATCAGATAGGTATCCACGGGAGTTCCTTGTTGTCCGTGGCCTACGGTAGGAGACTGATGTCCCATGGCATAGGTGCAAGAATGGGATTTATGACTAGGACATCGACGAAAGGCCTTGGCGCGCTCACGCCCCTCCGCGACCACGGCGCGCCCATGTACCTGCAGCTCTACCACCACGTACGCGACGCGATTGCGGCTGGCCGGCTCAACCCGGGGGACCGGGTGCCATCGGTCCGGGCGCTGTCCAGCGAGACGGGGCTGGCGCGAGGCACCGTGGAGATGGCATTCCAGGTCCTGGTCAGCGAGGGTTACCTGCTGACCCGGGGTGCTGCGGGGACCGTGGTTGCGCCTGGGCTCGGCACGCTTAGCGAAAGCGTCCCGCCGGTAAGCACCTCACCGGCGACGGAACGTGGGCCGGCAACCGCGTTCGCCGAAACGGGCATGGCACCATTCCAGTTGGGCCTGCCTGCCCTCGATGCCTTCCCGCGAAAGACCTGGGCACGCCTCTGTGGCCGCCACCAGCGCAACCTGCACACCTCGGCCATGACCTACCCCGATCCGTCCGGACATGAGCCGTTGCGCCGCGCCATCGCTACGTACCTCGGCATTTCGCGCGGCATCGCATGCACGCACGAGCAGGTGTTCGTCACGACCGGCTACCGCGGTGCGCTTGATCTCGTCCGGCGAACGTTGCTTTCGGCCGGTGATACGGGCTGGTACGAAGATCCCGGCTACCTGCTCGCGCGGATCTTCCTGGAGCGTGCCGGCTTCCGCCTGGCACCGGTGCCCGTCGACGACGACGGCCTGGTGGTCGAGGAAGGCGTTCGCCGCGCCGGTAACGCAAGGTTCGCCGTGGTGACACCCACGCACCAGAGCCCGATGGGCATGGCGCTCTCCCTGCCCCGGCGGCTGGAACTGCTCGACTGGGCCAGCCAGCGCAAGGCGTGGATCATCGAGGACGACTACGACAGCGAGTTCCGTTACCACGGTCGCCCCCTGCCCGCGCTGAAAAGCCTGGATCACGATGACCGGGTGCTCTACACGGGCACGTTCAGCAAAGTGCTCATCCCTGGGCTCCGGCTGGCGTACCTGGTGGTGCCTGCGTCGCTGGTGGGCACGTTCAAGGATGAGGTGACGCACCTGTCCGGCCCGGGTTCCATCGTGCCGCAGGCAATGATCACGGACTTCATGGCGCAGGGTCATTTTTCCCGGCACCTGCGCAAGATGCGTACGCTTTACGCCGCCCGGCGCGGCTACGTGGTGGATGCCCTGGCCGAGGTGCTCGGTGACCGGCTGTACGTACAGCCGCAAGCGGGCGGTATCCACATCCTTGCGCATTTGAAGGGGCGGGAGAGCGACCGGCGCCTCACGGCGGCGGCCGCCGCGAAGGGCATGGCCATCCGCGCACTGAGCGACTGGCGTGTCGGCAAGGCAGCGCATGGCGGGTTGTTGTTGGGATTTGCTAACTTCATGCATGCCGACGCGGCGGCGGAAGCCGTGCGGCGCCTGCGCGAGATATGGCCGGCGCGATAAATGCCGGGCCCTTTCGCGGCCCCATTCGAGTGCGCGCTAACCATCTTGGTACAGCGAACATGCGCAAAGTTGGTCCTTTTGCAGCGCAAATGCCGGGCCCATCCTGCTGTGCTCCCCTTCCCCGGCGCTGCCCCGATGGCCCAACCATGTCGCATCGCGTTGTCTGGCGTTACCGCCGCGACGCTCCTCCTACTCGCCGCGTGCCACCCTTCAGCCAACGGGCCAGCGGCATCGGCACCGCCTGACGTTGGCATCGCCTCGCTGGTCACCCGCCCCATAAGGGCTGCGGATGAATTCAACGGCCGGCTCGAGGCAATCCAGTCAGTCGAGATACGCCCGCGGGTCAGCGGGTACATCGATCGCATCGCGTACACCGAAGGCGCCGAGGTGAAGGCCGGCGACCTGCTGTTTGTGATCGACCCGCGCCCTTACCGCGATGCGTTGAGTACCGCACAGGCTCAGCTGGAAAGCGCACGCGCCGCATCGCGACTCGCGCAGAGCCGGTTCGCACGGGCCAGCAAGCTCGTGGAAACGCACTACATCTCCCGCGAGGATTTCGACACAAGCAAGGCCACGCTGGATCAGTCCTCGGCGGATGTGCACAGCGCCGAAGCCGCCGTGGCCACGGCGAGCCTCAACCTTGCGTTCACCCAGGTGCGTGCACCGGTTGCGGGCCGCGCGGGTCGCGCCCTGCTCACGCTGGGCAACCTCGCCCGGGTCGACGACAGTCTGCTCACCACCGTGGTATCGCAGGACGAGATGTACGTTTACTTCGATTGCGACGAGCACAGCTACCTGCGCTACGGCAGCGGTACCGACCATTCGGCCACCGCGCACATCGCACTGGCCGACGAGGATGGCTTCCCGCGCACGGCCAGGGTCGATTTCCTGGATAACCGCCTTGACCCGGCCACCGGTACGATCCGTGCGCGCGCGATCGTTCCCAACCCGGGCCACACGCTCACCCCCGGCCTGTTTGCCCGCGTGCGTTTTGAAAGCGGCGCACCTGTCGATACGCGGCTGATCGACGAGAAAGCGGTACTCACCGACCAGGACCGCCGTTACGTGTACGTGGTCGATGGCAAAGGCCAGGCCGTGCGCAAGGAAATCACGATTGGGCGAGCCATCGCAGGCATGCGTGTAGTGACTGCGGGCCTGGACGATACGGACAAGGTGATCGTCACGGGCGCACAAAAGGTGTTTTATTCCGGCATGCCTGTGCATGCGGTGCCCACTCCGCCTGTGGCACCCGCGGCGGATGCCACGGCGCTCGCGACGCACGAGGCACACTGACGATGGACTTCTCCAAGTTTTTCATCGACCGGCCGATCTTCGCCATCGTCCTCTCCGTGATCATTTTTGCCGCCGGCCTCATTGCCATTCCCTTGTTGCCCGCCGGCGAATACCCCGAGGTGGTGCCCACCAGCGTGGTGGTTCGAGCCACCTACCCGGGCGCCAACCCCAAGGAGATTGCCGACTCGGTGGCCGTACCGCTGGAGGAGGCCATCAACGGCGTCGAGGGCATCATGTACATGAAGTCCGTCGCCAGCTCGGATGGCAGCCTGCAGCTGACGGTCACGTTTAATCCCGGCATTGATGGCGATACGGCCGCGGTCCGCGTGCAGAACCGTGTCGCGCAGGCGCAGAGTCGCTTGCCCGACGATGTCCGCCTGTTCGGCGTCACCACGCAGAAGCAATCACCCACGCCGCTCATGTACGTGAGCGTGGAATCGACCGACCGCCGCTTCGATCGGTTATATCTCCGCAACTACCTGACCCTGCACGTCAAGGATGAACTCTCACGTCTTCCCGGCATTGGCGATGTCGGTCTCTACGGGTCCGGCGATTACGCCATGCGCCTGTGGCTGGACCCGCGCAAACTCGCCGCCCGTGGGCTCACCGCCAGCGATGTGGTCAACGCGGTGCGCGAACAGAACGTGCAGGTATCCGCGGGGCAGCTCGGCGCGGAGCCTTCGCCGAAGAAGAGCGACTTCCTGGTGTCGATCAACGTCCGGGGCCGGCTGCGCAGCCCCGAAGAGTTTGGCGACGTCGTCCTGAAGAACGATGACCAGGGCCGTGTCGTTCGCATCGCCGACGTGGCCCGCGTGGAGCTGGGCTCGAGCGACTATACGACGCGGACCAGTGTCGACGGCCACGAGAGCACCAGCGTCGGCATCTTCCTGACGCCGGGCGCCAACTCGCTGGCGGTGGCCAGCGCCGTGTATGCGAAGTTCAATGAGCTCGCGAAGTCGTTCCCGCCGGGTGTCACCTGGCGGCCGGTGTGGGATCCCACGGTGTTCGTCCGCGAATCCATCGATGCGGTGGGCCATACCTTGCTGGAAGCAGTATTGCTGGTCGTCCTTGTCGTCATTCTCTTCCTGCAGAGTTGGCGCGCATCGATCATCCCGCTGGTCGCCGTGCCGGTATCGATCGTCGGTACGTTCGCCTGGCTCCTGCTGCTCGGCTACTCCATCAATACGCTGACGTTGTTTGGGTTGGTCCTCGCCATTGGCATCGTGGTCGACGATGCGATCGTCGTGGTCGAGAACGTGGAGCGCTACATCGAACAAGGCATGTCGCCGCGTGATGCCGCGCATCAAGCCATGCGCGAGGTATCGGGCCCCATCATCGCGATCGCCCTGGTGCTCTGTGCGGTGTTCGTGCCGATGGCGTTCCTCTCGGGTGTCACCGGCGAGTTTTACAAGCAGTTCGCGGTCACCATCGCCATCTCCACCGTGATCTCGGCCATCAACTCACTCACGTTGTCACCGGCCCTGGCCGCCAAGCTGCTCCGCGGCCACGATGCGCCAAAGGATGGGCTGACCCGTGGCATGGATCGCGTGCTGGGCGGGTTCTTCCGCGGGTTCAACCGGTTCTTCGCCCGTTCGTCAGAGGGCTACCACGGCGTTGTCGGGCGTACGCTCGGCCGGCGCGGCGTCATCTTTGCCGTGTACGCCGCGCTGCTCTTCGCGGCCGGCGTGCTGTTCCAGGTCGTGCCCGGCGGTTTTATACCGACCCAGGACAAGCTGTACCTGTTCGCCGGCGCGAAGCTTCCCGAGGGGGCATCGCTCGCCCGCACGGCCGACGTCACCAAAACCATCAGCGACCTCGCCAGTAGTGTCGATGGCGTGTTGATGACGAACGGGTACGCGGGCTTGAACGCGCTGCAGGCCACCAACACCCCGAACCAGACCGCCTCGTACGTCATCCTGAAACCGTTCGGCGAACGTACGCGCTCTGCCGCGGCTATTGCGGCAGAGCTCTCGGGCAAGCTCGCCAGCATCAAGGATGGGTTCGCCTACGCGTTGCAGCCACCGCCCATCCAGGGCCTCGGCAACGGTTCGGGCTATTCGCTGTACCTGGAGGATCGTGGCGGGCTGGGCTACGGCGCACTACAGGAGGCCGTGAACGCCTTCCAGGCCGAGGTCGCCAAGACGCCAGGCATGACGTTCCCCGTGACCAGCTACCAGGCCAACATCCCCCAGCTGGAGGTGAAGGTCGATCGGCAGAAGGCCAAGGCGCAGGGCGTCGCGCTCACCGACCTGTTCGATACCTTGCAGGTTTACCTGGGTTCCGCGTACATCAACGACTTCAACCTCTATGGCCGCGTGTACCGCGTGATGGCGCAGGCCGACGCGGAGTTCCGCCAGCAGACGGCGGATATTGGCAACCTGTACACGCGTAACAACGCCGGTGGCATGGTGCCCATCAGCTCCATGGTGACAGTCACCCCTACCTACGGCCCCGATCCGGTCATTCGCTACAACGGCTACCCGGCGGCGGACATCATAGGCGATACCGACCCACGAATCCTTTCGTCGGGCCAGGCCATCGCCACGCTGCAGGCGATCGCCAGCAAGGTGCTACCGCGCGGCATCACGCTCGAATGGACCGACCTTAGCTACCAGCAGGTGACCCAGGGCCATGCGGCGGCCGTGGTGTTCCCGGTCTCGATCCTGCTGGTGTTCCTTGTGCTGGCCTCGCTCTACGAGAGCTGGACGCTGCCGTTGGCGGTGATCCTGATCGTGCCGGTGTGCCTGTGTGCCGCGCTGTTCGGTGTGTGGCTCACCGGCGGCGATAACAACGTGTTCGTGCAGGTCGGCCTGGTGGTGCTGATGGGCCTGGCCTGCAAGAACGCCATCCTTATCGTGGAGTTCGCCCGCGAACTGGAGATCCACGGGGCCAGCACGGTCGATGCGGCGCTGGAAGCATGCAAGCTCCGCCTGCGGCCCATCGTCATGACCTCCATCGCGTTTATCGCGGGCTCGGTACCGCTTCTGCTTGGCCACGGCGCCGGCAGCGAGGTGCGCGCAGCGACGGGCGTCACGGTGTTCGCCGGCATGCTTGGCGTCACGTTGTTCGGGTTGTTCCTGACGCCGGTGTTTTACGTGGCTTTGCGTAAGGTTGCCGGAACGACGCCCGCAACCTGGGTGGAGCTTGAACAGCACTAAGCTCGCGTGTGGTGACTGGCGGGAGCCCGAAAGGGCTCCCGCCGCAGCGCTTCAATGTACCCGCGGCGGCAGGATCAACATCGCATCGCCATAGCTGAAGAAGCGATACCGCTGCAGGACCGCGTAGCGGTATGCATCGAGGATCACTTCCTTGCCGGCCAGTGCGGAGACCAGCATGAGCAGGGTCGATTGCGGCAGGTGGAAGTTGGTGACCAGCGCATCGACGCTGGTGATCTTGTAGCCGGGGAAGATGAAGATCTGGGTTTCGCCGGCGAACGGGCGCAGCACGCCCTCAACGGTGGCGCTTTCCAGCGCGCGCACGACGGTGGTGCCCACCGCGATGACACGACCACCGGCGGCGCGGGTGGCGCGAATCTTTTCAACCAGCTCCGCACCCACGTTCAGCCACTCGCGGTGCATGACGTGGTCCTGCACGTTCTCCGCGCGCATGGGCTGGAAGGTGCCTGCGCCGACGTGCAACGTGACGTAGCCGAAATCCACGCCCTTGTTGCGCAGCTTTTCCAGCAGCGCTTCATCGAAATGCAGGCCGGCGGTGGGTGCGGCAACCGCGCCAGGCTCGCGCGCGAACACAGTCTGGTAGCGCTCCATGTCCGAGGCATCGGCACCACGCTCGATGTACGGCGGCAGCGGCATCTCGCCCAGGCGGCTGAGCAGGCGTTCCAGCGGCTCCTCGATCTCGAAGCGCAGCATGAAGAATTCGCCGTCGCGGCCCATCACGGTGATGTGGGTGCCGTCGGCCAGCTCGATGATGCCGCCCTCCTTCGGCTTCTTGCTGACGCCCAGCTGGGCGCGCGCCTCGCGAGCGCCGGTGACGCGCTCGATCAGGATCTCGACCGCGCCGCCGGTGTCCTTGCGGCCGTACAGGCGCGCGGGCAGCACGCGGGTGTCGTTGAACACCAGCAGGTCGCCGGGCTGGATCAGGTCCGGCAGGTCGTAGAACTTCCGGTTCGCCTTCGAGCGCGCTTCCACATCCACCACCAGCAGCCGGCTGCCCGAGCGCCGCTCGAGCGGCGCCTGGGCGATCAGGTCGGGTGGTAGATCGAAGTCAAAATCGGATTTCTTCACGTCACTGGCCGGGGGAACAGACGGGGGCCTGGGATTATGGCGCAATCCGGCCCCGGCGGCGCCGGATGACCACCCAGGCCAGCCCGCCCACGACGGCCAGGCCCAGGCCGATCTCCAGCGGCAGCCAGCGGCGGATGACGTGTTTCACGGCCGCCGCCTGATGGGCCCGCTTCAGGGTCCGGGCCCGGTCAAAGTCGGGTTCCTCGCAGCTCCAGCCGAAATCCCCGGCCCATTCGACGTACGGACCCTGCTTCACGTACCGCTCGTAGTACTGCCCGGCGCGGCGCTGGCGTTCGTTGGGCGCCTTGCCCTCCTCGCCATCGGCGGCCTGGTTGTAGTCCGGCGGGCCCTCGAGCATCCAGTGCGTGGCCTGGCACAGCGTGGCGGCGAAGGCCTGGGAACGGGGTGGCAACAGGTCGGCCGCCGACACGGCCTTGTCGGCGGCTAGGTAGCGGTAGTGCAGGCGGTAATCCGGGCTGGATACGCTCGCGTTGAAGCGCTGGCGTTCGCCATCGGTAACGTCGGGGCCTTTCAGGGATTCGGCAGTCTGCCCGCTTCCGCCCTGGTAGCTGCCGCCGTTATCAAAGAAATCGGGGCTTTGTTCGTACCCCAGCAACTCCATGCCGTCGTCGCGGGCGATCTTCGCGGCGGCATAGCGTGCCTGGGCTTTGCCGATGTCCGTCCAGGCGCTGTCGCTCTCGTGTATCGCGTCGGCATAGGCTTTCGCCCTGGCCGCCAGGTCGACATCGCCGAAGCGCTTGTCGCCCGCCGCGGGGAAATAGGGATACGCATCGTCATACCGCCCAGCGCGCATGAGCCGGCGGGCGAGCAGATAGCGCAGGCGGTCGTCGATGCCCGTGGTGGCATACGCCGATCGCTGGTCGTTAGCCGCCGGTGCTGGCGAATACGCCGGCGCGTGTCCATCGACGAAGGTCTTCAGCTCATCGACGGTGAGTACGCGTTCAGCGACGTAAGCAGCATCGTTGCCATAGCCGATGCCCGAACCGCTGAGTTCTTCGTAGGTGTTGCCATCGCCGCCCACGGCCTTCGCCGCTTCGTACAGCCGCGTCATCGCCTCGGTGTACTCCCCGCGCGAAAGCGCCAACACACCGCGCTCGCCCATCAGCAGATGGACATTGCCGGCCTCCAGCGGGGCCTTCGGATCATCGGCCTTCGGGAAGGCCTTCGCGGCCGCAGCGTACGCATCGGCCGCGGCCGCACGGTCACCCTTACGCAGCGCCAGCTTGGCACGCACCCAGCTCGCCAGCGGGCCATCGGCCTTCGCCAGCAGTTTCTCGGCATCGTCGTAACGGCCAAGCTCATAGCTCAGCGAGGCCAGGCGATCGGCGGACGCGACCTTGTCGGTGCCGTTGGCCAGGATCGCGTCGACCAGTTGGGTGAGCGCAGGCATCGGTTTGCCATCACCGGTCTGTGGCGCCACGCGGGCAAGCGCATAAGCCACCAGCAGGCGCTGCGACACCGGGCCATCGATGATCGCCGCGGCCTGCCCGTCGTTGGAAAGCACGGAGGCAGCGATGGCGGAAAGCGAATCCACCGCCTGGCCTGAGCCATGCCCTGCCTGCGCGGCATAAAGCGCGATAGCGTGTTTGAGATCGGCCGGTGCCACATCGGCGGTGCATGCGTCGTTGCGGGCGAACGCGACCCAGCCGCATAGCATCTTATCGACAAAAAGGCTTAACCGTGCTTCCTCACCAAAGCTTGCGACACCCAATCCCTGCGCATCCGTGGCGCCCGCAAGAACGCGGGCGCGGGTTTGCTGGAAGGCCTTCGCCGCGGCCTCGCGCGCACCCGCAAACGCAGGCGTCCCCGCAGCCTTGATCGCACGCAACGCCTGCACCTTGCCCAGCATGTAAGCCGCCCACGCGCCGCGCGCCTTCGACTGTTCCGGCGGCAGCGCCAGCACTTGTTCGAAGCTGGCCTGCGCGGCATCGAGCGACACCGTATCGAAGGTCGTGCACACGGGATGTTCGGTGGGTTCACCCGAGTCGTTATCGTCCGGCGTAGGTGGGCATGCCGCCGTGGCCAGGGTGTAGTCCACCGCTCCAGCGGTGTAGCGCCGCACATCCTCAGGCAAGCCCTCGCCTGCCGCGTACGCGGCACTGCCCGAGGCGGAACCCATCACGCTCTTCACCCTGGCCGCCTGGCCGGCCGGCAAGTCCGGCCGTACGGGTGCATCGCCCCAGCGTGGCGTTTCCACCGCCTCCAGCGCGTCTGCACCTGGCAGCAGATGCTGCGCCTCGAAGGTGAAGGTGTTCTGGGGCGCGGCCTTGAGCGTCCCTGCGCGGTCATCCAGCAGCTGCGTTGGGAATTCCGGACCGCAGGCCCAGGCCACGGCACCGATGGCGGCAAGGGCAAGGCCGGCGGCGAGCGCGTTGTGCTTCATCATGAAACTTGGGTTCCCTGCAGGGTGAGCGTAGTGAAGGTGCCGGGGCGGCAGCGGGCCCAGCCGATGGCGCGCGTCGTATGCGCACGCAACGGCCGGGCCAGGGCGGCCACCAGGATCGGTGTGGTGCTGTTCGGTTCGAGGCGGTAGCCATCGATGCCGTCGGCGAGTTCGCAGCCAGCGGGCAAGGCCACGCGCGCGGGTGCCGCCGCGTCGGCGGCAGCGGGATTCTCCAGCAGCACATCGCTTGCGCCGTTACCCGCATCGCGCAGGTGCAGGCGAAGTGGCGCGCGATCCAGCTGATTGGTGACGACACCACGCCATGTGGCCAGGCTCCACGCGCGCGTATCGTCTGTGGTCGGCAGGCGGAACCAGACGATGCCGGCAAGCCCGCGCGGCCGGTCGGCGGAGAGGTGCTGCACGAACGCAAGCACCGTATCCGCCGACGCATAGAGCTCGGAGGACACAGCGCCCGCCGCAAGCGCGGCCTGTTCGCTTTCCACCGCGAGCAGCGTGCCGTCCTCGTTCCAGCTCACCCGCGATCCGTAGGTAGGCAACGCCACGCGGAATGGCTTGTGCGTGTGCCTGGCGTAGTTCGATACCCAGTTCGCTGCGACATCGGCGTTGAACAGGCCCGCTTGCGGGGCCTGCACGGCGTGTACCTGCAACACCGATTCATCGGGAATGGCGAGCACGGCGTCCAGCTCGGACGAGCCGATCCATGTAGGCAACGCCGTGATCGAAAGCGGCGTCTTGCCCAAGGCAGGTTTCAGGTCGCGCAGGAATGCCGCATACGCAGGCAGGCGCGCCGTCGGGCAGTCGTAATCAATCTCCACGCCCGCCGCTTGCGGCCAGTCCGCGGCGATGCGGGCAATGCGCTCGCGCAAGGCCGCGGCGTCGAACGTCGCCAGCCGTCCATCGATACGCACCACGAGGATGAGGGGCCGCCCCGAGGCCGCCAGGCTCTCCCGATCAGGGGCGAACACCTGGAAGCGGCCATCGCGTGATGCCTGTGCCACCAGCACCCGCCAGTCGCGGACGACATCGTGGGAGGCATCGACCGCGCTGCGCAATGAAGGCGTCCATTGGCGCTGCCAGATGTATGCATCGTGGGTGAGCGGCGCAGGCGCGCGGCCGCAGGCTATGAGCAGCGCGATCGCGAACGCCAGTGCTGAAAAACGAACGATGGGCGCCAATCCGGTGGCCTTACGGGTATAGGTGATCGCACAGGAGCATCGCGCGCAAGCGCGCTACCACAGGGGCGTGGTGGCGCGATTATAGCCAGCCTTTCTGGCGGGCCAGGCGGTAGGCCTCGATGCGGTTGGCAGCGCCGAGCTTGCCGATGGCCTCGGAGAGGTAGTTGCGTACGGTGCCGTGCGAGAGGTTGAGCTGGGTGCCGATGTCGCTGGCGGACTGCCCTTCCCCGGCAAGGCGCAGCACCTGGCGCTCACGGTCGTTCAGGGGGTCTGCTTCGGACCATGCTTCCAGTGCGAGCTGCGGATCGATCGCGCGGCCACCGCGGTGGACCAGGCGCAGCGATTCGGCGAGGTTTTCGGCCGGGGCATCCTTGAGCAGGTAGCCACTAACGCCCGCATCCAGCGCGCGGCGCAGGAAGCCCGGGCGGGCGAAGGTCGTGACGATCACCACCTTGATCTGCAACTCGTGGCGGTGCACGCGCTGGGCGATCTCCAGCCCGGTGAGGCCCGGCATTTCGATATCGGTGACCAGCACGTCCGGCTTCAGGCGCTGCAGTTCGCGCCAGGCGGATTCACCATCGGCCGCGGAGCCCAGCACTTCGATATCCGATTCCAGGTTGAGCAGCGCAGAGAGTGCACCGCGCACCATGGCTTGATCTTCAGCCAGAAGGACGCGGATCATGCGGAACGCTCCGTCAACGCGGGCACGAGGGCCAGCGCAATCTGCAACTGCGTACCCTGCTTCACGGGTGATTCGATGGCGAGACGCCCGCCGATCTGACTGACTCGCTCGCGCATGCCCGATACCCCGTTGCCATGCGCGGCGAGGCCGCCGCATCCGTTATCCGTGATTCGCATCGAGAAATCCTGTCCGTTTCGGGTAATGGTGACGCACGCCTCGGTGGCACGCGAGTGGCGATGGATGTTGGTGACGGCTTCGCGGAGTACCAGGGCGAGCGCAGCTTCGGCCTTGGGCGGCAGCTCCATGCGTTCGGGTGTCACGACGCTGAGGGAAATGCCCGATGCTTCGAGCATAAGCCGCGCAGAAATAAGCTCACTGTTGAGGTCGCCGGCGCGCATGCCGGTCACGGCGCTGCGCACCTCACCCAGCGTGTGGCGAGCGACTCGCTCTACTTCTTCCATTTCCTGCTGGGCACGCGCGGGGTCAGCCAAGGCAAGGCGCCGGGCCAGCTCCGACTTGAGGGTGATCAGCGACAACGTGTGGCCCAGCAGGTCATGCAGGTCGCGGCCGATGCGCTCACGCTCGGCCATGCGGGCCAGCCGGCTCACTTCGGCCTGGCTCAGGCGCAGCTGCACATCGCGGCGCGCGCCACGCACGTAAAGGAAGTTGCTGAAGCCTGCCGCAAGACCACCACCGGCGATGATCGCCGCGTGGATCAGCGGCACGTTGAACAGATAGGCCCAGGCGAGGGCGGCCAGCGTGGCGACGACGAGACCGATCAGCCAGACGCGCACGCGCTGGGCATAGGCCAGCAAGGTCACGCCGATCACGACGTAACCCAGGGCCAGCGGATTCACCGGCCACAGGACGAAGCCTACGGCGATGATCGCGCCAGCGTGAAACGGCAGGCGGTTGAGGGGCTGTATGTACACGCCGATATACGCCACCAGATACACCGCGATGGAGATGAGGGTCGGCCCGAACCATGACCAATCAAAACCCTTCAACGCCAGCGGCGCCTGGATGAGCGCGATCAACCAGAACACCTGCAGCCCTGCCTGCCAGCGCAGGTAGGTCGGCGAACGCAGGGTGCCCAGCAGGGAATCGGGCCGTGGGGTCCACCACGCGCTCACGAGGCAAGCCTCCGTGGCTCCTCGGGCAACTCACGCCGGTCGTCGGCCGTCAGCGGTACGCGGATAAGCACCTTGGTGCCCTTGCCCTTTACCGATTCGAAATTCATGGTGCCACCCAGGCCGCGTACACGTTCGCGCATGCCGCACAGGCCATTGCCTTCCGCGCCAGCGGTGCCCCGGCCGTTATCGGCGATACACAAGGTGAGCTCGTTACCCACGACCTGCACCTTCGCATCGGCGGCGGTGGCCTCAGCGTGGCGGTGGATGTTAGTGACGGCTTCACGCAGCACCAGCGCCAGCTGGTTCTCCATGCGTGCGGGAAGTACGGGAACTTCCGTGATGTAATCAAAAGCGATGGATGACGAACCAAGAAGCAGACGCGCAGAAGCCAGTTCCGCTGCAAGGCCGGTGGCACGAATGCCGGTGACCGCGGAGCGCACCTCGGCCAGGGCGTGCCGCGCGACACGCTCGGCCTCCTCCATCTCGCGACGGGCCGCTTCCGTATCGCGATCGAGCAGGCGGCGCGACAATTCCAGTTTCAACGTAATCAGCGAGAGGGTGTGGCCCAGCAGGTCGTGCAGGTCCCGGCCGATACGTTCGCGCTCGGCAGTCGCTGCCAGCCTGCGCACCTCATCGTGGGAGAGTTTGAGTTCCCATTCCTTCTGCCCGTTGATCCGCCAGAGCAGGTTCGCGATGGCGACGAACAGGTACACCATGCCGAGGATGAGCGTCGGCTGCCAGCCCCAGTCGCGCAGGACATTGGCAGCAACAATATAGCCAACAAGTACCGCGACGACACGCGCCACGCACGCCCGGGGCGAACCGGAAAACGCCATGAAGGAACCGGCGAAGATAACGTACGACGTGCCGCCGGCGGAGTTCACGCCCAACGTCGCGTAGCCCAGGAGCGCCATCGCCAGCCCGTACCACGGGGTGTGCCGGCAGGGCCGGATGTACGCCAGTGTGTAGAGCGCCAGGAATGCCGTGAACGAAACGAGGGTGACCCACCACCAGTCACCACTCGTGTTGCCATTGAAGCCGACATCGGCAAACGCCCAGACCACCCACACCAGGTTGAACAGTGAGGCAATGCGCGCCTTGCCCCGGCCTTCCAGGCGACGCCAGAGCGAATCAGGGGCCGGCCTAAACCACGAGGTGGACATGCGCGCTTCCGGGAGGGGGCTGGCAACCATGCTACTTCAACCGTGGCGAGCCAGACGACGGGCCGCGAGGGTGAGGAACGCCGCCGTGAAGGCCGCCAGTGCCACCACGTGGATCCAGTCCCCGCCCTGCCCCATGCCGATCGCCGAGAGCGCCAGCTGGTCCAGGTGGTAGGCCGGCCACAGGGGTGCAATGGCCTGGATGAACTTCGGCATGACCGAGAGCGGGAACCAGAGGCCGGAGAGGAAGGCCATGGGCAGGTACACCAGGTTCACCAGGCCCGGCGCCGACTGCCCCTTGGCCAGCGTACCCAGCAGCAGACCCAGCGAGCAGAAAGCGAGGACACCCAACACCTCGGTCACGAAGAACGTGGCCACCTGGCCCGCGGTGAGTTGCACACCACCACCGAACCGGGCAAGGCAAAGCATGAGCATGGTGACCACCGCAGCCATCATCAGGGCCATGCACATCTTGCCAACAAGGTAGGCGCCGGGCGGCATCGGCAGCGCGCGCTTCAGCGTGAGCAACCCATGCTCACGATCGATAGCCAGCGACACACCGAAGCCGAACAGGCCCGGCGCCATGACCCCGAACGTGCCGTACGACGCCAGCAGGAAGCGAGCCCCATCCGGTGAGTTCTGGTGCGCCAGGATGATGCCGAACATCAGGTAGAACACCGACGGGAACAGCATGGTCGGCAACAGGAAGCCTGGAAGGCGCAGGTAACGCAGCACTTCCGCACGTGCTTCCTGCACATAGGCGTTGAACACCTGGCCCGTGCTCATCACCGGCGTGGCGGTGCTTTCGATGATGTTCATGCGGCCTCCTGCGCGGCATCGGCCGCTTCGCTATCGCGGGTGATTTCAGTGAAGGCTTCGGCCAGGCCGGCACGCTGCACTTCCAGTTCGGCCAGGTCGGCATCGATCGCGAGCAACCGACGCACGACCGCTTCGGCCTGCTGCGTGGCGATCACCATGTGGCCCTGTTGCAGCGAAGCCGTGTCCACTTCCGGCCATGCCGCGATGGATTCAGCTGGCACGCTGGTGATGCAGCGGATCCGTCGCACAGAGACATGGGCACGCAAGGCATCCACCGTGCCTTCGGAGATAACGCGACCACGCGCGATCACACAGACGCGATCGGCCAGGGCCTCAGCTTCTTCGAGGTAATGCGTGGTGAGCACCACCGACGACCCGCTGGCCACCAGGCTGCGAATCGATGCCCAGAGCGCCTGGCGTGCGGAAAGATCGAGCCCGACCGTCGGCTCATCGAGGAACAGGAGTTCCGGGTTGCCTGCCAGCGCCATGGCGAACTGCACGCGGCGCTGCTGCCCACCGGAAAGTGCCGCGTAACGGCGATCGAGCAAATCAGTGATGCCGGCGATCGTCGCGCACTCGGCGACGGACCGCGGGTTCGGATAGTAGCTGGCGGTGACGCGGATCAACTCACGCACCTTCAGCGTTGGCGGCAGGTTGGCCGACTGCAGCATCACGCCGATGCGACGGCGCGCGTCGATGTCCTGCGGATCCTTGCCGAACAGGGAAACGGTTCCCTGGTCGGCGCGGTGCAGCCCGAGCAACAGGCTGATGCTGGTCGTCTTGCCGGCGCCGTTCGGCCCCAGCAGTGCCAGCAGTTCACCGCGATGAATGGTGAGGTTGATCCCGTCCAGCGCGTTAACTGCGCCGTAACGCTTGTGTACGCCTTCAAGGCGGGCGATGCAGGTGTCGTGGCTCATGGTGTCCTCCCTTGCGTCGCAACATAAACGGGCGCAACCCCTTGGCGGCAGTCGTTTGCGTCATTGTGCGGATGTGACAAGCGTCACCCGGGGGTTACGGGGCCAAAATGCGCATGCTATGCTCGGCCAATAATCCCTTTAAAGATAGATAGTTAGGGATATATCGAAGGATATGGGCCATGCCGGATCGCGCCGTCGCGCGCTCCAGAAATACACGGCGGCGATGCCGCTACCACTGTTAGGGCGAGGAAGCTTTATGCACGTCATCGGTACCCTGCGCGAGATGCGCGACTTCGGCGGCAAGGCCCGCACCACCGGCCTGCCCGATGCCACCATCGAGCGCTTTGCCGCCCATGACGCCAGCCTGCGCCAGGCCATCGAAGAAGCCGCCGCTTACCACAAGGGCCTGCAGGCCGAGATGGGCGATTTCCTCCGCATGGATGAAGACGCACAGATCCACCACCTGCAGTGCGGCCTGGTGAACTTCTACCCCGATGACGGCGTGAATCCGTATGTGCCCGCCGCAGCGCGTGGCCCGTGGGTCGTGACGCTGAAGGGCGCCGTGCTGCATGACGATGGCGGCTACGGCATGCTCGGCTTTGGCCACAACCCGGAGCACATCATTGAAGCGATGTCGCGGCCGCAGGTCATGGCCAACGTGATGACCGCGAACGTCTCGCAACTGCGCCTGTGCGAAGCACTGCGCAAGGAGCTGGGCCACACCCGTGGTGGCAGCCCCTACTCGCATTTCCTCTGTCTGAATTCCGGTTCGGAATCGGTGACGCTCGCCGGCCGCATCGCCGACGTCAATGCACGCCTGATGACCGATCCGGGCGCACGCCATGCCGGCCGCACCATTAAACGCCTGGCCGTGAAGGGTGCCTTCCACGGTCGCACCGAGCGCCCGGCCATCTATTCGGATTCATCGCGCCGTAACTACCAGCAGCACCTGGCCAGCTTCCGTAACGAGGACACGCTGATCACGGTTGAGCCGTACAACGTCGCCTCGCTCAAGGCCGCGTTTGCCGAAGCCGATCGCAATGGCTGGTTCATCGAAGCCATGTTCCTCGAGCCGGTCATGGGCGAAGGCGACCCGGGCCGTGCGGTGACGCCGGAGTTCTACGCCGCCGCCCGCGAGCTCACCCGCGAACACGGCACCCTGCTCCTGGTCGATTCGATCCAGGCCGGCCTGCGTGCCCACGGCGTGCTTTCGATCATTGATTACCCCGGCTTCGAAAAGCTGGATGCACCGGATCTGGAGACCTTCTCCAAGGCGCTCAACGCCGGCCAGTACCCGCTGTCCGTGCTCGCCGTTTCCGAGCGCGTGGCCGGCCTGTATCGCAAGGGCATCTACGGCAACACCATGACCGCCAACCCGCGCGCGCTGGATGTGGCCGTGGCGACCATGGCCGAACTCACCGACGACGTGCGCAAGAACATCCGCGAGCGTGGCAAGGAGTTCCTGCAGAAGCTCGAGGGCCTGAAGAACGAACTGGGCGGACTGATCACCAAGGTGCAGGGCACCGGCTTGCTCTTCTCGTGCGAACTGGCGCCGGAGTTCAAGTGCTACGGCGAAGGCTCCACTGAGGAATACATGCGTGAGCGCGGCATCGGCGTGATCCACGGCGGCGCCAACTCGCTGCGTTTCACCCCGCACTTCCGTGTCACCAGCGCCGAAGTGGACCTGATTATCGACGAGGTCCGCCACGCCCTTAAGGAAGGCCCGCGCCGCGCGACCGAACAAGCAGCATAAGCCCCCGCATTGCGTAGGAGCCCACCCTGTGGGCGACGCTTTTCGTACATTCGCCACAGGGCTTGTGAGCTCTCCGCGAAAAGCG
The DNA here is from genome assembly GCF_023078495.1 of Luteibacter aegosomatissinici. Lineage (NCBI taxonomy): Bacteria > Pseudomonadati > Pseudomonadota > Gammaproteobacteria > Lysobacterales > Rhodanobacteraceae > Luteibacter > Luteibacter aegosomatissinici. Next base: position 1,483,001 of record NZ_CP095742.1, on the reverse strand, counting down.
TCGCCCACAGGGTGGGCTCCTACGGGTTGAGAAAAAGCGTAAGCTGGCCCGCGCCGGGATGGCCGGCGTCACGTAGGGGTTCGCCATGCGCGTGCAGTTTCGTGTCCTTGCCGTTTCCGCCCTCCTCGTTTTCGCCGGCTCCGCCCTTGCGGCAGGCCAGGCCAAGAAAGAGCTGACGCCGCAGCAACAGCGGATGTCCACCTGCAACACCCAGGCCACCGGCAAAAAGGGTGATGAGCGCAAAGCGTTCATGTCCAGCTGCCTGAAAGGCGAGCAGCCAGCGGCTCCGGCCAAGATGACCCAGCAGGACAAGATGAAGGCCTGTAACGCCGACCCGAAGGCCAAGACCCTGAAGGGCGATGAGCGCAAGGCGTTCATGAGTTCGTGCCTCAAGGGCTGACCAACACACGCCGGTGTAGGAGCCCACCCTGTGGGCGACGCCGTTCGCAAAGCGTATCAGGGCCTGCGGCTCTGTCGCGAAAGATGTCGCCCACAAGGTGGGCTCCTACAATGCGGCGCTGCGCGATGCGACAATGGCGTATCGCCAACCAATATCGTCCGTGCCCATGAAAATCGTCGAAGTCCGCCACCCCCTCATCCAGCACAAGCTTGGCCTGATGCGCGCTGCCGGCATCAGCACCAAGGAGTTCCGTGGACTCGCCTCCGAAGTCGCCGCCCTGCTCACCTACGAGGCCACGGCGGATATGGAAACCGAGTGCAAGATGATCCAGGGCTGGGCCGGCCCGGTCGAAGTCACCCACATCAAGGGCAAGAAGGTCACCATCGTCCCCATCCTGCGCGCGGGCCTGGGCATGCTCAGCGGCGTGCTGGAAATGATCCCCGCGGCCAAGGTGAGCGTGGTGGGTCTGCAGCGTGATGAAGAAACCCTGCAACCGGTGGCGTACTACGAAAAGCTCAGCGGCCGCATGGATGAGCGCACCGCCATCATCGTCGACCCCATGCTGGCCACCGCCGGCACGCTGGTCGCGACCGTCGACATGCTGAAGGCGGCGGGTGCCAAGCGGATCAAGGGTCTGTTCCTGGTCGCCGCGCCGGAAGGCCTGAAGCGGATCGAGGCGGCCCACCCGGATATCGAGATCTATGTCGCCTCCATCGACGATCACCTGAACGAGCTGGGCTACATCCTGCCGGGCCTGGGCGATGCCGGTGACAAGATCTTCGGCACGAAGCAAAAACCCGAATAACCCCCCGTAGGAGCAACTGTCTTTAGGCAGTCCTCCACTCGGCCTGATCACGGACCATCGCATTGATGGCCGTGATTAGCTGTCGCATGCAGGCCACGACCGCCACTTTTGCGACTTTCCCACGCGCTCGTAGCGCGTCGTAGCGGAGCTTAAGAGGGCTGTTCGTGGCGTTGATAGCCGCCCAGGTGGCCATGTAGAGCACTCGCCTGACGATCCAGCGGCCGGCGCGTACGCGTCGGGGGCCGTTGCGATGGCCACTTTGATCAACGTACGGCGCGACGCCGACCAGAGCAGCGACCTGCTTGCGGTCCAGCTGGCCCAGTTCCGGTAGGTATGCGATGAGCGTGGCCGCGGTCACCGGTCCGATGCCCGGGACGCTGCACAGGCGGGAGTGCGGATCGACCGCCTGCATGGCTGGCTTGATCGCCTGATCCATGGCCGCGATCTGCGCCTTCGCCGCCTCGATCATCGCTTGGAGAGCGCGTTGCGCGGCGGGTAACGTCGCCTGAGCCAGCCGGCGGCGATTGTCATCGCGCTGGCTCACCAACTGCTGGCGGCAACGTACCAGATCGGCCAGTTGCGCCCGTTCGGGCGGTGTCGGCTGGTAGGGCTCCGGATCGATGGTCTTGGCCATGCGGGCCAACGTTAAGGCATCGATCTTATCGTTCTTGGCGAGGTTTCCAAGCGCTGCGGCATATGCCCTGGACCGGTGCGACGCCAGGCGCGTCACCTGGTAGCCGGCTGCCGCCAAGGCTTCCACGATGGCCCGTTCGTAGCCTCCTGTCGCCTCCAGCACGATGTGCTCAACGGCACTGGGAGACAACACCTTCAGCAGCCTTTCCCGGCCCACCGGCGTATTGGCGAAGCGCTCGTGACGCCTGGTCGATAACCAGACCACATCCAGTGTGGCCTTTCCCACATCAACACCGATATGCATGCCCATGGCGTCTCTCCGGAGTAGGATCGGGAGTGAGAGCACCTCCACCAGCCCCGGCTTGTGAATTCGAGGTAGGACTCGAGCAACTGTTCGGGCTTGGTGAAGGGAGTGCGGCAGCCCTTGCTCCTACACGTGCTCCTGGCACCGGCCATCATCGGCTTGCCGCACTCCGCTCTCACCCATCAGCCTACGCCGCGGCAAAGACACAAGGCCACCCTGTGGCCGACATCTTTCGCAGGAACGCCACAGGTCCTGCCGCCTCCTTGCAAAAGATGTCGCCCACAGGGTGGGCTCCTACCGCGAGGGGTGATAGCGCGGGAGTGGGGTTCGTCACACCGGCTGTCACAAACTTGCGGCAGAATCCTGCGGCGGACCTGACAGGGGGAGCGCCGCCGCAGGGGATTGCGGGCGTCTTGGGTCGCGTACAACTCAACGACTCGAGGGGATTTTCGAATGCGTTCGACCAAACAGCAGCGCGCCCTGTGGGCGGCGCTTGCCGGCCTTATGGCCGCTTCGTCGCTTCAGGCGGCAGACCTTTCCATCACCCAGTTCCGCGTCCGCGGCCCCGCTGGCGGCAACGACGAATTCGTCGAAGTCCAGAACAGCGGCACCGCCCCGCTGGATGTGTCGGGCTACAAGCTCAACGCCTCCAACAACGCGGGCACCACGGGTACCCGTTTCACGTTCCCGGCCGGCGTCACTATCGCCCCCGGCTGCTACCTGCTGCTGGCCAATACGGCAAGCTCGGGCTATTCCGGCAGCGTGGCGTTCGACCAGAAGTATTCGACCGGCGTGACCGATGACGGCGGCCTCGCGCTGCTGGATGCCTCCGGCACGGTGATCGACCAGGTCGGCCTGAGCGCCGGCTCGGCCTACAAGCTCGGCACGCCGCTGGCGAGCCTGGGCAGCACCAATGGCGACCAGGGCTACAGCCGCAAGACCAACGCCGCGGGCTTCCCGCAGAGCACCGGCGATAACTCCGCCGATTGGGTGAAGGTCGCCCCCACCACCCCGCACAACAGCGCCAGCACCTGCGTTGCGCAGGGCCCGAGCCTGTCGATCGCCGACTCGTCCGTCAGCCTGCGTAACGCGGATGACGTGCCGATGCCGTTCACCGTGACGCTGAGCCAGGCTGGTGCCGCGGACGTGACCGTGCACGCGGCCACCGCCGACGATACGGCTACCGTGGCCGCGGGCGATTACGACGCGGTGGATGCCGACGTCACCATCCCGGCCGGCCAGACCACGGCCACCGTCACGGTCAACGTACACGGCGCCAAGGCCGCCGGCCCCGACAAGGCATTCAAGGTCAACCTGACCAATGCCTCGGGCGGCGTCGCGCTGGCCAAGGCCACGGCCGTGGGCGCGATCCTCAACGAGATCCCGGTCGCCGCCGAAATCTGGCAGATCACCGGCCACGACCAGGTCTCGCCGTTGCTCGGCAAGCGCGTGGCAACCAAGGGCAACATCGTCACGGCGGTGGGCCCGGCGGGCTTCACCATCCAGACCCCGGACGCGCGCGCCGATAGCGACCCGCTGACCTCCAACGGCATCTACGTGTTCACCAGCAGCGCACCGACCGTGAAGGCCGGCGACCAGGTGGATGTGGAAGCCACGGTCGACAACTACTTCAACCTGCCGGAACTGAAGAACGCCACCATCACCACCACGATGCACGGCGCACGCCTGCCGGCGGCGGTGGTGTTCAACGACAAGGTGCCGTCGAACGATCCGAACGCCCTCTCCTGCGGCACGACGAACTTCCAGTGCTTCGTGGGCATGCGCGTCACGATCAACAGCGGCATGATCACCACCGGCAACCTGCGCTTCAGCAACGAGCCGTTCGCCGAGGTGTACATCACCGCCAACGGCCAGCGCTCGCTGCGCAAGCCGGGCGTGCGTTACACCGTGCCGGTGCCCGATGGCGTGAACCTGCCGAACTGGTCGGGTAACCCCGAAGTGCTGAAGATGAACACGGCCGACTTCGGTGCCGTGGCCGCGAACACCCCGTTCAACGCCGGCACCACGTTCAAGGCCGAAGGTGTCATCTCGTACGCGTTCGGTGCGTACACCTTCATCCCGAGCAAGATCACCATCACCAAGGCCAACCCGCTTCCGCGGCCGGTCGACAACAAGCCGTTCTACGCCGTGCGCGTCGGTGCGTTCAACATGGAGCGCTTCTGCGATTCGGACTTCAACACCACGTTCACCTGCAGCGGCGGCAGCACCGAGCCGACGCCGGACGAAGTGAAGCTGAAGACCCAGCGCCTCTCCGCGTATGTCGGTAGCGTGCTGAAGCTGCCGGATATCCTTTCGGTAGAAGAAGTGAAGAGCCTCGCCGTGCTGCAAGGCCTGGCCAAGCAGCTGGGTGATGATTACCCGGCCCAGTACGAAGCGTTCCTGCAGCCGGGCCACGACCCGAGCGGCATCAACGTCGGCTTCCTGGTCCGTACCGATCGCGTCCGCGTGGTCGATGTGCGCCAGCTTGATGCGGATGCCATGTGGGACGATGGCGGTACGCAGTCGTACCTGCACGACCACCCGCCGCTGCTGCTCACGGCCGATGTGCCGTCGATCATCGGCCGCATGCGCATCAACGTGATCTCGGTGCACCCGAAGGCACGCCAGAACGTGGACAAGACCGGCACCACTGCCGATCGCGACCGCCAGAAGCGTTTCCTCCAGGCCCAGTCGCTCGCGAAGCAGGTGCAGTTGCTGCAGACCGACCGGAAGAACCTGCTCACCCCGATCATGGTGGTGGGTGATTTCAACTCGTACCAGTTCAGCGATGGCTTCACCGATGTGGTGGGCCTGATCTCGGGCAAGTACGACGATAGCCAGAACCTGCTGAAGCTCGGCAAGAACATCGTGAAGCCGGCCCTGTGGAACGCCGTGGACTCGGTGCCCGCCCAGGATCGCTACTCGTTCCTGTTCACCGAGAACTTCGGCAACATCCAGGGCCAGGCCCCGCGCTCGGTGCCCACGCACCAGGTGCTGGACCACGCGCTGCTGAACACCGTGGCCCGTGGCCTGTTCCTGCAGATGCAGTACGGCCGGGGCAACCTGGATGCCCCGGTGCAGACGCTGGATGATGCTGCCAAGGAAACCGGCGTGAAGAAGGCGCTCGGTTCGTCCGACCACGATGGTTTCGTGGTGGACCTGCTGACGCTGCCGTCGATCCTGTTCTAAGCGAGAAACAAAAAGGGCGCCCGGCTAACCCCGGGCGCCCTTTTTTGTGCGTTCCTGTAGGAGCCCACCCTGTGGGCGACGCTGTTCGCGAAAGGCAACAGGCCCTGTTGCGACGTGGCGAAAGATGTCGCCCACAGGGTGGGCTCCTACCTGGGTAAGGTTATGCGCTGAACTGATCGGTGGCGCGGACCAGCTCACGGGTGATGCCCGGCTCGAACGCCGAATGCCCGGCATCCTGCACCACGCGCAGCTCGGCTTCCGGGAACGCACGGTGCAGATCCCATGCGCTACGCATCGGGCACACCACGTCGTAACGGCCCTGCACGATCACCGTGGGGATGTGGCGGATCTTGCCCACGTCACGCAACAACTGACCATCCACTTCGAAGAAACCGGCGTTGACGAAGTAATGGCATTCGATGCGGGCGAACGCGAGCGCAAACTCGTCTTCGCCGCTGGAGGCCATGTGGCCTTCATCCTGGTAGAGATAGCTGGTCGCCGCTTCCCACACCGACCATGCACGCGCCGCGGCAACGCGCGTCGCGGCATCCGGGCTGGTCAGGCGGCGGTGGTAGGCACTGATCAGGTCGCCGTGCTCGGCCTGCGGAATGGCCGAGAGATAGGTCTCCCACGCATCCGGGTAGAGCTGGTCGCAACCGGACTGGTAGAACCACTCCAGCTCGCTGCGGCGGAGCATGAAGATGCCACGCAGCACCAGCTCGCTCACCTGTTCGGGATGCGTCTGGGCATAGGCCAAGGCCAGCGTGGAACCCCACGAACCGCCGAACACCTGCCACTTGTCGATGCCCAGGTGCTTGCGCAGGCGCTCGATATCGGCCACCAGGTCCCAGGTGGTGTTGTCAGTGAGTTCGGCATGCGGCGTGGATTTGCCACAGCCACGCTGGTCGAACAGCACGATGCGGTACTTCTTCGGATCGAAGAACCGGCGGCAACGCGGGTTGGTGCCACCGCCCGGGCCGCCGTGCAGGAACACCACCGGCTTGCCGTTCGGGTTACCGCTCTGCTCGTAGTAGAGGGTGTGCAGGTCGGAAACCTTGAGCGAACCGGTCTCGTACGGCTCGATCGCGGGGTACAGGTCGGGGGATTCCTGGGCCATGGTGGGGTGGTGCCTTGGGGGATAGGGGGACGATAAGGGTAACGCCTGAGGGAAGCCTGTTGCGAGCCGGGGCCCCGGAGGCCCGGAGGCCCGGAGGCTAAAGCAGCTTCCCGGGGTTCATCACCCCATTCGGATCCAGGACCGCCTTGATCCCGCGCATCAATGCAATCTCCTCGGTGGAACGCACGCTCCCCAGCCAGGGCTTCTTCACCAACCCAATCCCATGCTCCGCCGAAATGCTTCCCTCGTGCCGTTCCAGCGTCTCCACCAGCAACGTCGTCACGTGCTCGCACTGCTCCACAAACGCCGCGTAATCCAGCCCTTCCGGCTTCAGCACGTTGATGTGCAGGTTGCCATCGCCGATGTGGCCGAACCACACCACATCGACATCCGGGTAGCCCTCGGCCAGCAATGCCTGCATCTCCGCCATGAACGCCGGAACCCGCGAAATGCGCACCGATACGTCGTTCTTGTACGGCTTGTACTTCGCCAGGCTCTCCGTGATGCCCTCGCGCAGGCGCCACAACGCCGCGGCCTGTGCATCGGAGGACGAGATCACGCCATCCACCACCCAGCCCTGCGCCAGGCAGGCCTCGAAGAAGGCCAGCGCATTCGCCTCGGCCGTTTCATCGGCCGCATCGAATTCGGTGACCACATAAAACGGATAGGTCTCATCGAACGGGGCCTGCGCACCATGCGCCAGCACGTGGTGCAAAGCGCGATCGGTGAAGAACTCAAAGGCCTCCAGACGCAGCTTGCCCTGGGCCTCGGCAAACACCTTCATCAATGCATCCATGGCCGGCACCGCCAGCAGCATCACCTGCGAGGCCGGCGGCGGTGACGTGAGCGCAAGGGTTGCCTCGACCACGATGCCCAGCGTGCCTTCCGAACCGATCACGAGATGGCGCAGGTCGTAGCCCGAGGCGTTCTTGATGAGGCCCTTGTTGAGGTCCAGCAGCTCGCCGCTGCCCGTGACCACCTTGAGCCCTGCGACCCATTGCCGCGTGTTGCCGTAGCGAATAACCCGGATGCCGCCAGCGTTCGTGGCGATGTTGCCGCCGATCTGGCACGAGCCGCGCGCGGCGAAATCTACCGGGTAAATGAGCCCGTGCTCGCGCGCCGCGTTGTGCACCGCCTCCAGCGCGATGCCCGGCTGCACGGTCAACGTGCGGTCCACGTCGTTGAACGCCAGCACCTTGTTCATCCGGTCCAGGCTGACCACCAGTTCACCGTTCGCAGCCACGGCACCGCCGGAAAGCCCGGTGCGGCCGCCCGAAGGCACCACCGCCACGCCATGCCTATTTGCCCAACGGACGATCCCCTGCACCTCCGCGATATCGCCCGGAAAGGCGATCGCCAGCGGCGCCGGCGTCCAGCGCCGGGTCCAGTCACGGCCGTGGTGCTCCAGGTCGCCCGGGTCAGTGGAAAGCTTCAGCCCGGGTAGCTGGCTGGCAAGGTCGGTGAGGCGTGGATCGCTCATGGGGCTCTCGGATAAGGGGCCCCCCGAGGGTGCCAGCGCCGCCGCCAGCCGTCCACTGCACTGCAACATCCCGTCGCCGTTCTGGCATAGTGGGGGTTCGTTGAATCGCCAGAACGGGCAAGCCATGAAGCGCACGTCGTACCCCAAAGAGGATATCAAGGTGCTGCTCCTGGAGGGCGTCAGCCGCAGCGCGCTGGATACCTTCCGCCAGGCGGGCTACACCCAGATCGAGTTCCACGAGAAGTCCCTGCCCGAGGACGAGCTGCGCGAACGTATCGCCGACGCGCACATCGTGGGCATCCGTTCGCGGACGCACCTCACCGCCGAGGTGCTGGCCGAGGCGCGCCGGCTGATCGCCGTGGGTTGCTTCTGCATCGGTACCAACCAGGTGGATACGGCCGAAGCCGAACGCCTGGGCGTACCCGTGTTCAACGCGCCCTACTCCAACACGCGCAGCGTGGCCGAACTGGTGATCGCCGAAGCGATCATGCTGATGCGCCGCATCCCCGAGAAGAACGCCCAGTGCCACCGCGGCGGCTGGTCCAAGTCGGCTGCGGGCAGCTTCGAAGTGCGCGACAAGGTGCTCGGTATCGTCGGCTACGGCCACATCGGCACTCAGGTGGGCGTGCTCGCCGAATCGCTGGGCATGCGGGTGATCTTCCACGATATCGAAGCCAAGCTTTCTCTTGGCAACGCGCGCCCTGCGTCGAGCCTGGAAGACCTGCTCGAGCGTGCCGACGTGGTGACGCTGCATGTTCCCGAGACTCCGCAGACCAAGCTGATGATCGGTGCGGCCGAGATCGCACGCATGCACCCCGGCAGCATGCTGATCAACGCCTCGCGCGGCACGGTGGTCGATATCGATGCGCTGGCGGCCGCTTTGCAGTCCAAGCACCTGGCCGGTGCCGCGATCGATGTCTTCCCCGTCGAACCCAAGGGCAACGACGATCCCTTCGTCTCGCCACTGGTCGGCATGGATAACGTGATCCTCACCCCGCACGTCGGTGGCAGCACCGGCGAGGCACAGGAAAACATCGGAATCGAAGTCGCCTCGAAGCTGGTGCGCTACAGCGATAACGGCAGCACGCTCTCGGCGGTGAACTTCCCCGAGGTCTCGCTGCCCGGCCATCCGACCAGCCGCCGCCTGCTGCACATCCACCGCAACATTCCCGGCGTGCTTTCACGCGTGAACGATGTGTTCTCGCGCGCGGCGGTGAATATCGATGGCCAGTACCTGCAGACCTCCGGCCAGGTGGGCTACGTGGTGATCGATGTGAGCACCACGGAAGAACACGCTGCCGCGTTGCGCAACGAGCTGGCCGCGATTGAGGGCACGCTGCGCGCACGCGCACTTTACTGAGGTTTGCTCGCAGGAACTTGCCGGTTCAATTCGGCCCCCGCCCTGCACTACCCTGCGGAAAATCCAAAGGGAAGTGAACATGGCTGTTCTGTTGAAGTGGTCGCTCGCGCTCGCCATCGGCAGCGCCTTCGCCACGGCCGCCTCCGCGGCCACGCTCGATCCAGCGCTGTTGCCCAAGGTACGTGCGGCAACTTTTGAAGTCGTCGCGGCGAAAGCCGATGACAGCAAGGTGACGTATGAGAAGCCGTTGCCGCTGGACCAGCTGCCGTTCCAGGAACGCAACGACCACTACAGCTCCCTGGGCACGGCCTTCGCGATCGGCGATGGCCGTTATGTCACCGCGTTCCATGTCTTCATGGAGGGCGTGGATAGCCTGCAGGGCCCGCTCATGCTGCGCGATGAGCAAGGCCACGTCTATGCGATCAACCAGATCCTCCGCGCATCGCCACAGCAGGACTTCGTCGAGTTCAGCCTGACCAAGGGCCCCACCGTCGATCCACTTCCTGTCGAGCGCGCGCCTGCCGTCAATGAAGCGGTTTTCGCCGTAGGCAATGCGCTGGGCACGGGCGTGGTATTGCGCGATGGCTTGTACACATCCGACACCCCCGAGGAAGTGGACGGCCGCTGGAAGTGGCTGCGCTTCTCCGCCCCGGCATCGCCCGGCAACAGCGGCGGCCCGCTGGTCGATGACAAGGGCAAGGTCATCGGTGTCGTCCTGCGTAAGTCGCCGAACGAGAACCTTAACTTCGCCCTGCCGATCGGGCAGGTGCTCGATGCATCGGATCACAGCGCGACCGTCGATGTGCCCGAACACTTTTCCGTGCCCTTCAGCCACGAGACCCGTAACAGCCGGCTGAAGGCCACGGTGCCGCTGCCGATGGCGTACGCGGACTTCACCCAGCGCATCGGCGAAACCTTCGACAATTGGGCGCATACCGAAGCGCAGGCGTGGATGAACGGCCATAACGGCACGCTGTTCCCCGAGGGCAAGGCCTCACACGACCTGCTCACCCGTGGCCCGTGGACCGACAGCCTACCCGCCATGGTGACCCAGGACAGCGATGGCAACTGGGTGCGCAAGCAGCCCGCGCGCAAGCGCACGCCCACCGCCGACCAGGGGTTCGTCGAAGAAACCGCGTACGACCAGACCGTGGTCTGGCACATCCATGCCAACGCGGATAAGCCCGCACTTGGCGCTGGCGGCCGTGCCGTCATGGACCTGTTGCTCACCCAGGGCCTGCTCCGCCGCGACGTGGGCCCGGACAAGGTAAGGGTGACCTCGCTCGGGGCGCCCTACGCCACCGAGACGATCACTGATCGTCAGGGCCGCACGTGGACGATGCAGACCTTCGGCCTGCCTTTCATGAACGGCTGCCTGGTGCTGGCCAGCACGCCCACGCCCGACGGGGCCGTGGGCATGTTCCGTTTCGCCATGGCGCGTGACGCACGGCAGATCGCGCTGCAGCTGCGACTCATGGCCGACATGGAAGACATCGCATTCCACGGAAGCGTGCCCCAGTGGCAGGCCTTCCTCGCCAACGGCGCGCCGGCCACGGTGCTACGTGACGCAACGGTACGCCGGGAAGGCAACGTCGTGACCGTGGCCGCCGATGGCATGAAGGCCACCTGGCCTGCCGACCTTGTGCCGCTCGAGGGCCGTGCTGAAGTGGCCATCGAGCCAAGCTGGACCTACGAGGACAGCAAGCCGGCGCTGCACGTACGCACGCTGGTGCTGCAGCAACGCGATACGCCCGAGCCGCTGGTCAAGCTGGACCGCTACGAGCGCTATTTCGAGGACTCACAACCCCAGGCGCAAAGCCTATGGCACGACCTGATGACCCACGCACACCCGCGCGACGGGCAGCCGGTGGACAAGGACGACCGGCGCTTCATCGTCCAGGTATACGACCCGGCCCATCCGGACCGAGCCCAGCACGCGTTCGTGCTGACCTACGCCGTGGGTGGCAAGGCCAGCGACGATGACATGCGGGCGCGGCTGAAACAGGCGGCGGCCGGGGTGACCGTGCCCGACGCGAAGCCTTCGGCACCCTAGCCAGGGTAGCCGCCACCGGGCGCCATCACGGCGCCCGCAACCCGTCTTCAAATCGCCCCCATGGGTCGCGTACGCTGTAGCGACCAACCAGGGGAAACGAACATGGCTGTTCTGATGAAACGGACTATCGCCGCCGCGGTGGCGCTTGCCTGTGCTGCCACCGCCGCCCACGCGGCCACGCTGGATGCGGCCCTGCTGCCCAGGGTAAAGGCGGCCACCTTCGAGGTCGTCGCGGCCAAGGCCGATGACGGCAAGGTGGCCTACGAGAAGCCCCTGCCGCTCGACCAGATGCCGTACCAGGAGCGGACCGACAAGTACCAGTCGATCGGCACCGCCTTCGCGATTGGTGATAACCGCTTCGTCACGGCCTGGCACGTGTTCGCCAGCGGCGTGGGCAGCGTACGCGGCCCGCTCTCCTTACGCGATGAGCAGGGCCACGTGTTTGCCGTGGACAAGGTGGTGAAATTCTCGCCCCAGCAGGATTTCGTCGAGTTCAGCCTGAAGCAGGCGCCCACCGTGCAGCCGCTTGAGGTCGAACGCGCCCCCGCGATCAACGAAAACGTGATTGCCGTGGGCAATGCGCTGGGTACCGGCGTGGTGTTGCGCGATGGCTTGTACACCTCCGATACGCCCGAAGAAGTGGACGGCCGCTGGAAGTGGATGCGCTTCTCCGCCCCCGCCTCACCGGGTAACAGCGGTGGCCCGCTGATCGATGACAAGGGCAAGGTGATCGGCGTCGTACTGCGCAAATCGCCCAGCGAGAACCTCAACTTCGCCCTGCCGATCAGTGCCGTGCTCGATGCCTCGGAAAAGGCTGCCAGCATCGACCTTTCCATGGATTTCGGCACCACCTACAGCCCGCAGACCCGGCACAGCCGCCTGCGTGAGCAAATGCCGCTGCCGCTTAGCCAGGCGGAGTTCTACACGCGCATTGCCGCTGTCTCCGATAACGCGCTGGCGAAGGAGTCGCAGGCATGGCTCAAGGAGCGCACCGATTCGCTCTGGCCGCAGGGTGAGAAATCACACGAACTCCTGACCCACAGCCCATGGAGCGGCGGCGTGCCCGCGCTGGTGGTGCAGGACAACGGCGGTGTGTGGATGCGCACGGACAAGGATGATTCCCAACGTTCGCAGCTACCGAACAAGGGCTACATCGACCGCTCGACGCTGAACGACACCGCGCTGTGGCACATCCACTCCGAAGCCGACAAGCCGGCACTGACCGGCGGCCGCGCCGTCGGTGACACGCTGCTGACCCTGGGTTTCATCACACGCAAGGTCGGGCGCGAGAGCATCAAGGTCACCTCGCTGGGCGAACCCGCTTCGACAGAATCCTTCACCGACCGCCAGGGCCGTACCTGGCGCGTGGACGCGTTCACCATCCCCTACTTCGATATGTCGCTGCTGACCGCGACGACGCCGACGCCCGACGGTGCGGTCGGCATGATCCGCATGGCCGGCGCGGGCGATATCTTCGAGGAGACCCTGAAGATGCGCATGATGGCCGACATGGAGGACATCGCGTACACCGGCACGCTCGCGCAGTGGCAGGCATTCCTCGCCCACGGCCCGCGCCCGCTCATGCTGCGCGATGCGGTGTTCGGCCAGGATGCCAAGGGCGTGACCCTGTCCGTCGATGGCGTGAAGGCCGGCTGGCCGGGCAGCATCGTCCCCTATGGCGGCCGTTCGGAAGTGTTCGTGGCAGGTGGCTGGAGCGTGGAAGACGGCAAGCCCGTCGTGCGCATGCAGCACCTGAGCCTGAGCCAGCAGGAAGCACCGAACGCCATGGTCTACATCGATCGCTTCCAGCGCCCATTTGCCGACTCCTCTCAAGACGCCAACAACCTGTGGGATGAACTGGGCAGGCATGCCCATCCGCGCGACGGCAAACCCTTCGAAAGCGACGAATGGCGCCTGATCAGCCGCGTGTACGATCCGGCCCAGCCAAAGACCGCCAGCTACATCTACACGGTGAGCTACGCCGTCCGCGACAAGGCGGCCGACGACGACATGCAGAAACGCCTCGCGGATGTCGTCCACGGCACATCGTTGCCAGGTGCATCCCCCGCAGGTGATGCCACGGCGACAGCGGCAGCAACCAAGGCGCCTGCTGGCCCTTGATACCTGAAGATCGAGAGATGAGCGGTTCATTCGCGTTCGCGAATGCATGTTTTTAGCGGCTTGCGCCGCCTACGGCGTGGTGGGTTGAGGAAGCTGCGGGTGGGCAGGCCCTTGGGTCCGCCAGTCGCGGACCTTCGGACCGGGCCGTAGGCGCCCTCTTCGCTAACCGCGAATCGCCCGGCGGCCCTCCGCTCATGTCGGCCCCAAGGGCCTGCCCACCCGCGCACCCCACGTCGAGGTTTGTGGTCGGAGAGCCACACGCGTGCGGTCCACCACCTATAGGAGCGCGCTCGCGCGCGATAGCCCACGCAGCGATGACGCCGCAGAGCTACATCGCTCCCTCGATCGGCGCAAGACACGAACGACGGGGCGGTAATGACAGCGCTGGACGCCTGGATTCAACACCGCGTTCGGCATCGCCGCTTCGTGAGCTGATCGTGCGCAAGCGCGCTCCTACAGGGAGGTGAGCGGCGTCGTGCGAGCTTGTGCCACACCAAACGAGACGTAGGGATTCGGTGGCGGGCAGGCCCCTGGGGCCGACATGAGCGGAGGGCCGCCCGAGCTAACGATGATCGCGAGGGCGGTGCCTACGGCCCGGTCCGCAGGTCCGCGACTGGCGGACCCAGGGGCCTGCCCGCCGCCGATGGCGACTCCCACCCAGCCTAAGGCGGCGCTAGCCGCTAAACACATGCGTTCGCGAACGCGAATGAACCGACGACGTGGCGCGATGAAGCATGTGCTCACGGAAATCCGTGAAGAACCTTTTCTTTAGGCTGACGTTCGGACACTTCGGGCAATGCTTTCGCGGTTACCAACGGCACATCACATTACCGCGTCATGGATCTCTAAAACGCGGTTCTTCGAGAAAAGCAGCAATCGCGTCAGCGGCTTCGACGACCTCTGCCATGCCGCCGTATGCGAACAAGGATTCCTGCTGTGCCTCTGGAATGTGCTGCTTCGTAAACTCAATGCTGGCACGAGCGGCAATCAGGAACGCCTCCAGCGCCTCTCTTGATTCGGGAGAAAGCGTCGCCCGAGGCGCGACATACGGTACCTGCATTTCTTTCGGATTTAGACGCGGATTTGCATCCCAGATTGGCTTGAGGACATTGGTGAAGCTATTGCCGACGAACCTTCCGACGAGCTTGCCATAGACATTGACCTGGCCGAGGCTCTGGTGGGACATAACGACCCGAAGTGATGCTTCGCATTGCGCGGACGCATCAATGAAACGGCGTGATATTTCTTGAGCGACGTCTTCGGGAAGCATCGGTGTGGTCCTTGATCGAAAACTGGCGGCGAACGAGGTATGCGGCCAGTCGCGACATGGAATTAGCCCTCGGCGACGACGCGATGGCGCCCGCGTTCCTTCGCCTTGTACAACCGGGCATCAGCCACGCCGATGAACGGTAGCACGCTGTCGCCCTCGCCGGGCACCAGCGTGTTCACACCCGCGCTGAGGGTCAACCGTTTGTCGTGGCCCACGCCGGCGTGCGGAATCAGTGCCTTGTCGACCAGATCCAGGCAGCGCCAGGCCATGGCCATGGCGGCGGCTTCATCGGTGTTGGGCAACAACAGCACGAATTCCTCGCCGCCGAAGCGGCACAGGAGATCGTCGGGGCTACGCACGCTCCCGGACAGTGCACGAGCCACGCGCTTCAGGCACTCATCGCCTTCCAGGTGGCCGTAGTGATCGTTGTACTGCTTGAAGTAATCGATATCGAGCACGACCACCGATAGCGGCTGACGGTTCTGGCGCGCATCGCGCCAGCGGGCATCTACCACGTTATCGAAGCGGCGGCGGTTGGCCACGCCGGTCAGGCCGTCCTTGAAGGACAGCTCTTCCAGCTCGCGCTGCATGTCGAGAAGCTTTTCTTCAGTGCGCTTGCGCTCGCTGATATCGAACATGAAACCGATCAGCGCGTTTGGCGTACCGTCCTCGTTGCGCACCACGTGCACCACATCGCGAATCCAGACGAATTCGCCATCCTTGCGCAGCGCGCGGTAGTCGGCTTCATGGTCGATGCCAGCCTGCGATTGCGATACGCAGAAGTTGAACACCCACTCGCGGTCCTCGGGGTGCATGCGGTCGGCCCAGTCCTGCACGGTCTGCCACGATTGCGGCGACCAGCCCAGCAGCTCTTCGATCTGCGGGCCGATGTAGGCAAAGCGCAGCGTCGCCCACTCGATCTTCCACGGGATGGCACGGGTCGATTCCAGCAAGGTCTTGTAGACCCCGATGTCCTTGGCAAGGATCGCGTCGTCAATACTCATGTTGGTGCCCGTGGTGACAGCGTCTGGTACGTCTTCGGCCAGGGCCACGCCTTCCAGCGGCAGCCCGGCCAGCAGCTCGAGGATAGCCAGTGTTTCCTCCGGCGCTTCCGCCAGGGCCGCACAGCCATCGGGTACATGGATGTAGATGCGAGGCGCCCCACCCTTCTCGCCGCGGACATTCTCCATGAGCCACATGACGCTCTCGGGGAGGCTACGGCGCAAGGTCTCGTGGTCGTAACGGCCACGCATCCCCGCCCCGGCAAGGTACACCTCTTTCACGATGCTGGGCACTTCCAGGCCACGCAGGGCTTCCTGGCAGGGGCTGGGGGTGTAGAACCCTGCCGCGTCCAGGCGGCCCACGGCAGTCACCGCATGGTCCGGCCCAGCCCATGCGCCTTCCGGGGCCTCGCCCAGGGAGAGGTCCAGGAAGAACGGGTCGACGTGCTTGAGACTGGCCACCCTGGCCTTGGCCTGGGCAAGCGCCTCGCGGGCGCGTTGCCGTGCTTCCGTACCTGACATTGTGAAACCCCCATGGCCGGCGGCCATGCCCAGTTGCGTCTTCCCTTATCGGCCGGAACGGGGGCGTCTTGAGAACTTCGTCACATTTTGCCCCGGTCCGCGGGGTGAAGGCCGGACTGCCGACCCGCCTGGGGGCAGCAAATCCACCGATTTACAGGGGAGGACTGGCAGGGGTAACGTCACCAGACCCGACCCCGGTTGCATGGAGAGATCTCATGGCTTTCGGCAGGACCTGCGCACTGGCCCTCGTGGCCGCCCTTTGCCTTTCCCCCCTGGCCGCCACGGCCCAGACAGGGGTTGGCGCGCGGCTCAACTACGCGGAAAAGCAGCTGCACAACAAGTTCGTCCTGGCCGACAAGGACAAGGATGGCTTCGTGACCAAGGAGGAAGCCGAGGCCGGCAACATGCCAGCCACGGCCAAGAACTTCGATGCGATCGATACCACCAAGCGCGGCAAGGTCTCCGAAAAGGAAATCCAGCAGTTCATGCTGAAGCACATGGCCGACAAGGCCGCCACGCCGCCCAAGTAACGGCTCAGTGCAGCCCGGCGAAGCGGAACGGCTTCGCCGCGGCGAACTGGCCCGAGACCTCGCCGGCGAACGTATTCCTCTGGTCCGGCCCCAGGTCGAGCTTGCGCACCCCGGCGGCCTCCGCGAAATCGATCTTCTTCAGGTCCACCCAGAAGGTGTTGGGCGTGATCGTCGATTCGAACAGATACAGCCGGCGCTTGTGATCGAACACCGTGCGCCAGCGGGTCGACGAGATATTGGGCTGGTCGGGCGTGGTGATCCCCAGAGGCACCGAGGCATTTCTGATCACGGAGAAAACGCTTGCCAGGGCGAGGTCCGGGTCTTCGCTCTTCGGGATGGCGTTGATGTAGAACGATGCGCGGGCGAAGCGATCGGCCGAGCGGTTCGTACCCGGTAGCATCACCGTGCCCCCTATGCCCTCCCAGTAGGTATTCAGCGCTAGCTGCTCATCGAACGTCGGTGAGTTGGTCATCACCTGGTATTTGCGATCGTGGTGGATCACCTGCTTGCCACCGATGTATTCGACAATGGCGCTATCGCCGCTCGCATCGGACATGGATAAATGCAACGTCGCCAGGCGTGGCTCGCCGGGCACCTCGTCCGTAATCACGACGAAGGGCTCCTTTTCCAGCGCCTTCACCGCCTCATCCACCGTCGCAAAGTTATCCAGCACGTACTGCGCCCACATGGCGATGCTCAGCGTATGGTCGCCGCGCCGGGGCGTCGGGTAGGTCGATTCCACGAGCCATAGCACGTTGGCCATCAAGCCCTTCTCGTTCGCACCATCGGTGGTCGAGACGTCGTACCCGCTGGCGATGACGCTGCCGTACTTCGCGGTCCACGCCACCGAACCCGGGCCGGCTTCGCCCGTTCGCTTCATGCCCCGAGGGAAAATCCACAGGTTGGTGCCGACATCCACCTTCCAGTCCATGGAGCGGGCGGTAATGACATCGTCGTTCGCGCCGAGGTAGACGACGCGCGTGCAGGCATCCGCCACCATGGGCGCCGCGAACATCGCCAGGGCGGCAGCGCCCAGCCCGTGGAGTACAAAGCGCTTCAATGCATTCATGGTCGTCACCTCACGTATCCTGTTTGAGCACTTCGACGACGTAGTGCTGGCTGCCGTCGTGGTCGTATTCCACCAACAGGCCATGCACGTCGGATTCAAAGCCGCGGAAATGGTGGTTCTGGTCGCGGGCCAGGGCCAGCGATTCCGTTTCGCGAAGAACGTCATGTTTTCCGGCATGGTGCCATGGGCGTGCATGCATGCGGTTAGGAAAAATTACCTAGGGACTGCGCGGTCGGTCCGATCTGGCTGGCATCGAACCTGCTGTCGGTCTGACGCCTGGCACTGGAATCGGGCACGGTACGGGCGCCGTGCAACACGAATTCGTGAAACGGGAAAGCTGGACCTTGAGACTCTACGTAAAGTGAAACGCGCGTTCGCGGCGTTACTCGAGATCTCGCCCGCAACATTCAAGGATGAAGGCCTGAGAGCGGAAGTTGCTGAAGTTCTGACGAATTCCGGCATCGAGCCACTACCCCGGCCTTCTCACCCGGAGCCCTGAACAGCGAAACTCATTGACGCTCGCGAAAGCGCATCGATAGGATCGATCCTGTCGGGAACAATCGACCTGCGAGTCTGCAACGAGGGGCCTCCAGGCCCGGCAGTTGCAGCAGGTGGAGCTCGCGATGACAAGCACTCCCAACCTTGCCCCATAGCCTGAAAGCGAAAGCTTTCTTCGGCCCTGTCCTTGGAAGCCCCTGCGTTTATGCGTGGGGGCTTCGTCGTTTCAGGACGATGCGGTGCTACGGCAGCATCGCCCTCACGAGGCTTCGCTGATGGCCAGTGCCGCTTCCTCACGCTTGAAGCGGCGCAATGCCATAGCGCCACGTACCGCGTTGATGAAGGCAAGCAAGATGGCCGCGGCGAGTGCCAGGCCGGTCAGGCTCTTGGGCTGCGTCGTCCACTGGTAGATCTTTTCCAGCGAGAAGAAGGCGAGTCCCACCCACGCACCGATGAACGAATAGCGCCAGATGCTTATGCCGATCACGGCGAAGATGACGCCATCGATCATGGCGGCGCCGGTGAGGCCGACCGACTTTCCTAATCCGGGCGCGGCGAACATGATCAGTGCACCGATGCCGATGTTGATAGCCGCTACGAACCAGGCAGCGAACGCGCCGCCCTTCATGGCTTTCTGTGCATCGGCGCGGTTGGTCAGCTCCGAAAGCCAGTAATGCTTGTTGCTACCCTTGCTTGCCATCTCGCTCCCCCCAATCCATGTGCGGACGCATGCAGCGGCACGTTGCGCGCCACCAGGTGGTGTCCGATCGCCCCCTTGGGCGCCATGCCGGCGCCAGCTGCCGCAGCATAGGCGGAACGCAGGCAAAGAAAAAGGCGCCCCAGTGGGACGCCTTTTCGAATAATGGTCGGGGTGGCGAGATTCGAACTCGCGACCACTACACCCCCAGCGTAGTGCGCTACCAGGCTGCGCTACACCCCGACGAGCTAACGATTGTAGCAGCTTCGCCCTGCCCTGCGGAAGCAGGATCAGCGGCGGAGCAGCGTAAGTACTTCTTCCAGTTCCAGGCGAACCTGGCGCACGATCTGGTGCGACATGCTGGCTTCCACGCGGGCCTGGGGGCCCTCGAGACGGGCGCGGGCGCCCGTGATGGTGAAGCCTTCGTCGTACAGCAACGAGCGAATCTGGCGGATCATGAGCACATCGTGGCGCTGGTAATAGCGGCGGTTGCCGCGGCGCTTGACGGGCTTGAGGGCGGGAAACTCCTGCTCCCAGTAGCGAAGTACGTGCGGCTTGACGCCGCAAAGCTCGCTGACCTCACCAATGGTGAAGTAGCGCTTCGCCGGAATGGCGGGGAGTTCGGTGTTATTCCCTGGATCCAGCATAGCCCTCGACTCTTACCTTGAGTTTCTGGCCAGGACGGAAAGTGACAACCCGCCGGGCCGAGATGGGGATTTCCTCGCCGGTCTTCGGATTACGACCGGGCCGCTGATTCTTCTGCCGCAGATCGAAATTGCCGAAGCCCGACAATTTCACCTGTTCACCCCGTTCAAGGGCTTCGCGGACGACCTCGAAATAGGCGTCTACGAATTCCTTGGCCTCACGCTTGTTGAGGCCCACGTCGAGGAAAAGCCGCTCGGCCATTTCCGCCTTGGTCAGCGCCATCTTATCCTCGCAATCTCGCCTTGCATGTTTGCTCCAATGCCTTCACCGCGTCTGCCACGCAAGCGTCGGCATCGTCGTCGGTAAGGGTGCGTGAAGCGTCCTGTAAAATCAAGCCCATAGCGAGACTCTTTCGCCCTTCCTCGACGCCCTTGCCCACGTAGCGGTCGAACAGGCGAACCTCCTTCAGGACCTCGCCCAGGGCGGCGCGCACGGCACCCTCAACGCTTGCCCAGGCCACGTCTTCGGGCAGGTCCATGGCGATATCGCGGCGAACCGCCGGGAAACGTGCCACGCGGGAGGCGCTGGGCATGCGCCGCGACAGGATCGGCGCCAGCGCCAGTTCCATCACGTACACATCCGGACCCAGGTCCAGGGCCTTGGCCAGGGCCGGGTGCAGCGCGCCCAGGAAACCGGCGGACTGGCCATCGCGCAGCACGCGGGCGCTACGGCCCGGGTGCAGCCACGCTGGCAGGCCCTCGGCATCCACCGACCACAGCGGGGCCTCGCCCGTGTGGGCGATGAGCGCATCCAGGTCACCCTTCAGGTCGAAGAAATCGACCGGGCGCGTGACTTCGCCCCACTGCTCCGCGCGGGCGCTGCCGGAGGCGACGACGGCCACGCGGCCGATCTCGTCCGGGGCACCGCCGGTAGCGTGGAAGCTCCGCGCCACTTCGAACAGACGTACGCGGTCCTGCTGGCGCGCGCGGTTATGTCGCAGGGCCTCGACCAGGCCCGGCAGCAGCGAGGTGCGCATCACGGCCAGGTCCGCCGAAAGCGGGTTGGCCAACGGCACCCAGCCGGCATCCAGGTGCCAGGTCTTGAGCAGGTCGGCGCTGACAAACGAAAGCGTCACCGCCTCGAAGTAGCCCCGGGCCGCGAGCTGGTCGCGCAGGGCCATCTCCGGCAGGCGCGCCTCGGCCACCGGCTCCAGCGCGATCTTGCCCGCCGGCGTGGTGGTCGGGATGCGCTCGTAGCCGTGGATACGGGCCACTTCCTCGATCAGGTCCTCTTCGATCTCGATATCGAAGCGGCTGCTCGGCGGGGTGACCTTCCAGCCATCCGCGATCTCTTCGACGCCCATACCGAGGGCGGTGAAGATGCGAGTGACCTCGGACGCGGCGACGTCGATACCCAGCACGCGACGCAGGCGGGCATGACGCAGCAGCACCGGTGCGTGTTCGCGCAGGTCTTCGCCACGCTCGGCCACGACCACTGGGCCAGCGTTGCCGCCGGCGATCTGGATCAGCAACTCGGTGGCGCGCTCGATCGCACGCTTGGGCAGCGCCGGATCCACGCCACGCTCGAAACGGTGCGAGGCGTCGGTGTGCATGCCGAGCTTGCGGGCACGGCCCATGATGGCGGCCGGCGCGAAGTGCGCGGCCTCCAGGAATACGTTGCGGGTGGCATCGGTCACGCGCGAATCGAAGCCGCCCATGACGCCCGCGACGGCGAGGGCCTTGCCTTCATCGGCGATGACGACGAACGAGGGATCGAGCTTCGCTTCGCTGCCATCGAGCAGCTTGAGCGTTTCACCCTGCTCTGCGTGGCGCACGACGACCGAGCCGGCGAGCTGGTCGTTGTCGAACGCGTGCAGCGGCTGGCCCAGCTCCATCATCACGTAGTTGGTGACATCGACGACCGGGCTGATCGGGCGCAGGCCCGAACGACGCAGGCGCTCAGCCATCCACAGCGGCGTCGCCGCGGTGGTGTCGACGCCTTCGATAATGCGGCCGAGGTAGCGCGGGGCATCGGCACCCGCTTCAAGCTTCACGCCACGCGTGCTGCCGATGGTTGCGGCCACTTCGGTCGTACCGGTCGCCTGCACATGGCTGCCGAACAGCGCGGCCACGTCATGGGCCAGGCCGTTGAGGCCAAGCACGTCAGGGCGGTTCGGGGTGATCTTCAGCTCGATGCTGGCGTCGGGCAGGCCCAGGTACTCGGCAAGCGCCTTGCCCACCGGCGCATCGGCCGGGAGCTCGAGCAGGCCCGACGCATCGGCATCGATACCCAGCTCCTTCGCGGAGCAGAGCATGCCGAACGATTCCACGCCACGCAGCTTGGCCGCCTTGATGGCGATGCCGCCCGGCAGGCTGGCACCGACGGTGGCCAGGGGCACCCGGATACCGACGCGGGCATTCGGCGCGCCGCAGACGATCTGCAGCAACTCGCCCTGCCCTGCATCCACCTTGCATACCTGCAGGCGGTCGGCTTCGGGGTGCTTGGTGGCTTCGACGATCTCGGCAACGACCACGCCGCCGAGGCCATCGCCCAGGGCGGTGACCTCTTCGACTTCCAGGCCCGACATGGTCAGCGCATGCACCAGCGCCGCGCGATCCGCGTCGATGCTTACCAGTTCACGCAGCCAGTTTTCAGAGAATTTCATGGGAGCGACTCGTATGCGTTAAGGGCAGCGTGGGATCAGGCGAACTGGCGCAGGAAGCGCAGGTCGTTCTCGAAGAACGCACGCAGGTCGCTGACGCCGTAGCGCAGCATGGCGAAACGTTCGACGCCCAGGCCGAACGCGAAGCCGCTGTAACGCTCCGGATCGATGCCGCAGTTCTTCAGCACGGTGGGGTGCACCATGCCGCAGCCCAACACCTCGAGCCAACGGGTACTGCCGTCTTCGGCATCCCAGCGGATATCCACTTCGGCCGAGGGCTCGGTGAAGGGGAAGTAGCTGGGGCGGAAGCGCATCTCGAAATCGCGCTCGAAGAAGGCACGGATGAATTCGGCCAGCGTGCCCTTCAGGTCGGCGAAGCTGGAGGTCTCATCGACCAGCAGGCCTTCGATCTGATGGAACATGGGCGAGTGGGTCTGGTCGGAATCGCTGCGGTACACCTTGCCCGGCGCAATGATGCGGATCGGCGGCTGCCGCCCCTGCATCGAGCGGATCTGCACCGGCGAGGTATGCG
This sequence comes from Luteibacter aegosomatissinici, assembly GCF_023078495.1. Taxonomy (NCBI): domain Bacteria; kingdom Pseudomonadati; phylum Pseudomonadota; class Gammaproteobacteria; order Lysobacterales; family Rhodanobacteraceae; genus Luteibacter; species Luteibacter aegosomatissinici. The sequence continues at coordinate 1,460,113 of NZ_CP095742.1, read as the reverse complement.
TGCGCAGCAGGCGGCCGTCACCGAAATAGAAGGTGTCGTGCATGGCGCGCGCCGGGTGGTGCGGCGGGAAGTTCAGCGCTTCGAAGTTGTGCCAGTCGTCCTCGATTTCCGGGCCATCGGCGCGCTGGTAACCCAGGCGGCCGAAGATGTCGGAAATGCGCTCGAGGGCACGGGTGATGGGGTGGATGCCACCGTATTCGCCATCGCGGCCCGGCAGGGTCACGTCGATGCGTTCGGAAGCCAGGCGGCGGTCAAGCTCGGCCTGTTCCAGCGCCTGCTTGCGGGCGCCGATCGCATCCATCAGGCGTTCCTTGACCCGGTTCACCTCGGCGCCGCGCGTTTTGCGCTCTTCGCCGGTGAGCTGGCCCAGGGCCTTGAGGGCGGCGGTGACCGCGCCGTTCTTGCCCAGCAGGGCGACACGCACGGTATCCAGCGCCTCGAGCGAGGCTGCCGATTCGATATCGCGCAGGGAGGCGTCGACGTTCTCGATCGATTCCATCGGTTTTCCTGGAGTGCAAAAAGAAATGGGGAGAAGGCAAGGCCTTCTCCCCACGTCATCCATCATCGCGCGATAAAGCTACCGCGCGTGGTAAAGCGGATTACGCAGCCAGACTGGCCTTGGCCTTCTCTGCGATAGCGCCAAACGCCTTGATATCGTGCACGGCGAGGTCGGCGAGGACCTTGCGGTCGACCGAGATGTTCGCCTTGGCCAGACCATTGATCAGGCGGCTGTACGACAGGCCGAACTGGCGGGCTGCTGCGTTGATACGGACGATCCACAGCGCGCGGAACTGACGCTTGCGCTGCTTGCGGCCGATGTAGGCGTACTGACCGGCCTTGATGACGGCCTGGTTAGCTACGCGGAATACCTTGCGGCGGGCGTTGTAGTAGCCCTTCGCACGGCCGATGATCTTCTTGTGACGACGACGGGCGGTAACGCCGCGCTTAACACGTGCCATGACTTAGTCTCCCTTAGAGATACGGCAGCATCCGAGCCACACCCTTGGTGTCGCACGGCTTGACGTGGTTGGGAGCGCGCAGGCCGCGCTTACGCTTGGTCGACTTCTTGGTCAGGATGTGCGACTTGAAGGCGTGACCGGCCTTGAACTTGCCGGATGCGGTCTTGCGAAAACGCTTCGCAGCCGCCCGGTTGGTCTTGATCTTGGGCATCGGAATGCTCCCTTTTCAGGTTTCTGACTGATCCGGCGGCGGGCCCAGGGGCCAGCGCTTTCCTTCCTGCCGGGGACGGTTCACGGCCCATCCATACGGGCCGAGCCGACGATGATACGTGCGTAAAGCGTGAAGCGTCAACCGTCAGACGGCGGGCACCGCCCTGTCCTGGCGATTCGCAGGCCGGGCAGCGGCCGGCTCACAGGCCCGGCGCAGCCGGGCCGACTAACAAAAAGGGCGCCGGAGCGCCCTTTTCGTGATCAGACCTTTTTCTTCGGGCCGATCATCATGACCATCTGGCGGCCTTCCAGGCGGGGGAAGGACTCCACCACGCCGTCTTCGCCGATATCGGTCTGGATCTTCTTGGCCAGGTTCTGGCCCAGGTCCTGGTGGGACATTTCGCGGCCACGGAAACGGATCGTGACCTTGACCTTGTCGCCCTCCTCAAGGAACTCGCGCATCTTGCGGAGCTTGATGTCGTAATCGCCCACGTCGGTGACCGGGCGGAACTTCACTTCCTTGATTTCAACCTGCTTTTGCTTCTTCTTGGCAGCCGAGGCCTTCTTCTGGGCTTCGAACTTGAACTTGCCGTAATCCATGATCTTGCAGACCGGCGGATCGCCGTTCGGCTGGATTTCGACGAGATCGAGACCGTCCTCCTCGGCGCGGCGGATGGCTTCACGGGTATCCATGATGCCCAGCTGCTCGCCCTCAGGACCCAGTACGCGCACTTTCGGCACGCGGATCTCATTGTTCTTGCGATTGCCCTTGTTATCGGTCGTAGCGATACCGCTATCCTCCAGAAGAATTATCTCAATACCGGACCCGCGGCCTAGCGGCGGGTCTCGGCTTCCAAACGTTCGGCGAACTGGGCCACGGTCATGTTGCCCAGGTCCTCTCCGCCGCGGGTGCGTACCGATATGGTACCCGTTTCCTTCTCGCGATCGCCGACCACGATGAGATACGGCACCCTCTGTAGCGTGTGCTCGCGGATTTTATATCCGACCTTTTCGTTGCGCAAATCAGAGTTCACCCTGAAACCTTGTCCGCCAAGGGCTTGCGCTACGTCTTGCACGTAATCGGCCTGCGCGTCGGTGATGCTGAACGCCACGGCCTGAATGGGGGCGAGCCAGGTGGGAAGCAAGCCGGCGTGGTGCTCGATCAGGATGCCGATGAAGCGCTCCATGGAGCCCACGATCGCCCGGTGCAGCATGACCGGGTGCTGGCGCTGGCTGTTTTCATCCACATACTCGGCGCCCAGGCGCTCGGGCATCATGAAATCCACCTGCATGGTGCCCACCTGCCAGGCCCGGCCGATCGAGTCCTTCATGTGGTACTCGATCTTGGGGCCGTAGAAAGCGCCCTCGCCCGGCAGCTCTTCCCACTCCACGCCGGCGGCGGAGAGGGCCTTGCGCAGCGCATCCTCCGCCTTGTCCCACACCTCGTCCTTGCCGATGCGCTTTTCCGGGCGCAGGGCGATCTTCATGGCGATGTCGTTGAACCCGAAGTCCTCATAGACCTTCATCGCCTGGGCGTGGAATGCCGCCACTTCGCCCTCGATCTGGCCGGGGGTGCAGAAGATGTGGCCATCGTCCTGGGTGAATGCACGCACGCGCATGATGCCGTGCAGCGCGCCCGAGGGCTCGTTGCGGTGGCAGCCACCGAACTCGCCGTAACGAATCGGCAGGTCGCGGTAGCTATGCAGGTTGGTGTTGAAGATCTGGATGTGGCCAGGGCAGTTCATCGGCTTCAGCGCATACGTGCGCTTTTCCGACTCGGTGAAGAACATGTTCTCGTGGTAGTTATCCCAGTGGCCGGATTTCTTCCACAGGCTCACGTCCATGATCTGGGGGCCGCGCACTTCCTGGTAGCCACTCTTCTTGTACACGCCGCGGACGTACTGCTCCACGGCCTGCCAGATGGCCCAGCCCTTGGGGTGCCAGAAAATCATGCCCGGCGCTTCTTCCTGCATATGGAACAGGTCGAGCTGCTTGCCGATGCGGCGGTGGTCGCGCTTTTCGGCCTCTTCGAGCTGGTGCAGGTAGGCCTTGAGGTCCTTGTCGTTCAGCCACGAGGTGCCGTAGATGCGGGTGAGCATCTCGTTGTTGGAATCGCCACGCCAGTAGGCGCCGGCCACCTTCATCAGCTTGAACGCGCGCAGCTTGCCCGTGTTGGCCACATGCGGGCCGCGGCACAGGTCGGTGAACTCACCCTGGGTGTAGAGCGAGAGCTCTTCGTTCGCCGGGATGCTTTCAATGATCTGGGCCTTGTATTCCTCGCCCATGTTGCGGAAGAACGTGATCGCCTCATCGCGGCTCTTCACCGAGCGCGTGACGGGGATCTGCTCTTTCACGATCTTTTCCATCTCCGCCTGGATGGCCTCGAGGTCATCCGGGGTGAAGGGCCGCTCGTACGCGAAGTCGTAGTAAAAGCCATTGTCGATCACCGGGCCGATCGTGACCTGCGCGCCGGGAAACAGGCGCTGCACGGCCTGGCCCAGCAGGTGGGCCGTGGAATGGCGCAGGATATCGAGTGCCTCGGGGCTCTTCTCGGTGATGATCTCGAGCTTCGCGTCGTGGTCGATGCTGAAGCTGGAGTCCACGAGCTTGCCATCGACCTTGCCGGCCAGGGTGGCCTTGGCGAGGCCGGCGCCAATCGAGGCGGCGACATCCTGTACGGAAACGGGGTGGTCGAACGGCCGCTGGCTGCCGTCGGGTAGCGTGATCTGGATCATGGGAGCGAATTCCGGGCAAACAAAAAGGGCGCCATGCGCCCTTCGGGTATCAACGAAGACGTGGCGGGGGCTCAGGTTGGAAAGCGCGTAGTCCGCATGTCGCACACTCGGCCGGCGTTACCGCGGGCCACCTTTTCGTTGGGGTTACTGCCTTAAAACTAAGTCTTGCAGGGGCAACTGTCAAATAAGAGATGTAGGAGCGCGCTTGCGCGCGATAGGCTCACCCCAGCCTGCCCAGCAACCCCGAAGCCCGCTTCGTCTTCCGCCCCACCGCATACGCCAGGATGTCGGCCGCCGCCAGCAGCGTGAAATGGCGCCGCGCGCGAGTGACGCCGGTATACACCAGTTCGCGGGTAAGCACGGGCGAGGGCTCCGGCGGCAGGGCCAGCGCCGCGTGCTCGAACTCGGAGCCCTGCGATTTGTGCACCGACATGGCGTACACCGTTTCAATGGCCGTGAGCCGGCTGGGTGTGACGAAACGGAGCCGTTCACCGCCCGTGTCGTCCATGACGAGGAACGCAACGCGCAGCACGTTGCCGCCCTGCCCGTCCGGCAGCGCCAGCGTGACGCCAATATCGCCGTTCATCAGGCCCAGCGCGTAATCGTTGCGAGCCACGATAACGGGCCGCCCCTCGAACCACCCACCCAGGGCCGCCGGAATGAGCTGCCGCTCGAACAATCCCTGCACAATGCGCTCGTTCTGGCCCGCTACGCCAAGATCACCCTGGCGCGTCGCGCAAAGCAGCTGGAACCGGCCGTAGGCTTGCAGCGCGCCCCGGCCCCACGCGGCATGGGCGTCATCACCGGCACCGGCGGCCGGCCGGTTCGCCTTGATCCACTCCAGGTAGTGCCGGTACCCCGGGGCGTCGCCGCGCCCATCGATGGCGAGGGCGGCTACACCTGCCGCCGTGGCCCCAAGCCGGGCGATGTCGGCGAAACGGCCGTCGAACGCCGTGGCCACCGCCCGGGCATCGCCCTGGTTGATCGCGGTCGCCAAGGCGCCGATACCACTATCGCTACCGAAACGCCGGCTGTGGCGAAGCATCGTGACCCGCTGGTCGAGGCGCCACGCCGAGGCGTCGTCCGTCCATGCCTCGACATCGGCACCCGCCACCTCGCGAAGCCACGCACGCGTCCCAGCGTCGTAATGGCCTGCTTCGGCGCGGGCACAGAGATCGCCGAGCACCGCACCCGCCTCCACCGACGAGAGCTGGTCCTTGTCGCCCAGCAGGATAAGCCGGGCGCCCCGCGGCAGCGCCTCGAATGTCGCGGCCATCATCTCGAGATCGATCATCGAGGCCTCATCGATGACGAGCACATCCAGATGCAACGGGTTGTCGGCGTTGTAATGGAAGGTACGTGTGTCGGGCCGGCTGCCAAGCAGGCGATGCAGCGTCGTGACCTCTGCCGGGATGCCTTCGCGCACCGTCGCGTCGACATCCAGCTCAGCCACCTGCGCGGCAATGGATGCGTTGAGGCGAGCTGCCGCCTTGCCCGTGGGGGCGGCCAGGCGGATACGCAGGCGTGGTTCACCACCCTTCGCCGCCAAGGTCTGCAACAAACCGAGCAAGCGCACGACGGTGGTCGTCTTACCCGTGCCCGGGCCGCCCGTGATCACGGCAAAGGCACTGCGCACGGCGATGGCGCAGGCCACCTTCTGCCAGTCGATGCTCTTCTCGCCGCTAGCGAACAGGCGATCCAGTTCGCCGCGCAGGCCGGGCAGGTCCGGTAGCGGCGTGAGGCGATCAAGAATGGCCTCCGCCACGCGTGCTTCATCACGCCAGAAGCGGCGCAGGTAGAGCAACGTGCCATCAAGCACGAGGGGCGCCGCGGTGTCGCCGGCGGGCGAGGCGACCAGGGGCGTACCCGCGAGCCACGCTTCGGCGTCGGCGAGGCCTGGCTCACGTTCTCCCAGGGTCGCGATATCGACGCAGATATGCCCGTCGGCAAGTTCGCGGCTGAGCAGCGCCGCCGCAGCGAGGACGCGCGCATCGACGTTCGGGTCAAGCGTGCCAAGAAAACGCGCGAAAGCACGGTCCATCGGCCGCAACACGCCGTTGCCGGTGGCTTCGTCGAGCCAGGCATGGATGTCGGCGATCATGCGCCACCTCCCTGGAACAGGCGATCCATGGCCTCGATCATCACCTTTGGCGGACGCTCCACGTGCACGCCATGGCCGTGGCCATCGACGCCGCGAAGATAAAGGTACACGGCACCGCCGATATGAATGTCGTAGTCGTAAACCGGACCTAGACGCGTGCGCAGCAAACGATGCAACGCGAGCAGGTAAAGCGCGTATTGCAGCTCGTAGCGCGCATCGAGAATCGAGGCGCGCATCGCCTCCGGCGTATAGGCGTGCTCGTCCGGCCCCAGCCAGTTTGATTTGTAGTCGGCGACATACCAGCGACCGTCATGCTCGATGATGAGATCGATGAAGCCCTTGAGCATGCCGTTGAGTGTGTCGCTGGCGAGTGCGGGGCGCGGGGCGCCATCAAGCGTGTACTCACGCACGATGCGATCGAGCGCCAGGGCATCGACGCGACGGGCTTCGAACAGGAACTCGAGCTCCGCGCGATAGCGCGCCGGATCAGCGAGCTCACTGAGCGCGACCGCCTTGCCATCGGGCAGCGCCATGGGCGTGCGGAGCAACACGAGCAGCCAGTCGGTGAGCAGATCGATCGATCCCTCCCAGCCGCGTCGCTCGCAGCGGCGCGCGACGGTATCGCGCAAGCGCGCGGGATCGTACGCGATGGCGGCGAAGCCTTCCTCGGCGATCCACTCGAGCAAGTCGTGCAGGAAGGTGCCCGCATCGGCGCCACGATGGAAGGCGTGGATGCTGGACGGATCGGCGATGAGCGCCACCGGCTCGGCCACATACTCGACGATGACATCATCCGTGGCGGTTTCCGGCGCAGGTGCTTCCGCTTCCGGCTCGCTCTCCTCATAGCGCAGGCCGCTATAGCTGGCGATACGCCATGGCTCGGCCCGCGGCAGGTGGGGCTCGCGCGGCGGCAACAATGCGTCGTGTCGCGCCGGCGGCGTGTAATGCGCATCGTCCGGCGCCGGCATGTAGGCCACGTCAATCGATGCGTTGCCGCGCGCGAGTGCCGAGAGCAGGCCGGCCAGCTCGCCGTTGGTGATGGCTTTGCCGCCCTTCAGCAGATGGCCGAACGCGCTGCGATGCACCTGCGGTTCTTTCACTCGCCCCGTATCCGCGACGGGCGCGATACCGAGCCAGCACGCATGCCGCGCACGGGTCAATGCCACGTAGAGCAGGCGCAGGTCCTCCTGCAGGGCGGCGCGCTCCGCGGATTCCTTGGCCTTTGCCGCCGCATCGCCACCGGCTGAGGCGCTCACGAGTTCAAGCGCCATGCCTTCGCCATCGTGGTAGCGGTAGCCCTGCCCGGGCCGGGCCTTGCCGACCGCGGCGATGAACGGCAGGAAGACCAGCGGGTATTCCAGGCCTTTCGACTTATGGATGGTGATGACCTTCACCAGGTCGTCATCGCTCTCCAGCCGCACCACCTGATCATCACCATGGTGCGTGGCGGTGTCGGCGATGCGCTCGGCCAGGTAGCGGATAAGCGCCTGCTCGCCATCGAGCGTGGCCGCCGCCTGCTGGAGCAGCTCGGCAAGGTGCAGCACGTTGGTGAGTGCGCGCTCACCGTGCGAAGCGGATGCAAGCAACCGCGCCGGCAGGTCGAATACGTGCAACAAGCGGTGCAACATCGCGAGCACGCCCGCGTGGCGCCATGCCTCGCGCAGTGCGAAGAACTGCTGTCCACGCGTTTCCCAGTGGCGCTCATCGGCGTTAAGCCGCTCGAGTTCGCCGAACCCCAGGTGGAGCGTGCGCGTGGCAAGCGCCGCACGCATGGCGGTATCCGACGAGGGTTCCGCCACGGCACGCAACCAGAACAGCAAATCACTGGCCTCCGCGCTCTCCCAAACCGAATCACGGTCGGACAGGAACACGCTGCGGACGCGACGCTCCGATAGCGCGGCGCGAAACGCCGCCGCCTCCGCGTGGCTGCGCACGAGCACCGCGATATCGGCAGGCCTCAGGGTGCGCATGGCACCACCGGCGTCAGTGAACCCGGCATCGCCCCGAGACGCTTCGTCCAGCAGGCGCACGATTTCGCTGGCGCAGGCGGCGGCCATCTCGGTGCGGTACATGCGCACGCCCACGGGCGTATCGTTATCGAGGAGCCATAGGTGCATGGCGGGCTGGGCCACGCCAGCGCGAACGAAGTGCTCGGCGCGCCCTCGCGCAAGCACAGGGGAGAATGGCAACCCGCCATCGGCAAAATGGAAGGCGCCTTCGGGGTGGCCTTCGCCATGCACGAATAGCGCGTTCACGGCATCGACCATGCCCTGCGTGGAGCGGAAGTTCGTATCGAGGCTGTAATGCGGTGCCACGGCCTCGGCGCGCGCCGCGAGGTAAGTGTGGATATCTGCGCCGCGAAACGCGTAGATGGCCTGCTTCGGATCACCGATTAGCAGGAGCGCGGTTTCCGGCGCCGCAAGGTAAACCGCGCGAAAGATACGGTACTGCAGGGGATCGGTGTCCTGGAACTCATCGATGAGCGCCAGCGGATACTGGCGCCGGATGGTCGCGGCCAGCTCACCGCCGGAGGGGCTGGCCAGCGCGCGATCGAGCCGCAGCAGCAGGTCGTCAAAGCCGATCTGGGCGCGGCGGCGCTTCTGCGTCGCGAAGCGATCCCTTACCCATGCCACGGCATCCGCCAGGATGGCATGGCGCACCGGCACCGCGGTCGCCTGCCATTCGCTCCAGTGCTCCAGGGCCCCAAAAGCCGGGTGCTCGGGGCGCACTTTGTTCTTGCTGGTGCCCTTGGTAAGCCGGCTTGTCGAATAGCGGGCGATGTCGAAACCCGCCACGTCGCCCGACCATGCCCAACGCCGCATCGCCGCCATATCGGCAGGCATGCGGTCGGGCTTGTACGAATTGTTGTTCAGCGCCTTCGATACCGACGCCTCGACCAGCATGGCACTGATGGCATCCGCATCGTCGCGCCACGCACCCGCGGCGTCGGTGAGGCGCCGCGCGTCTTCTTCGTACCAGGCACGGCGGGCAGCCAGGATCGCGCCGATGCCGTCGCCAGCTACAAGCGGCTCGCCATCTACGCGCAGCGTCGCTTCGCCACCGGAGAGCAAGGGCATGAGTGAGCGAAGCAACGCATCGGGCGTGCGCCACTCCGCCTGCACGGCGGCGAGCATGGCTTCGTCGAGCGGATAGAACGCCTGGCGCCAGTAGTCGCGCACGCACTCGGCAAGGAGCTCACTTTCGTCCGGCTCCAGGGTTTGCGCAAACGCGTGGCCACTTCCGAACGCATGCTGCGTGAGCATGCGCTGGCTCCAGCCATGGATGGTGAAGATAGCGGCCTCGTCCATCCACTGGGCCGCCAGTTCAAGGCGCCGGGCGCAAGCCGGCTGTTGGTCGGCCGGGTACGTCGCGATGAGTTCACCGAGCAGCGGTTCACTCGAACTGCCGGCCCGGAACGCCACCGCAGCTTCGACGAGGCGTGACCGGATACGCTCACGCAGCTCCTGCGTGGCGGCCTCGGTGAACGTCACGACGAGGATCTGCGGCGGTAAGAGGGGCTGCGGCAGGCCGTGCCCGAGCACGGCGCGCACGTAAAGCGCAGCGATGGTCCATGTCTTGCCCGTGCCGGCGCTCGCCTCGATAAGGCGAACACCCTCAAGCGGAAGAGCCAGCGGGCGCAGGGGTTCGATGGCGTGGCTCATGCCTTCTCCACCTCGAGCGCGCGCGCGAGATCCTCGTACGGCGCCAGGTGCCGGGCGAAGCCCGCCGCCAGCATGGCGTCGAAATCGGGCCACGCACGGGCGAGGTAGGGATCGCCATCGATCTCCCCGCGGCTGAAATCGTCACCCGGCCCGTACACCCGACGGGCGCTGGTCTCCGCATCGCCGAACCATTCGCCCATCCATCCAAACGCGGCCTTCATCGCCACGGGCAAGGGCTGCTGCATACCCGTGCGCCATGCGCGCACCAGCGTGCCCAGCGCAGCGCGCGCATCCGACTGGGCCATGGGCCGGATGACAATGGTGGCATCGGGGCCGATATAGCGGGTTTCAATCGCGTGGCCTGCCGCCTGGGCCACGAGGTGGTCCACCCAAGGCATGACGACGCGGTGGGCCAACGGGCGCTCCTTGTCATCGAGCACCGCGGTCGGCGATACCAGCAAGGCCGCGAGTTGGCCCTGCCCGTTCGCGCGGAGACCCGCGAGCCAATCCTCGATGACGATGCCTTCGCATTCGACCCGCACTTCGTACTTGCCGGCTTCTACCGGCCAGCGCCCGCGCTCGACCACGACGCGCTCGTACACGGCGGAGGCGGATTTCTGGAGGTCGCGCTTCACCGGCGCCGCGAAGCCGCCCATGGGCAGCACGCCGCTGCGTTGCAGACGCGCGGTGGCGGCGCCCATGGCGGCCTCAGCGGATGGCTCATCACGAAGAGCAGCCCTGATCAGCGCATCGGTCATCGCGAAACGATCGAGGCCGCCGATGGCGAACGGCTCGAGCGCCTCGCTGGCGACATCGGGCATATCGAAACGGACACCCAGCCGGGCCTGGAAGAATTCGCGCACGGGATGGCGAAGAAAGCGGCGCAACGTCGCAAGACCGATTGGACGATCGACGGGCCAGGGCGGCAACGCATCGTCCACGGCCAACCCTTCCCTGCCGTGGATATGCCGCCACTCATTTGCGTACGTGAACAAGCGTGCATCGCCCGCACGGAAATACACCGGACTGAACGGTTGCAGCGGATGTTCAACCGTGAGCCGTTCAAGCAATGCCCCGCCATCCGCATCAGCCCACGCCGCGTGCAGGTAATCGCGCAACTGGCCAACCAGCACGGACGGCGCGCGTTCGGCGTTATCGCGTGCGCTTCGGCCTACCCAGCCGATGTGTAGCGCATCCCGCGCCGACAGCAGGGCCTCGAGGAACAGGTAGCGGTCATCTTCCCGGCGCGAACGGTCGCCTGGGCGCCACGCGCCAGCACGCGCCATCAGGTCAAAATCCATCGGCGGCCGCGCGCGCGGGTACGCGCCATCGTTCATGCCCAGCAGGCACACGAGGCGAAACGGAATGGCGCGCATGGGCATCAGTGTGCCGAAGCTGACGGCCCCCGCAAGAAAGCGCTTCGACAGGCCACCATCGTCGATCTGGCCCAGCCATGCTTCACGCACGACATCGACCGGCACCGGTTCATCGAATCCCGCTTCGAAGCAGGCGCGCTCCCATGCATCGAGCGCATCGAGCAGCCGCTGTTCGCGCATGCGGTCGTCGGGATCGGTGGCGTCGAAAAAATCGCGCATAAGCGCACGGAGGCGCTCACCCCACGCAGCGGCCGGTACCGGCACGGCCATCGCGCGCCAATGCGCCCCCAACCGCTCGAGAAGATCGGCCAGGGGCCCGATCAGCGCGGCATCGAGGCCACCCACCTCGCCGTAGGGCTCGATATCGCCCCACGCCTCACCCTGCCCCACGGCGTAGCCGAGCAGCATGCGGCGGAGGCCAAAGAGCCACGTGTTCTGTTCCAGTGCGGGCAGCCCCAACGATGCGCGTTGCTCAGCATCGAGCCCCCAACGGATACCTGCCCCCTCGACCCAACGGTGGAGCAACGGTAGGTCGTCCTCAGCCAAACCGAAGCGCTGGCGTAACGCAGGTACATCGAGCAGATCAGCGAGGTCGCCCGCACCGAAGCGGGATTCCGTCATGCCCAGCAGCATGTCGAGCGCCATGACCAGCGGTACCGTGCCACGCGACGCGCGGTCAGCGATGCTATAGGGGATGTAACGCGGATCGTCGCGCGGCACCCGGCCAAACACGGCATCGATGTGCGGCGCATAGGTATCGATATCCGGCACCATCACGATGACGTCGCGGGGCAGGATAGGTTGGCCCGTGCGCCCGGAGGCCTCAAAGCGCGCCAGTAACTGGTCGTGGAGTATCTCGACCTCCCGCTGGGGCCCATGGGCAACATGGAACGCGATGGAATCATCGTCGGCAGCCACCGGCGCGCCCTGCGCGGGCAACGGATCGAGATCAAGGATGGCGGCCTGGACCTGGCCCAGCAGCGACGTTGTGTCGGGCTCTTCGAAGAAATCGATGCGCTCATCCCACGCGGTGAAGCGCTTGCGGTACGAATCCGGGTGATCGAACTCATCGAGCATGCGGATGTAGTCGCGGCCCTGCTTGCCCCAGGCAGCGAGCAATGGGTTGGCGTAGAGGTGCAGATCGGCCTCGGCCGGCAACGGCGGCATGCCGGGCTTGGCCGCCTGGCGGCGGCGCTCCGCGCGCAATAGCTCGCGGTCGTCGACAATATCGGCCCAGTAGTGGCGGCACGGGTTCAGCACCACGAGTACGACTTGCGACCAGCGCGATAGCGCGGAAAGAGCCTCAAGCGTTTGCCGCGGCAGCGACGACATACCGAAGACGACGATGCGTCGCGCCAGCGCGCGCGGCCGCTCGGGCGCAGCGGCGGCGGCTTCCAGGAAACGGGCATGCACGGCGGCGCGGTGCCCATGGGCTTCGGCCGGGCCAACGTCGCCGAGAAGGCGGCGCCACAGGGCCGCCTGCCAGCGATCGTTTTCAGCCATCGCGGATTCGCCACCACGCGCATCGCGCATCACGTCGCGACCGGCCGCCCAGTCATCAAGCCAGTCGGCGCGATACACCTGGTAGCCGTCATAAAGGTCAGCCAGCCGCTCGGCCAGCTGGTGGCATTTGCGTGCATCGCTGCCATCGCCGAGGAAGGCAGCCAGCGGTTCAAACACGGGTTCCCGCGCGAGCGCTGGCAGCAGGCGCATCAGGCGCCAGATGAGCCGTGATTTATCGAACGGCGATTCGGGCGGCACGGCGTCGCGCCCCAGTACGGCGCGATAGGCGTCCCATAGGAAACGCCCGGGCAGCTCGACGTTTACCGATGCGGCGATGCCCAGGCCGCCTTCCGATTCGGCACGCGCCAGCGCCAGCCGGAACCACTGCGCAATGCCATTGGATTGGACGAGGATGCGCTCGTCTTCGAGCGGGCGCAGCGGTGCCTGGCTCAGCCACCCCACCAGGATGTCGCGCAGATCTTCCAGGCGGTTGCCGTGCAGGACCATGAGGCCCGGCTCGATGGGGTGCGTATCGCTCAAGCGCCAGCTCCGTCGGTGAGGTGGATGACACGGCGAATCATGGCGGGTCGTGGTCTCACGCGGAGAGACCTCAGAAAGGCTTCGCGACCACGAGGTAGACGATGGCCAGCAGAACCAGCACCGGTAGCTCGTTGCCGATACGCAAGGCCTTCGACGATGGCAACGCGCCGCCAGCCATGCTGCGCTTCAACGCCCTGCCCGCCCAGATGTAATAAGCCAGCATGAACGCCACCAGCGTCAACTTGGCATGCAACCAGCCGCCGGTGATCCCGAAGTACAGCCAAAGTGCAAGGCCGAACAGGAATGCCAGGCCGAACATGGTGTGGCCGAACTTGTAGAGGCGGCGACCCATAAGCTCCAGGCGCGCCTTGACGGCGGCGGGCTCACCCTCGGCTTCCTTGATGTTGACGAGGATACGCGGCAGGTAGAACACCGTGGCCATCCAGGCGATGACAAACACGATGTGCAGGGACTTGGTCAGCAGGTAAGCCATGGGCACCACATCCTTGGAAAGGCCTGAGTGTAGCTGGAGTGGCCGCCCGCCGAGATGCGGCAGGGAGCCTCACAAGACGTGCGAGATCCGGTAGAAGGCCTGTGCGCCGGCAAACCCCACGGTGCCGCCCAAGGCAGCAATAGCGGTGATCATGCCCCACAGGCGGTGGCGGTAACGGATAAGATCCTGGACATCGCCCTCGACAACCCGCAGCCGCTTGTCGATCGTTTCAACATCACGGTGCACGATGCTCACGGATTGTTCGACATCACCGACGCGCTTTTCGAGCCGCTCCAGGCGGCAATCGATGCGCTGAAAGCTCTCGCTGGTGCGGGAAGCGTGTTCATCGAAGCGGGATACGAAGGCATCGAAGCGGGCATCGGAGCGTGCCATGCGCTCCTGCAGGGACGTCCAGTCGGCGGCAGACAGGGTCCAATCAGTCATGGTCAGGGCACTCAAAGGAAGGAGTACCCAGCATCCGCTAAGCACCCAACCGCATACAGTCTGCGCCGCTCAACAGATGGCGTAAGGAAAGGCCTACAGGATCAAAAGCGGTCGGACGTCGCGAGATAACGCCACTGGCCCGGCTCGAGCCGCCCCATGGGAATGCGCCCGACACGAAGCCGCTTCATGCCCAGCACGGTCAACCCCACCTCGGCGCACATGCGCACCACCGTCTCGGGCGAGACTCGCTTCATCGCGAAACGGAGGTGCTTCTCGTTCTGCCAGCTCACCTTGATCGGCGGCAGCGCGTAGTTATCGAGAACGAGCCCGTGGTTGAGCAAAGCCAGGCCGTAGGGTTTCAGTTCACCCGATACCTCGACGACCAGCTCCTGCTCGATGCGGTCGATATCCTCTTGCAGGCGACGCTTTACCCGCCAGTCCTGGCTGAAAACCAGCATGCCGCTCGCCGACTCGGGCAGGCCGAGCGCGGGCTCCAGCTTTGCAAAGTGCCGATGCAGCAGGCGAATTCCCGAGGGGTCGTCATCCACGTGGTTTTCGACCCGGATCAAAGCTCGGGCCGCCTCGACCGAAAGCCCTGCCGGCTTGTGCAGGACCATCGAGGCCGGCTCGGGGGGCGTCAGCCTGGCAGCCGGGTCGATCTCGATGCGCTGATCCTGCACCTTGAACTGCGGCTGCTCGACGACCACGCCATCAACGCGTACCCAGCCGCCTTCGATATACATCTCCGCCTCACGACGCGAGCACGGCACGATGGCGGCAATACGTTTGGCGAGGCGCTCGGGTTCGGTCATCAGCGTGGCCTGAGGGTTGAACCGTGCCGAAAGGCAAGAAAAAAGGAGCCTGCGGGCTCCTTAGTCGTTTTCTTCAATGCCACTGCCCTATTGAAGGAAGTGGTGGGCGGTACAAGGATCGAACTTGTGACCCCTACCATGTCAAGGTAGTGCTCTACCGCTGAGCTAACCGCCCGAAGAGCTGCGCAGTTTACCGATGACCGGGGGCTGGCGCAAGAGGGGCCGGATAAATCGCATCCCGCCCCTCCCCGGCTCACCGGAGCGCCCGTTCGCGCAGGCGGTGGATCTCGTCGCGGACCTTGCCGGCCTCCTCGAATTCGAGGTTCTGGGCGTGCTTGTACATGCGCGCCTCCAGCTTCTTGATCATCGAACCCACCTGCTCCGGGTTGAGGGCACTGTAGTCCGCCGCGGCTTCGGCCACCTTCTTCGCTTCCTTGCCCTTCTTGCCCTTGCCGCGCGAGCCCAGGTCCGATCGCGCCCCCTCCATGATGTCGGCGATACGCCGCACGACCGTCTTTGGCGTAATGCCGTTGGCCTCGTTGTAGGCGATCTGGCGCTCACGGCGGCGTGCCGTCTCGTCCATCGCCTCCTTCATCGACCCAGTGATCTCATCGGCATACAGAATGGCCTTGCCACGCACATTTCGCGCCGCGCGGCCAATGGTCTGGATGAGCGATCGGGTAGAACGCAGGAAGCCTTCCTTGTCCGCATCCAACACCGCGACGAGCGACACCTCGGGCATATCCAGGCCTTCGCGCAGCAGGTTAATGCCGACCAGTACGTCGAATTCGCCCAGGCGCAGGTCACGGATAATTTCCGTACGCTCCACGGTCTCGATATCCGAGTGCAGGTAGCGCACTTTCACGTCGTGTTCGGCGAGGTAATCCGTTAGGTTCTCGGACATGCGCTTGGTGAGCGTCGTGACCAGTACGCGATCGCCCATGGCGATGCGCTTGCGGATCTCGCCAAGGAGGTCGTCCACCTGGGTGCGGACGGGCCGCACTTCCACTTCCGGATCAATCAGGCCCGTCGGGCGCACCACGAGTTCAACGATGTTGTCGTCCGAATGCTCCAGTTCGTACTTCGCGGGGGTCGCCGAGACATAAATGGCACGCGGCGCCCGGCGCTCCCACTCATCGAACTTGAGCGGGCGGTTATCCATGGCCGATGGCAGGCGGAAGCCGAACTCGACCAGGGTCTCCTTGCGGGAACGGTCGCCCTTGTACATGGCACCAAGCTGCGGCACGGTGACGTGCGATTCATCGACCACCATCAGGGCATCCGGCGGCAGGTAATCGAATAACGTGGGCGGCGGTTCGCCTGGCCCGCGCCGGGTCATGTGCCGGGAGTAGTTCTCGATGCCCTGGCAGAACCCCACCTCGGCCATCATCTCCAGATCGAAGCGAGTACGCTGTTCCAGGCGCTGGGCCTCGACCAGTTTGTTATCCCGATAAAGCTGCTCCAGCCGCTCGGAGAGCTCGACCTTGATGGTTTCCATCGCGTTGAGCACGCTTTGCCGCGTCGTCGCGTAATGCGTTTTCGGATACACCGTCCAGCGAGGCACCTTGCGCAGCACTTCGCCGGTCAGCGGATCGAACAGCGACAGGTTTTCCACATCGCCGTCGAAGAGCTCGATACGCAGCGCTTCCGCTTCCGACTCCGCCGGAAAAACATCGATGACTTCGCCGCGCACACGGTAGGTACCGCGTCGCAGCTCCATCTCGTTGCGGACGTACTGAAGCTCGGTGAGCTGGCGAATCAGCGCGCGCTGGTCCACATGATCACCGCGCGACAGGATGAGCCGGAGGCTCATGTAATCTTCCGGGTCGCCCAGGCCATAAATCGCCGATACCGTGGCAACGATCAATGCATCCTTGCGCGACAGCAAGGCCTTGGTCGCTGCCAGGCGCATCTGTTCGATGTGATCATTAATGCTCGAATCCTTCTCGATGAAGGTATCCGACGCCACCACATACGCCTCGGGCTGGTAGTAATCGTAGTAGCTGACGAAATACTCCACCGCGTTGTTCGGGAAGAATTCCTTGAACTCGCCATAAAGCTGCGCGGCCAGGGTCTTGTTCGGCGCAAGGACGATCGTCGGCTTCTGGATTTTCTCGATCACGTTGGCGATCGTGAACGTCTTTCCCGAGCCGGTCACGCCGAGGAGTGTCTGGGAGGCCAGGCCGGCTTCGAAGCCATCGGTCAGGCGGCGAATGGCCTCGGGCTGGTCACCGGAGGGCTGGTACGGTGAGACGAGCTGGAAACGGTCAGTCATGGCCGACAATATGCTGGCGAAAGCGTTGAGTTTAAAGGCACTGCGCCTACACGGCGTGAGGTGGAAACCTGACATACCAGGCGAGTTCGTGGCGCCATCCTCGGCCCTCCTCCCTGGGCCGCCTCATGCATCGCTCCCAACGCGCCTTCACCCTGACCGAACTCGCGGCCACGGCCCTCATTCTCGCCCTGGCGGCCATGGTGGCCGTGCCCTCACTCGCGAGCGTCATCGCCCACGCCCGGCTGCGCACCGCGGCCGAAGCCCTGGCGGATGACCTGTCTGCGGCACGGCGGGCCGCCATCACGCGCGGCGGCGGCGTCACGCTCTGCCCCAGCCGCGACGGCCACCATTGCTCACATCGCGGCCGCTGGGAGCAGGGGTGGATCATCCAGCATGGCAGCGTCGTGCTCTCGGCCCATGATGCCCTCGCCCATTCCCTTGCCATCCACGCGTCAGAGTCGCGCGACCGCATCGGCTTCGACGCTGGCGGCAGGTCGCCCGGCACCAATGCCACCATCACCCTGTGCGTGCGAAAACGGCCCGCCACGGCGATTTCCGTGGTCAATTCGGCAGCAGGCCGCATCCACTCGGGGCCCGCCGAAGCCGCCTCCGCAGCCGCCTGCAGCCGGTCGCGTGAAAACAATCGTTAAGAATGCTTGACAGCCCCCGGCAACATACACAAAATACGTGGCTCCCCGCCCGAATAGCTCAGCCGGTTAGAGCACTTGACTGTTAATCAGGGGGTCGTTGGTTCGAGTCCAACTTCGGGCGCCAGATTTGAAAGGCCTTGCAGCGATGCAAGGCCTTTTTCTTTGCTCACGACAGCAGCCGTCCCGTCACGGCTTAGCCGCCGTTGCACCGCTGGATGCGACCGCAGCCGTGGCTGCCCCGGTGTTGGCATCGAGAAACCGGAGCAGGTGGGCGTAGAAGTCCTCCAGGTGCGCCTGGCTCACCAGCCCATGCCCTTCGTACGGGTATTCCAGGTAGATGGGCGGGTGCCCCGCTTTCACGAGCGCATCGCGCATCGCCTTCGCATGCTCGATCGGCACGCGACCATCCAGCGTGCCGTGGGCAAGCATGACCGGGATGGTGATGGACGATGCCATCGCCACCGGTGAGCGCCCCGCCAACTCGGCCTTGTCCGTTCCGATAACCCGGCGCAAATAGTTCACGCCGTACTTGTAGCGGTGCGTATCGCCCCACGAATACATCTTGCCCAGGTCATACACGCCAGCCTCGCCCACGGCGCAGCGGTAAAGGCCAGGCTCCCGTGCCGCGCCCATGAGGGCCGCGTAGCCGCCGTAACTGCCGCCAAAGATGCAGACGCGCCGGCCATCGACCAGCTTGTTATCGATAGCCCAATGCGTGGCGTCCGTCACATCATCCTGCATAGCGCCGCCCCACTGCCGGTAGCCGCGCTGCTGGAAATCCAGGCCGAAACCACTGGAACCCCTGAAGTTCACCCGCAGCACCGCATAGCCGTGCTGCGCCAGCACCTGGACGTCGCGGTCGTAGCTCCAGTCATCGCGTTCGTAGTACGGACCACCATGAACCATCACCACCATCGGCGGAAGCTGTGCGCCGGGCGCCGGCATGGTCAGGAAGCCGGTAAGCGGCAACCCATCCCTCGCTTTGAATGAAAACTCGTCCGTGCCGCGCTGGCTGGATGCATCGATCCACGGCTTGCCATGGAAAAGCAGCTGCGCATGCTTGGTGGATTTGTCGAACAGGTAGAACGAACCAGGGTCACGATCGCTGGTGGTTTCGATCACCAGCCAGTTCCCGTCAGCGGTCGAACTCACGACTGTTTCCATACTGTCGGGAAAGGCTGCGTTGAGCGCGATGCGCCACTGGCTGTCAGTCTGCTTCGGGTCGAAAAAGTGCTGTACCGGGCGCCCCGGGCCAAAGTTGGCGCCGATAGGTTCGATCTGGTCCAGGCTGGCAACGATGGAGAGCGGATCCGAGCGGGTGTCGCTGAGCACCACCTGGCGCGAACCGTCGCCCAGGTCGTAACGCTCAAGCACGTTCGTGCCCTGCGGCTTCTCGCTGATCAGGTACGCGTAGCGATTATCGCGGCTAACGCCGACGGGCTGGCTGAAGAAGTGTGCATCCTTGTCATTGCCCACCTTCTCCCACCCGCCTTCACCACGGCGCACGTAAAGCTGCTCCTCATTATCTTCCGTCACCGCCCAGGCAAAACGAGGCTGGCCCGTGTGGTCGATCAGGAAATCGGTACCCCCTTCAATGGGAGAAATAGCGACCGATTCGCCCGTGCCTGTCAGGTGTGTGATATCGAGCTTGACGAGTTCCATGTGGCATTTGCCATCAATGGTCTTACAACGCTCGACGAGCACGTGCTTGTCATCACCCTCGATCGTTCCGACGAAGTTGCTGGACAGCAGCTTGGGATGCTTCTCGTGGATATTCAGCAGGTAGAGCTGCGGCATGACCGTGGGCGAGGCATAGTCGCCACTCACTCGATTCGCCGAAATGATGAGCTGCTCCGGCCCCAGCCAGTCAAGCACCTGTACCTCGGCGCGCTCGCCGGGATCCACCTGGCTCACAGCCTTGAGCGTCTTCCGGTCGAGAAGCGTCACCAGCGTCCCGTCGTTTTCGCGATGAGCGATCGCGAGATACGCCCCATCGGGTGAAATGGCCACCTGCTCGTACTGCGCCCGGCGCAACAAGCCCTTCGTCACCTCATCCGCCGCGACCGCATCGCCTTGCACACTGCCGCCGAGCGCAAGGCCCAGCCACATCACTGCAAACATGGGATTCCCCTCCCCTGAAGGTGCCGAAACTATGCGGCAGGCGCGGCGTGCCGCGCAACGTGCCCGCTACGCCTGGGCTAGCTCTCGAGCTGGGTAATGGACGCTACCTTCCCGTCGATGATTTCGACCTGGACGCTTTTCCCGCCCTGGAAATACTCCAGGCGGTACCCCTTGAGGCCACCTCTACCGGTTTCGATGGGCGTTTCGCGATCGGGCTTGCCCGCCACCTGGCGAAGGCGCCCTTCGCTATCGCCCGTACTGACGACCTGGGAATGGACGCGCCAGGTATCCGAGGCGGCTGCAGGGAGGGCGAGGGCTGCGAGAAACAGCCCGACGATGACTCGCTTCATGCGTATCTCCTTGTCATGGTGAGGGGGAGCCTACGCCGCCCACTCGGCAGCAACAAGTTGCGAAGGTATCACCGCCACAGGTGGCGTTCAGCCCGCTCGCCGCACTTGCAGCACATGACGCCGTAATCTGCTTTCACCTAGATTGGCCAGGTGTCATCCCCCGGGAGAGCCCTCGCATGCCGATTCGCCCCCTTGGCCGGACCGCCCTCATCGCCGCCCTGGCGTGCGCAGTTGCGGACATCGCGGCGGCGGCCACCGTACCCACCGACAACCCGCGAATCACCGCCATGGATAACGCCGTGGACGCCGCGGCGGCGAGCTTTTTCAGTAGTCGCTGCCACGCGGGCCTGTCCATCGCCGTAGTCACGAAAGATGGCAGCCATGTTTATAACTACGGGGTTGCGAACCGCGAAACCGGAACGCTCCCACGGGCCGATAGCGTGTATGAGATTGCCTCGGTCACCAAGAGCTTCACGGCGACACTCGCGGCCTATGCCGTGCACAGCGGCAAGATGTCGCTCGACGGCGATTTTCGCGGTTATCTTGCAAGCCCCTACCCCAACCTGGCCCGCGACGGGCACCCCATTACGCTGGCAACGCTGCTTACGCACCGATCAGGCATGCCACGGGACATCCCCGATACGGACGCGGTTTTCGCCGCCAAGAATCCACGCACCCTTCCCGCGGCGCTCATTCAGCTCGCCCAGGGGCAGGATGAAAGGACGTTTCTCAGCGCGCTGCGGAAGATGCCCTTGCGCAGCACACCGGGTACGGCCGAACAATACTCAAACGCAGGCTTTCTTCTGATTGGCGCTGGCCTTGAACATGTCTATGGCATGCCCTACGAAACACTGCTCAGGAAACGGATTCTTGAACCGCTGGGCATGGCATCCACCACGCTAACGCTTGCTCCGGCCTTGAAGGCGCGCGAGGTGACTGGCTATGACATGTTCGGCCAGCCCACGCCCGATCATCCTGCGAACGCGGGGGCCGCCTGGGGGCTCTGGTCTACGCCCGAGGACCTGGCCCGGTACGTTCGCTGGCAGCTGGACAGCGCAAACCCGGTGGTCACCCTCTCCCACCGGGCGCTCGTCCACGGCGCCGATGAGGATGTCGCCATGGCCTGGCACCTTGAACAGGCGAAGGGTGAACCCGTCGTTTCACACGGCGGGGGAAGCTTCGGCACATCGAGCCAGGTGGTACTGTTCCCCCGCAGCGGGCAAGGCTTTGCGTTGCTAGCCAACGACACATGCAAAGGCACCGAAGGTGCCCTGAAGACACTGGCGATCGACGCTCATTCTGGCGCCGCGCCGTGAGACCACGGGCACCGCCTACGCGCAAAGCCAGCGAAAGCTGACATACGCAAGGCAGCGAATTTCCTACGCTTCCAGCATGGAAATTCGCTATGACCAGGCCAAGCACGGCCGCAACCTCAGGGAACGAGGCCTCTCATTCGACGACGTGGCTCAATTCGATTTCTCAACTGCGCTCGTGCGTCGCGACGCCCGTATGGACTATGGTGAGGAGCGCTTCGTCGCCCTCGGTCTCATCGACATACGCGTTCACGTCGTTGTATTTACCCGCTCCTTCCGTGGGATACGTGTGATCAGTTTCCGCAAGGCCAACAAACGTGAGGTACGCCACTATGAAAACAACCAAGCCTTTGACAACGCGCGAGGGTGAGCTGCGCGAAAACCTTACCGACTACGAGCTTTCTCTCTTCAAACCAGCGGCTGAGGTACTCCCGCCGGATCTTCAGAAACTACTTGGCGTCACATCCTCCGTGCTCACCTCCTGAGCTAAGCCTCAGGGCTTCGATACATTGGGGTTCCCGGCGATGTACCACCGCCACAGCAGGTCGGTACCCTCGCGGATTCCAATGCGTGCCGAGCCCGGGACGTTCTCCGGTGCCGGCGTCCCGTCATCGAGCACGGTGTAACCATCGCGTGCGCGAACAAGATCGATGCCATTCTGCTCGCCCGTGATGCCAAGTGCCTGGGTGAGCCTCGCCGGCCCGCTGCACAGGTCCTTGTCGCGACGGATCTTCGGCCGGGCAGCACGCATCAGTTCGATACCCGCGATGGGCTCCAGCGCGCGAATGAGCACGCCATTACCCTCCCCCTCGTCGCCACACACGGTGTTGGCACACCAGTGCATGCCGTAGGTGAAGTACACATACATGTGCCCGGCGGGGCCGAACATCACTTCGTTACGCTTCGTCTTGCCACGAAACGTGTGAGCCGCCGGATCAATCGCACCCACGTACGCTTCGACTTCAACAATGCGCCCGGCTCGGCCATCCGCGCACGCAAGCACCTTGTTCAACAGCTGCGGCCCCACCTCGCGGGCATCGCGCTCGAAGAAGGAACGAGGAAGGATCTCGCCAGGCCAGGCCGTACGACGCCGCGCCATCAGGTTTCCGGCGCCTCGCCGTCGGTATCGGGCTCGGGCCCGGGGCGCTCCACCGGTTCGTGGTCGTACGGCGGTGGCGCGGTGCCTGGAAGCGGCAGATCGGTATCGGGTACGGGGCGGTGGGGTCGCGGCATGGGGTCCTCCTCGCGCCGCCACCGGGGCGCCGCGCATCCCACCATGCTACCCAAGGATGCGCGGCAGCGTGAGCGGGCGTCAGAAGACGCCGAGCAACCAGCAGATCAGGATGATGGCGAGAATGACGCCGATGCCGCCGCTGGGGCCATAACCCCACGAGCGCGAATAGCCCCAGGTCGGCAGGCCGCCAATCAGGGCAAGGATGAGGATAACGAGCAGGACGGTGACGAGCATGGGCGCCTCCAGGTAGCTTGGGTGCCTGCATCCTCACCCGCGACCCCGTCTAGGCCCTGTGACGTTCACAGGGGCGCCTGTGTCACGTTCAGCTAATGGCAGGGCGGCGTTGCGCCGCCCTGCCCTGTGTGTCACGTACGAACGACGTAGCAGGGCTCGTAGGCCGTGCCACCGGGGAGCTTCATGCGGTGCTGCTCGACGAACGCCTTAAGCAGGTCGTCGAGGGCACGCATGATCTCCGGCTCGCCATCGATCACGAACGGGCCGTGCTCGGCGATGGCGCGCACGCCCTCCGGCTTGACGTTACCGGCCACGATGCCCGAGAACGCGCGGCGCAGGTCGGCCGCCAGTTCGTGGCGCGGGCGATCGCGATGCAGGGCCAGGCCCGACATGGCGTTGTGCGTCGGCGGGAACGGCTGCTGGAACGGCAGCGGGATATCCAGCGCCCAGTTGAAGAAGAACGCGTCCTTGTTGTCCAGGCGGTGGTTGCGCACCTTGTCGATGCCCGAGACCATCGCATGCGCGACCGCCGCCGGATCATCGATGATGATCTTATAGTGCTCAGCCACCGAATCGCCCAGGCACAGGCGAAGGAAGCGATCGATCTGCTCGAAGTACGGCGCCGAATTGCGCGGGCCGGTGAAAATGAGCGGGAACGGGATGCCCTTGTTCTTCGGCAGCAACAGGATGCCGAGCATGTACAGGATCTCTTCCGCCGTACCGACGCCACCCGGGAACACGATGATGCCGTGGCCCAGACGGACAAACGCCTCGAGGCGCTTCTCGATGTCCGGCATGATCACCAGGTTGTTGACGATCGGGTTGGGCGACTCGGCCGCGATGATGCCCGGCTCGGTCACGCCGATGTAGCGGTTGCCCTTGCGGCGCTGCTTGGCGTGGGCAATGGTCGCGCCCTTCATCGGGCCCTTCATGGCACCCGGGCCGCAACCCGTACAGATATCCAGGCTGCGCAGGCCCAGCTGGTAACCCACGCGCTTGGTGTACTCGTACTCATCGCGCGAGATGGAATGACCGCCCCAGCAGACCACGAGGTTCGGATCGACCTGCGGGCGCAGGATGCGCGAGTTACGCAGGATCTCGAACACGCTGTGGGTGATGCCCACGCTATCGTCCAGATCAAACGCACCCGCTTCGAGCTGGGTCGACACGTAAACGATATCGCGCACGACGGCGACGAGCAGCTCGTTGATACCGCGGATGATGCGGCCATCGACGAACGCCTGCTCCGGCGCATTCTTCAGCTCGATCTTGATGCCGCGATCTTCCTGCAGCACCTGGATATCGAAATCCGGGTACTGCTCGAACATCGAGCCCGGATCATCGGAAAGGTTGCCCGAGGTGAGCACCGCCAGCGCACAGCGGCGCAGGAGCTGGTGCAGGCCCGACCCGCTGGCATCGCGCAGACGCGCCACTTCGTTACGGGAGAGGATATCGAGGCCGCCGGCCGGCGAAACACGAGCGCTGACCGTCTTGCCGGTGATCGGCTCCCCGAAATGCTGAGCATTCATTGACTTACATGTCCTTCTGACCGCGAATTAGCGGCGAACCCCGCTCCGGAAAGGGAGCGGACTGCCTAGGATCACGCGGGGCATTGGCGGGGGTCAAGTCCGCCGTGGACCCCACAAAAAAACCGGCACCCTTTCGGATGCCGGTTTTCCGGTTCCTCGTAAGGCCTAAGCCCTGCTTAGAACGTGTAACGCACCGTCAGCGTGGCGGACCAACGCGAGACCGGGTTCAGCTTGGTCGCGCTGTTGTCGGTCGGCGCGTCGTAGACGGCCTTCGCACCCGGCTGGTAGTTGCCCTGCGCGTCGGTCGGCAGCTGGTAGATGTACTCGCCCTGGGCGTTCACGCCGCCGAAGTTGGCCAGCGTACGGGTGTACGGGAAGCCGACATACGACTGCTGGCCCCAATCCTTGTTCACCAGGTTCAGGAAGTTGTAAACGTCGAGGCGGATCTCGCCCTTGTTGCCCTTGAAGATGCCCGGGATTTCCTGGCTCAGGCTCAGGTCGAGCTGGTTCACCCAGGCCGAGACCGCATCGTTGCGACGAGCCACCTTGCCCTGGTTCTTGCGCAGGTTGCTATCGTTCTGAATGTAATCGTAGAACTGGTTGACGAGAGCCTGCGAAGCCGCCGCGCCGGACGTGGTGGTGAACACCGTGCCGTCGTTACGGGTCGGGATGTAAGCCAGGTCGCGCGAGTACGAGTCACCATTTGCATCGTTACCGAACACCCAGCTATACGGCACGCCGGAGTGGCCGTCGTAGAACGCGCTGATCGTGGTGGCGTAATCGCCGAAGAAGTTGTGCTGCCACGCGATCGAGGCGTTGAGGCGCCGTGCGATGTTGGTGTTGGAGGTGGACGCCACGTCTTCGTTCGGGTTGTACCAGGCATTGTTCGAGTAGTTCGACGACGCCTGGCTGCTCGTGCCCGGGTTCACTTCCGTCGCATGGCTACCGGTAGCCGCGATGCTCCACGACCAGCCGTTTTCCATCGGCTTGGTGAACGACAGGGTCACCGTGTCCGCACCACCCTTGTGGGTGTTGGTCAGATAGGTGACGGCCTGGGCGAAGCGGCCATCCGCGCGGTAGCGGTTGCGGTTGGTGCTGGCAGCCGTACCCGTCGGATTCGTACCGCAGGCGCTCGTGTTCGCACCGCCCACCGGGGTCGAGCCGCCGATGCAACCGTAATACGTGAAGCGGCCATCCGGCATGATGCCCGTGGCGTCGCCGATGTTCAGGTTCTGGTAGAAGATCCCATCCTGCACATCGAGGTGCTGGTACTCGATCGTGCCGATGATGCCCTGCCACGGCAGCTCGCGATCAAACGCGATCGACGACTTCCAGACGCTCGGCAGCTTGAAGTTCTTGTCGACGGTATCGACAGCCATCTGCGGCTGGGTACCCGCGCCGCTGGTCGGCTGGTTGAACGGGTCGGCGCTGAACTGCGGGCACGCAACGGTCTGGCTGCCGAGGCGGCAGTTCGGGCCGTTCACCGTGGTGCGGTCGTACGAGTAGGTGACGATGTTGATACCGTTGTTCTGGTACGGGTTCGTCATCCACACCGTCGGCGGATCGGACTGGAACAGGCCAACGCCACCGCGCAGCTGGGTCTTGTACTCGCTGTCGAAGGTGTAGTTGAACGACAGGCGCGGCTCGACGAGCTTGCTACCGTTGATCGTGGCCGCATTGCTGAAGCCGTACTTCTGCTCAAACGTCGCGTTATAGAGCGGCTTGTCGTCGGTCAGGTACTTGTTCACGCGGAAACCGAACTGCACCGACAGGTTGTCGGTCGGCTGCCAGGTATCCTGCAGGAAGAACGTGTGGCGACGCAGCTCCCACTGGGCAGCGATGTCGTTCAGGCTATAACCCTTCGCCGGCTGGTACAGCGAATAGTTGCTGTACAGGCCATTGGCGAAGCTGTCGATGCCGTTGCCGAAGGTGTACGCACCGAACTCGGTGCGGCCGAACAGGTTATAGATGCGGGTACGCTCCCACTCCAGGCCACCCTTGATGGTGTGGTCGTCGAGGTACAGCGTGCCGACCCACAGCGCGTTCAGGGTCTTCACCGACGCGGCGTTGTAGTGCGAGAACTGGTCTTCACCCAGGTTGATCGTCGGGCCAGTGTTGCTGGTGGCCGTGGTGCCGCTGTTGACGCGCACACCAATCTGCGGCTGCTGGGTATCGACCGAGCGGGCCAGGCTGTAATCGCTGTAGCCGACCTTCGTCTCCGACGAGAACACGTCGTTCCAGTCGTCAAACGACTGCAGGGTGTAGTTCTTGATATCGGTGTTGACGGTGTACCAGTAGCTGGAAAGGCCGATGGTGGAAGCGCCGTTACCCTGCGGGTTGGGCTTCACTTCCTTGGTACGCGAGTACGCAAGGTTCATGCGGTGGCCGTCGGTGATGTTCCAGTCGAGCTTGCCGGTGTAACGCTTGTCGGTCAGCGTGCCGCCGTTCGCGCCGAGCGAACCCGGCACCAGGCCCAGGCCCGTGGCCGCTGCGATCGTGCGATCGAGATCCGCCTGCGAGACCTTGTTGTTGGTCGAAGCGGCGAGCGAGGGGTCGAGGCCGTTCACGGCGCCCGAGCTCAGGCCGGTCACTTCTTCCTTCTCGTAGCTGGCGAAGAAGAACAGCTTGTCCTTGATGATCGGGCCGCCGATCGTGGCACCGGCCTTCCAGTTACGGTCGAACTCGGTGTAATCGCGGTTGGCGCCGTTATTGATCCAGCCGGCATCGCCGACCATGCTCGAGGCGTTCTTGAAGCCATAGTAAGCCGTACCGTGGAACTCGTTGGTACCCGACTTGGTGACGGCGTTGATTTCAGCGCCGATCGTGTCGGAGCTGGCATCGTAGTTGGCGGTCGAGATGTTGTACGAATCGATCGTGTCCATGGCGACCGGCGAACCGACGGTCGGCAGGCCCGTGCCGTTCAGGCCGAACGGGTCGCCCACGCCAAGGCCATCGACCTTGATGCTGTTCATGCGGGCGTTCTGGCCGTTGGCCGAGATGGCGCCGGTGCCGTGGTCGACGTTCACGCGCGGGTCGAGGCGCGCGATGTCGGCGATGTTGCCGCTCGGCGTCGGGGTGGCCTTCAGCTGCGCCTGCGAAATGTTGGTGCCCAGGCCCTTGTTCTCCGACGAGAACTGGCCCGACACGGCGGACACGGTGACGGCACCGAGCGCGGTGGCTTCAGCGGCGTTGGCCGCGGCGCCCGCGGTGAGGTTCACGGCGGTATCGGCGCCGAGCTGCAGGTAGACCTGGTCCTGGCGAGCCGACGGCTGGCCGTCCTTCGTGGCGGTCACGTCGAACGGACCGCCGACACGCAGGCCCTGGGCCGCGTAACGGCCGTTGGCGTCCGTGGTCGTCGTCTTGGTGGTGCCCGACGGCTCGTGGACGATGACGACGGTGGCGTTGGCAACCGGCTGGCCGGCGCTATCAAGGACACGGCCGCTGATCGTCGACGACGTCTCCTGGGCGAAGGCGGCGGGCGACGCGATAAGCGACGCGATGGCCAACGGCAGGAGTTTGGCGCGGATACGCTTCTGCATGTAACGAACCTCACAATTTCGCGAGAAAAAAAGCTGGAAAGAAGGGCGTCGCAACACGCCCAACCTCTGGAAGGCAACAACGATTCTTCGGTTTTCCCCTGACCCTCAGGCGTCGCCCAGCGGTCGCGGATGGCACTAATGGGGTGTCGCAGGATGCTGCGACCCCGTAAACATTAGATGAAGTTTATTACATCGGCGTAACAAGTTGCGATAGGAAAAGGTCGGGGTCGCGACCATCCCCCGCCATTACTTAGATCGATCAATAGCTTATAACTTCATGATTTTGCGAGATATCGTGATCTTGCGAGTCCCGCAAGCGACGGCCTGCCGGCGGGCCTGCGTCGCGTGTCATATGAGATCTGGACGTTAAAAAAAAGCGCCCCTCCTTGCGGAGGGGCGCCTTATCAGGCCAGGCCTGGATCGGTGCGCTTAGAAGAACGAGGCGCCGAAGGTCACCATGACCGTACGCTCCGGGAGCACCGAGTAATACGGGGCCGAGGCGTAAAGGACCACGCCATTCGGATCCTTGATCTTGCCCGGGTTCGACGCGAGCGAGGACGTGGCGTTCGAGGCGTAGGTCAGCGCCTTCTTGTCGGTCAGGTTGTACACGTTGAGCTTGATGTACGGCTTGCGGAACAGGGCCGAGAAGTCGTCGAAGTTCCAGCCGGCATCCAGGTTGAAGGTGGTGTAGCCACCCACGCGCTCGGTGTTGGACCAGTCACCCCAGATCGAACCCTGGTACTTGGCGTTGATCGCGGCCCAGAACGGACCATTGTCGTAATTGAAGCTGACGTAGCCGGCATTACGCGGGGCGTTGATCAGGGTCTTGCCCTTCGTGTAGTAGATGCCGTCGCCCAGCGTGTTCAGGTCATCCTGCATGCGCGACTGCAGGTACACGTAGTTCGCGTAGAGCTTGAAGTGCTCATCGAACTTGTAGCTGCCTTCCAGGCTCAGGCCGCGGTTATGCACCTTGCCCAGCTGGGTGTACACGGTAAGGCCGGTGGCCTCGTCGTAGCCCGACACCTGCTTGTTGTTGAAGTTGGCAGCGAAGGCGTCGACGCTGAACGACGCGTTGTCGCCGTAGAAGCGCCAGCCGAGGTCGGCCGAGGTCGAGGTTTCCGGCTTGTTCGGCAGCGGGTTGGCGTTGTTCGAGCCGGTGCCGTACAGGGCATTGCTCAGCACCGCGCCGTTGATCGGGGCGCGGAAGGTCTTGCCGATGCCGAAGTACAGCTGGTTCTCGTCGTTGATCTGGTACTTGGCACCGAACGACGGCGTCCACTTGTGGAACGTGCCGGTCGGCGATGCGCCGTAGGCCGCGCTCTTGGTGCTGGTCTTGCCGGCGGTGGTGATCGTGCCATCCGAGTTCGGGAACTCGACGATGTCGCCATCGCGCTTGGACCACACGTAGGCCACGCTACCGGTCAGGGTCAGGGCATCGGTCGGGTTCCAGTTATCCGACACGAACGCCTTTTCGTTGGTCGTGGTCGTGTACTGCTGGTACGACATCTGCGGGGTGCCATCCGGGTACGTGATACGCGAACCCTTGCGTGCCCAGATGTCGTACGGGATGCCGGTGCTGTAATCGGTCGGGATGAACGCCTGGTTCTGCTGCTGGCGCGGACGCTCGGCCCACACGCCGTATTCCAGGCTGTTGGTGTCGCTCAGGTCCTGGTTGAACTTAATGACGATACCCGGGCGGTAGGTAACCGAGGTGCTGTACGAGTTGACCAGCGCGGTGCCGCCGACCTTGCCGTCACCGTTCACGTCATACGGCACGGTCTTGTAGTAGTTGCCACCGGTCGCACCGGCGTATTCGGTGAACGTGGTGCCCGAGCCGCCACCGCCGAAGCCGTACTGGAAGTACGGGATCACCGACAGGTGCAGGTCGTTGGACAGGCTGAACTCGCCGTCCAGGCTGGCCAGGTAGTTACGGAACGGGTTCTGGTGGAGCATGTAGAAGTTGGTGTCATTGCTGCCCGGCTTGTAGATGCCGGTGTAGCTCTGCTTGTACTCCGCCGCCGCCTGCGCCTTGGTGAGCGACTCGTAGTTCGTCTTCACTTCGCGGTTGTACTGCACCGAAGCCGTGATCGAATCCTTGTCGTCGATCTGCCAGACCGACTTCGCATCGATCTTGGTGACCTTCGAGGTGCCGCGACCGCGCCACAGGTGGGTTTCGTTATTGGAGTACGAGATCCACGAGCGCACCGGGCCGGTGTCGCCGGTGTTCAGGCGGAAGAAGGTGCGGTGGTAGCTGTTGCTGCCCAGCGACTGGCTGAAATCCAGGCCGGCGGTGTGCGACGGATCGAGCGTGACCCACGCGATCGAGCCACCGGCGGCACCCGGGATCGGCGCGCTGTTGTCCGGGTAGCCCTGCTGCACGGTGACGTCACCCATGTTTTCGGTGTCGCCGTACTCGGTCGGGTAGATCTTGTAGTTGCCGCTGTCGTTGATGGGCACGCCGTTCACGGTCACGCCCACTTCGTCGAGCGGGAAGCCGCGCACGGTGGCGTTACCGTCGTTGGTACCGGTGTAATCGTCCGTGGACGAGATGACGCCCGGGATCGATTCGATGATCTGGGTGAAGTTGGCGCCCGGCGCCGCCTGCACGATGGCATCACGGGAAATGGTCGAAACGGCCTTCGGCGCGTCCTGGATGGTCATCAGGCCGCCGCCGAGCGACAGCGAGCTCGCCTTCACCTGCACGGCGCTCATCTGCTCGGCGTCACGGCGCGTGGCGTTGGCGTTGGAGGTGTTCGAGGTGGTCGTGACGGTGGCGCGCTGCGTGTTGGCAGTGGCCTGGTCCTGGCTATCCTGTGCGGCGACGCCGCCGGCCACGAGGCAAAGCGAAAGAGCAATCGCTGCCGAAAGGGAATTGCGATTCATCGACTGGTTTCCTGGTGTGATGCAAGTTGTTGGTAACGGGTAAATCGAAAAATATTTCTAATGTCGCTATTAATTGCGATTAATTGGACTTCGTTAGTTATTACGTTGGCGCAAGAAAAAACGCTTTCTCCGGACGCAGCAATGCGCTCGGTACGCGTACCGAGCACAAAAGGTCCTTGTTAGCGCCGCCCGCTGCGGCAACCCTGGTTGAAAAGCGGGAGGTCCCTGCCCTGAGATAATCAATAGGCTAGCATCACACAATGACAATTTGTCGAAACGTTGATGCTTTTTTCATGCGGAGCGATTCGGCTTTTCCTACGCCCACGAGATAATCGGTTTCTTGCTTCCGGCTGGCTCGCCTTCGGCTTTGCGCTGGTGAATCAGTTCATTCGCTGGCGCGAATGCGTGTTCTTAGCGGCATCCGCCGCCTCGCTCTTGTGGGCGCGAGGCCGAGAGCCGTCGGTGCCCACCCTCGCTGCTCAGACAGGTCCTCCGCGTTCGTACCGGAGTGCGCCTGCGGCGCAGATGTACTTAATTGGCCTACGGCCGCTCTCTTGTGCGGAACTCGCCTCGAGGGTGGGCACCGACGACTCTCTTCACCCATGAGGCTTCATGGGGGCGAGCTCGTATCTTGTGTGGCCATGCCCTTGTAGGAGCAACTGTCTTTAGGCAGTCCTCCACTCGGCCTGATCACGGACCATCGCATTGATGGCCGTGATTAGCTGTCGCATGCAGGCCACGACCGCCACTTTTGCGACTTTCCCACGCGCTCGTAGCGCGTCGTAGCGGAGCTTAAGAGGGCTGTTCGTGGCGTTGATAGCCGCCCAGGTGGCCATGTAGAGCACTCGCCTGACGATCCAGCGGCCGGCGCGTACGCGTCGGGGGCCGTTGCGATGGCCACTTTGATCAACGTACGGCGCGACGCCGACCAGAGCAGCGACCTGCTTGCGGTCCAGCTGGCCCAGTTCCGGTAGGTATGCGATGAGCGTGGCCGCGGTCACCGGTCCGATGCCCGGGACGCTGCACAGGCGGGAGTGCGGATCGACCGCCTGCATGGCTGGCTTGATCGCCTGATCCATGGCCGCGATCTGCGCCTTCGCCGCCTCGATCATCGCTTGGAGAGCGCGTTGCGCGGCGGGTAACGTCGCCTGAGCCAGCCGGCGGCGATTGTCATCGCGCTGGCTCACCAACTGCTGGCGGCAACGTACCAGATCGGCCAGTTGCGCCCGTTCGGGCGGTGTCGGCTGGTAGGGCTCCGGATCGATGGTCTTGGCCATGCGGGCCAACGTTAAGGCATCGATCTTATCGTTCTTGGCGAGGTTTCCAAGCGCTGCGGCATATGCCCTGGACCGGTGCGACGCCAGGCGCGTCACCTGGTAGCCGGCTGCCGCCAAGGCTTCCACGATGGCCCGTTCGTAGCCTCCTGTCGCCTCCAGCACGATGTGCTCAACGGCACTGGGAGACAACACCTTCAGCAGCCTTTCCCGGCCCACCGGCGTATTGGCGAAGCGCTCGTGACGCCTGGTCGATAACCAGACCACATCCAGTGTGGCCTTTCCCACATCAACACCGATATGCATGCCCATGGCGTCTCTCCGGAGTAGGATCGGGAGTGAGAGCACCTCCACCAGCCCCGGCTTGTGAATTCGAGGTAGGACTCGAGCAACTGTTCGGGCTTGGTGAAGGGAGTGCGGCAGCCCTTGCTCCTACACGTGCTCCTGGCACCGGCCATCATCGGCTTGCCGCACTCCGCTCTCACCCATCAGCCTACGCCGCGGCAAAGACACAAGGCCACCCTGTGGCCGACAGCTTTCGCGATACTGCCGCAGGGCCTGTGCGCTCGGCGAAAAGATGTCGCCCACAGGGTGGGCTCCTACAAGATGTGCCACGAATTAATGAATGAACACGCACGGCTCGTGTAGGAGCGTGCTTGCACGCGATCAGCCGACGCAGCGGTGACGCCATAACGCATCACCGCGCGACGATCGGCAAACGCTGCCACAACACCGCGCTTGCTGATGCACGCCACACAGCTACCCCCTGTCCGCAGACGAAGCAGCTGTCCGCCCACGCATGCCCGAACGCACCAATCTGCCCGCAGACAACGCCGTGGCTCTCCACTCACCCAACCTCATGGGTCAAGAGAGCCGTCGGTGCCCACCCTCGAGGCGAGTTCCGCACAAGAGAGCGGCCGTAGGCCAGCCTTACATAGTGCTGGCCCATGGCTCGCTAACGGGGCGGCGGTTGTAGGAGCGCACCTTGTGCGCGAATCAAAGGCACGGCGGCGCAGCCGCAGCATCCGACGCGAGGGTGGGCACCGACGGCTCTCGGCCTCGCGCCCTCAAGAGCAAGGCGGCGGATGCCGCTAAGAACATGCATTCGCGCTAGCGAATGAACCGCATAAGAAAGGCCGCGATTGCTCGCGGCCTTTTCCCTGCTTCGTTGGCTTATCGCGTGCAAGCACGCTCCTACAGGTGCACGGGCGTTCGCGACGCCTTAGTCCTGCTTGCCCAGGTAGCGTGCGCGCTTGGCCGGCTTCAGGCTCAGCAGGTCCAGCATCACCAGGCCATCCACGCAGCCCGCGAAATCCGGATCCTCGCCAAACGCCAGGAACTGCACGCCCTCCGGATCCACCAGATCCACATACTGGCGATACAACACCGGCAGCGTCACACCCAGCGCATCCAGCCGGTTCTTCAGCTTACCCAGGCCACCCGCTGCATCGAGCCCCTCAAGCTCCGCACGCACCTGCGCTAGCGTCTCCTGCGGGATCACGAACGGCTGGCGAGCCGCCGCCAGGCCCTGCACGCCAAAGAAATGCTGGTGCGCCGCCGCGATCCATTCACGGCCCTCGCGCGGAATCGCCGCCGACATGCTCACCGGGCCGAACAGGTAACGGACATCCTTATGCCGCTGCAGATACAGGCCAATGCCCTGCCACAGTTGATCCAGCGCGCGCGACCAGCGCCAGTAAGCCGGGGCGATAAAGCTGCGGCCCAGCTCAAGGCCCTGAGCCAAACGCGATTCCAGCGCCGGCGAATAATCAAACAGGCTCGAGGTATACAACGAGCTCATGCCACGCTCGGCGATCAGCTTGCCGCCATGGCCGAAGCGATACGCACCGACGATGCGCAGTGCCTTCTCGTCCCACAGCACCAGGTGCTCGTAATACGGATCGTAGGCGTCGAGGTCGCGACGCTTGCCGGTGCCTTCGCCTACCCGGCGGAAGGTCAGCTCACGCAGGCGGCCGATCTCGCGCAGCACCGCGCTATCGCTGGAACCCTGCACCAGCAAGGCCTTCTTGCCGCCGCCCAGCTCAGCCAGCACTTCAGCATTGGCTAGCTCGGCGACCACACGCTCGATCGGTTCCGGATGAGCAAGCGGTGTCTGCCCACCGAAGACCAGGCCACGCTGCTGGCCCACGCGGTACACGTGGCGGCGCATCAGCTTGGCAGCGCGCTCGGAGGAACCGCCGCTGACCTGCTTCAATTCGTCGGCATCGACGAGCTTGCCGATGCGGATGCCCAGGCGCTGCTTGCCCGAGGTGGCCTCGCGCGGAAGCATGGCCGTGCTCAGCGGCTTGGCCAGCATGGAGAGGCCATAGAACGCGACGGAGTTACGTGCGTTGATATGCACGGGCAACACCGGGATCCCGGCCTTCGCCGCGATACGGGCGAAGCCATCGGACCACTTGCCATCGCGCACGCCGCTGGCGCGCACGCGGGAAACTTCACCCGCCGGGAACATCACCAGCACTTCGCCCGCCTCGATGCTGCGGAACAAAGCGCGCATGCGCGAGGTGGCACCCTTGCCGAAGATATCGACGGGCAGCAACAGCGGTTCCATCTGCGGCACGGCGGCCAGCACATCGTTGCCAAGGATGCGGATGTCGCGGCGCACCGAGGCGATGAGCTGGACCAGAGCCATGGCATCGACCATGCCCAGCGGGTGGTTGGCCACGACGATCAGCGGGCCTTCCACGGGAATGTTCTCGCGCTCGCGCTCGGTGACCCGGCAGCTGACGCCCAGGTGCTCAAGCACGCGCTCGGCGAACTCAATGCCCTGGGTATCGCGCAGCGCCTCGAGCACGCCGTTGAAGCGTTGTTCGTGGGCCAGCGTACCGAGCAACCCGGTCAGCGGCTTGCGCAGCTTGGGGTGCTGGGCCAGCCATGGCATGCGTTCCTGCAGGGTGCGATCGATGCTCAGCATGATGTGGCTCCCTTAGACGTCGGACGGTACGGGCCGTGCGGGCGTGGTGCGGAGTCGTGGTTTGTCATAGTGCCTTTGAACACCCTTCGTGGCCCCATCCCGGGGCTTTGCCCATGCCCGGGGCCGGGTCAGTCCCGGCCTCGCCCATGCTCGCGGGCAATTATGACAGTTACCCTACCGCCACGTATGTTCATACGGCAATGTGCAAATAGGACGAGAGCCCGCCCAGGAACATCTGCACCGAAAGGGCGATGAGCAGCATGCCCATCAGGCGCTCCATGGCGGTCAGCACGCTTTCACCCAACCATTTGAACAGGAAGGTGGAACTGAGCAGGATGATCGACGTGGTGAGCCACGCCAGGAACAGCGCGATACCCCACTCCGCCGTGCGGCCCGGCTGGGAATTGGTGAGCAGGAGCAGTGCCGCCATGGCGGACGGGCCGGCGACGCCGGGAATGGCCATGGGCACGATGAACGGCTCGCCCTCGCCCGGCTTGCCAAACACCCCGCCTTCCACCGGCGGGAACACCATGCGGATACCGATCAGGAACAGCACGATACCGCCACCGATGCTGACCGACTCCTGGCGCAGCTGCAGCAGCTTGAGGATGAACTGGCCACCCAGCAGGAAGGCCACCAGCACGCCCAGTGCGATCAACAGCTCGCGGATCATCACCTTGCGGCGCCGCTGCGGCGGTACGTCCTTCAGCAGGGCAAGGAAGAGCGGGATGTTGCCCAGCGGATCCATGATCAGGAACAGCAGGATGCCCGCGGATAACGTCGTCATCTGCGTTTCCATGGGGACGTACTCCTAAAAGCGGTGAATCAGTGGGTGTGGCGGATATCCAGGACCGTGCCTCGCGCATCCGCGCCAGCACCTGAAAGCAGATACACGATGGCTTCGGCCGATGCCGTGGGCAGAGGCCGTTCGAGGGTGTTCTCGCCGTAGTAGGCGGCGCGGCGCAGCGCGGTACGCATGGGCGGCGGCAACAGGGCATGCACGCGCATGGCGCCGCCACGGTGCTCGGCATGCAGCACGGCCGCCATGCGCTCCACGGCCGCCT
This sequence comes from Luteibacter aegosomatissinici, assembly GCF_023078495.1. Lineage (NCBI taxonomy): Bacteria > Pseudomonadati > Pseudomonadota > Gammaproteobacteria > Lysobacterales > Rhodanobacteraceae > Luteibacter > Luteibacter aegosomatissinici. The sequence continues at coordinate 1,423,877 of NZ_CP095742.1, read as the reverse complement.
TGGAGACGCCGTAGCCACCCCAGTGCGCGCGGGAGACCAGCTCCGGATCATCGAAGACAAACACCACGGCACTGTCGTCGCCGCGGGTAAGCAGCGGCATGCAGGCCTGGGTCAGTGCGAACGGCGCCGAGACATTGACCTGCATGGCGCGCAGCCAGTCATCCGGCTTGTGCATGGCCATGGGGGTGAGTTCGTTGAAATGGGCCGCGGCGTGGATCACGCCATCGAGCCGGCCGAACTCCGCTTCGAGGCCATCGGCCAGTGCGGCGAAGACCGCGGGCGTGGCGCTCTCCAGATCGAGTGGATGGATGACCGGTTCCGGGCCGCCCAGGGCGACCAGGTCGTCGTACAGTTTTTCGAGCGGGCGAACCTTTCGGCCGGTGATGACCACCGTGCCGCCGGCACGCACGATGGCGCGCGCGGTTTCACCGCCCAGCCCGCCCGTGGCGCCGGTCAGCAGGAATACCCTGCCAGCGAGCACGCCCGGCGCGAGCGCCCAGCCCTCGGGCAGGCGTGCGGAAGGCAGCATGCTCACGATTCGGCCCCGGCCACATCCGCGGCCATGCGCTTGAGTTCACCCGCCGCATGCAAGTCTTCGACGATGTCGCAACCGCCGATGAACTCCCCTAGCAGGAACAACTGCGGGAACGTGGGCCAGTTCGAGTAGTGCGGCAGGCCGGCGCGGATGCGCGGATCGGCCAGCACGTTCACCGGATGGAACGTCGCGCCCGCCGCCTCCAGCGCTTTCACCGCACGATCGGAGAAGCCGCAGGTGGGGAATTCGGGCGTGCCCTTCATGAAAAGCACGATCGGATGTGCCGCCACGATGGCCTTGATCTCGTCTACGACGTCCATAGGTCGGGTTTCATCATTAGAATGCTGAATGTTTCATAGTGTAGCAGCCGCGCGGGCCGCGCCCTGCTTCATCCCTTTTCCCCCAGCCACCGCTAAGGAGCCCAGACATGGCGTTCGAACTTCCCCCGCTTCCGTATGAGAAGAATGCCCTGGAGCCGCACATCTCCGCCGAAACCCTCGAGTTTCACTACGGCAAGCACCACCAGACCTATGTCACGAACCTCAATAACCTGGTCAAGGACACCGAGTTCGAGGGCAAGAGCCTGGAAGACATCGTGAAGACCTCCTCGGGCGGCATCTTCAACAATGCCGCGCAGATCTGGAACCACACCTTCTACTGGCACTCGATGCGCCCGGCCTCGCAGCAGGCCGAGCCGCCGGCGAAGCTGGCCGATGCGCTGACCAAGGCGTTCGGCTCGGTGGACGCGTTCAAGGCAGAGTTCAGCAAGCAGGCCGCCGGCAACTTCGGTTCGGGCTGGACCTGGCTGGTGCAGCGCCCGGATGGCGCCCTGGCCATCGTGAACACCTCCAACGCCGCCACGCCGATCACCGGCAGCGACAAGCCGCTGTTCACGGCGGACGTGTGGGAGCACGCGTATTACATCGATTACCGCAATGCCCGCCCGAAGTACCTTGAGAACTTCTGGGCCATCGTGAACTGGGAATTTGCCGCCAAGAACATGGCATAAACCCGTTTACGTACAAAAAAAGGCCGGGCACGTCGCCCGGCCTTTTTTGTAGGAGCCCACCCTGTGGGCGACGCTGTTCGCGAAACGCAACAGGGCCTGCTGCCTCGCGACAAAAGATATCGCCCACAGGGTGGGCTCCTACATGGGTGATGTCGCCCACAGGGTGGGCTCCTACATGGGTCAGGCCAGTGCGTCGATCGCGGGCTGGACCTGGCTTTCGCGGCCCAGGCCCTTGCCAGCCGCCGCCAACTTCTCGCGCAGGCTGCCGGCATCCGGGGCGCACACGGTGGCATGGCCTACCTTGCGGCCCGGGCGGGCTTCCTTCCCGTAGTCGTGCCAGTGGCCGTCGGCCACCGTCAGCACCGGCGCCGGATCGGGCATCTCGCCAATCCAGTTAAGCATGGCGCTGGGGCCGCGCACGCCGGTATCGCCCAGGGGCAGGCCCAGCACGGCTCTTACGTGGTTCTCGAACTGGCTGGTGTGCGCGCCTTCGATGGTCCAATGGCCGGAGTTATGCACCCGCGGCGCCATCTCGTTGCCGAGCAGGCGGCCATTGCACACGAACAGTTCCAGGGCAAACACGCCCACGTAATCGAGCGTTTCGGCCACCTTGCGGGCATGGGCGTTGGCCTCACGCTCCAGCTCATCGGTGGAACCCGGCGCGGGGGCCAGGCTCAGCGACAGCACGCCATCGACGTGCCAGTTGCGGGTGAGCGGCCAGCTACGGAACGAACCATCGCGGCCACGCACCGCCACGACCGAGACTTCGCGATCGAACGGCACGAAGGCTTCAAGGATCAGGCCCACCTTCCCCGCCGCCTCACCCAGGGCCGCCCAGGCCGCGTCGATATCGGCGGCGGTCTTCAGCCGGAACTGGCCCTTGCCGTCATAACCCAGCCGGCGGGTCTTCAGCACGGCAGGAGCGCCAATGCGCTCCACGGCGCGGACCAGTTCCTCGCGGGTATCCACCGGTTCGAAATCGGGGGTGCCGAGGCCGCATTCGCGGAACAAGTTCTTCTCGCTCAGGCGATCCTGGGCCACGGCGAGCGCACGCGGGCCCGGGAACACGGGGACCTTGGCGGCCAGGCGCTCGGCGACCGCCGCGGGGACGTTCTCGAAATCGAAGGTGACGACATCCACCCGCTGCGCGAACGCGTCCAGGGCCGCGTCGTCGAACCAATCGGCCACCACCAGCTCGGTGACCTGGCCGGCGCAGGCATCCGCGCTGCCATCGACCACGAGCGTACGCACGCCCAGCGGCGCGGCGGCGAGGGAAAGCATGCGGGCCAGCTGCCCGCCACCGAGGATGCCGACGGTGGGGAGCTTGCGGTTCACGTGCGCGGATCCGGGTTATCGAGGACGGTGTTGGTCTGTTCGGCGCGGAAGGCATCCAGCGCCTGGGCCACGGCCGGGTCGTGCAGGGCCAGCACCGAGGCGGCCAGCAGGGCGGCATTGGTGGCGCCCGCACGGCCGATGGCCAGCGTGCCGACCGGAATGCCGGCCGGCATCTGGGCGATGGAGAGCAGGGAATCCATGCCATTCAAGGCCTTGGACTGCACGGGCACGCCGAACACCGGCAGCGCCGTCTTCGCGGCGAGCATGCCCGGCAGGTGCGCCGCGCCACCGGCGCCGGCGATGATCACCTGGATGCCACGGCCGCGGGCGCCGTCGGCGTAATCGAACAATAGATCGGGGGTGCGGTGGGCGGAGACGACGCGCACCTCGTGGACGATGCCCATGCGGGTCAGCATCGAGGAGGCGTGCTCCATCGTTTCCCAGTCCGAACGCGAACCCATTACCACGCCGACGCGCGGTCCGGAGGCTTCGCTACCCTTGTTGGCAGTCATGGCCGGAGCACCCAAAAGTCGTTATTGTACGTACATTCGATTTAATAAGGTTGGCCCACCCGGGCCGCATCCATGGACAAGCGTCTCATCGACATCCTCTGCTGCCCTGTCAGCAAGCGCCCCCTGCGCCCCCTCACCGCCGCCGAGCGTGACCAGCTCAACACCGCTATCAAGGCCGGATCGGTCGATACGGTGGCGGGTGAAAAGGTGGCCGAGCCCCTCTCCGAAGGGCTGATCACCACCGACGGCCAGGTGGTCTACCGCGTCGACGATGGCATCCCGGTCATGCTGCCCGAATCCGGCATTGGCACCACGCAGCTGGCAGGGTTTGCGGCAGACGCAGGTCGCGCGCACAATCCGTGACGAAGGTCACACTTTGAGGCCCTAGTTCCCGCACAATGATTCCCTCAGGCGGGGGCCTAAGTTTTTTCCAGGATGCGCGATGAGTAACGCGAGCGAACCGTCGAACGTGGTCGATCTTAGCCAGCGCCTGGACCCGCGCAGCGACCGCGTGGGCGCGCTCCTGGCAACGGTTCGCGGCCTGGCGACCAAGCGCCTGCACGCGCTGGCCAGCAACATGTTCGAGAACATCGACGACGCCCTGTTCGATCTGGCTGAAAAGGCAGAGAACAACGCGGCGCAAACGCAGTTCTTCGATGGCATGCGCGAAGTGCGCAAGAAACGGGCGATCGTCGAGCGCACCTTCCTCGGCCAGGTCGCACGCGATCTGGCCGATTTTTCGGCGGGACGCCTGCGTGCCCCCGAGACGGATTCGCATACCCGCCCCCTGGCCAACATCGAACTCAGCCTGGTCGGTGAAAACGAGCTGGAAGAATCGCTCGCCGTCACCTCCATGGTGGGCAAGAACGAGCAGCGCCTGGCGCGCGCCCTGTTCGCCGTGAACCAGCGCCTGTCGGTAATCTGCGGCGGCAACAAGATGGATGACGCCAGCAACCCGGTGGGCCCGGCGTCGCTGGCCAACGCCTTCCGCCAGGCCTTGCGCGAGCTGCTGGTGGAAGTTCGCGTCAAGCTCATCATCTACAAGCTGTTCGATCGGTACGTGCTCGCCGGCATCGACGAGCTCTACGACGACATCAACAACGAACTGGCCGCAGCCGGCGTCCTGCCGCAGCTGCGCCACGAGATTTCTACGCGGCGCAGCGATGCGCCGGCACCCACCGGCCCGGATTCCACGGCGACGCCTGTAGCGCACGGGCCGGCCGCACCGGTCACCGATGCGGCGGCGGCGGAGTTCATGCACTCGTTGCATGCCCTGTTCTCCGCACGGCGCGGTGCCATGCCAGCCGATATGTCCGGTGCGGGCGTAGCGGCCTCCGGCGTGCCGATTCCCCTGGGCCCCCTTCCGAGCCCGGCGGAACTGCTCGGAGCGCTCACGCTCCTGCAGAGCCAGATTTCGGTATTGCCGGCCAGTGCAGCGCACCTTGCCAGCCAGGGCGAGATGGCCCGCGACGTGGCCCAGCTCAAAGAGCAGCTGCTGACGCAGATCGGCCAGTTGCGTGGGCAGCACACCGCGCACGTCTCCGGCGTGGATGAAGACACGATTGACCTGGTGGGCATGCTCTTCGAGTTCATCCTCGAAGACCGCAACCTGCCGGCCGAAATGCAGGTGCTGCTTGCCCGCCTGCAGATTCCTTACCTCAAGGTCGCCCTGCTCGATCGCCGGATGTTCGCGCACAAGTCGCACCCGGCGCGCCAGTTGCTCGATGCGCTGGCCGATGCGGCCAAGGGCTGGTCGGCCGAGGGCGACCGTGATGGGCGCCTGTTCGACAAGGTGAAATCGATCGTCGAGCGACTGTTGCACGAGTTCGATGACGACATCGCGATCTTCGATCGCCTTGCCGCCGAGCTGCAGGAATTCCTCGATGTCGCCCGCAAGCGCGCCGAGCTTGCCGAGCAGCGCGTCGCCGAGTCGACGCGCGGCCGCGAAAAACTGGAACAGGCACGCCGGCGCGCCGCGCAGGAAATCGTGGGCCGCACGGCCGGCGCGAACCTGCCTCCGCTGATCTATGGCGTGCTCACCCGCGCGTGGGCCAACTACGTCGTACTCACCCTGCTCCGCCAGGGCGAAGAATCCACCGAGTTCGCCGATTCGCTTCGCTTCATCGATCACTTCGTCGCCAGCGCACGGCCGGTGCACGATACGAACAGCCGCCGCGACCTGCGCGCCTTGCTCCCCGGTATCGAGCGCTCGCTGCGCCGCGGCCTGGCATCGGTCGCGTTCCAGGAAGCCGATACCGAACAGCTGCTCGCCCAGTTGCACGCGTTCTACCGCACGCAGCTTGGCGAAACCGCACCGGAGACGGAAAGCGGCACGCTGGTCGCCAGCGTCATGCCCTTGCCCGAAGCCATCCAGGCCATCGAAGAGCCGGTGCTCGAGCCCGAGCCGGAAGACGAAGGCGAAGTGCTGGCCGACGAGGCCTTCGATGAGCGTTACCTCTCGCAGGCACGCGAACTCAAGGTAGGCCAGTGGCTGGAATTCACGGCCGACGATGGCACTACGGATCGCGCCAAGCTGTCGTGGGTCAGCCCGATCAGCGGCCGCTTCCTGTTCGTGAACCGCCGCGGCCTGAAGGTCGCCGACCATAGCCTCGCCGGCCTCGCCCAGGCGTTTGCCCAGGGCACGGCCCGCGTGCTCGATTCCACGCTGCTGTTCGATCGCGCCATGGATGCCATCGTCGAGCGGCTGCGCACCCCAGAAAACGCTTGAGCCGATGACCCCTCCGAACCTCGCCGGCGCGTTGCCGCCGGCTAGCGAGATCCTCGCCGATATCGACCGCGCCTTCGCCGAAGATATCGGCCCGGGCGATGCCACCGCCGACCTGCTCGACCCAAACGCCAGCGCTACCGCGGTGCTCACGTGTCGTGAGGACGCCGTACTGTGCGGCACGGCATGGTTCGATGCCGCCTTTCGCAAGCTCGATCCTGCCGTGCAGATCGAATGGCTGGCGGCCGATGGCGACCGCATCGCCGCCGGCTCGGCTATCTGCCACATCGCCGGCAAGGCACGCGCACTGGTCACCGCCGAGCGCTCCGCCCTGAACTTCCTGCAGTTGCTCTCGGCCACGGCCACGGTGACGTCGCGCTACGCTGATGCCATCGCAGGCACGAAGGCGCGCGTGCTCGATACCCGCAAGACGATCCCCGGCCTGCGCCGCGCCCAGAAGTACGCCGTGCTGTGCGGTGGCGGCACCAATCATCGCATCGGCCTGTTCGATGCCATGATGCTGAAGGAAAACCACATCATCGCCGCCGGTGGCATTCCCGCCGCCGTGCGCGATGCGCGCCGCATCCACCCTTCCCTTCCGCTGATCGTGGAAGTGGAGACGCTCGACGAGCTGGCCCAGGCCCTACAGGCCGGCGCCGATCGCGCGCTGCTGGATAACTTCACCCCGGCCATGCTCAAGGAGGCGGTGGAATTCACCGCGGGCCGCATGCCGCTGGAGGTTTCCGGCAACGTGGAGATCGATACGATCCGCGCGATCGCCGAAACCGGTGTCGATTTCATCTCAAGCGGCGCGCTGACCAAGAACGTACGCGCCATCGACCTGTCGCTGCGCCTTAACCTGTAATAGCGCCAGCGGGCCACTTGTGGTGCGCGCGCTCCGGCCACACACTGGCCCCATGAATTCTGTATCCGATCTTTTCTGGCTGCTGGGTCTGGCTGCGTTGATCGCGAGCTGGTATCGGCTGACGCGGGCACGTGAAGTGGCCGTGCGCGCAGCGACGGCACTGTGCAAAAGGCATGGATTACAGCTACTTGATCAATCCGTTGGCCTGCGCGCCATTCGCCTGCAAGGCGTGGATGGCGGCCGCCGGCTCGAACGCTGCTATGCGTTCGAGGTGAGCGAGGATGGGCAAAGTCGGCAGGCCGCGAAAATCTGGATGGCTGGCGACGAAGTGGCCAGCTACTCCCTGCCCCACTCGGGGAACCCGGAGCTGGAGACCGTAGTGGCAACGGAAACCGGGTTGCCGGGCAATGTGATCTCCCTGGCGGACCGCCGCCGACTGCACTGATGAAAAAGGCCGCCCTGGGGCGGCCTTTTCGTTACTTCACCACCCGCAGGTGCGGGGCGCCGCGCTTGGGCCGGTCATCGTCGCCGCCCGTAGCCGGGGTTTCGGCGGCTTCGTCGGAAGCCTCCACCGCCGCGGCCGCGGCATCGTTCTCATCGGCCGGGAACATCATGCCCTGGCCGTTTTCCTGGGCATAAAGCGCCAGCACGGCAGCAACCGGAATCACGATGTTCTGGCTGACGCCCGAGAAACGGGCCTGGAAGGCAATGCGATCGTTGCCAAGATCGAGGTTGGCCACGGCGCGCATGGCCAGGTTCAGCACGACCTGGCCGTTTTTCACCACGTGCGAAGGCACCTTCACGCCCGGCTGGCCGGCATCCACCAACACGTACGGGGTCAGGCCGTTATCGCTGATCCAGTCGTAGATGGCACGCAGCAGGTAAGGGCGATTGGAAGTCATGCCCTGGGTTTCGTTCGTATCCATTACAGCATCCTCGTCGTACCCGCCGGTTGGTCGGGGGAACACCCAGGCCCCGGCAGGGCAAGGTTTCGATGAGAGTTTAAGGGATACGGCCGGTCAGGGCTAACCGGGATTGAAATCGAAGTCCGGCCGCATGGCCCGCTCTTCCGGGGTGAGGCTCCGCGCGAAGCCCTGGCTATGGAACAGCCGCTCACCGTAATCGACGATGGCCTTGCCGCTGGGGCCCAGGTCGACACCCAGTGACGGGAGCCGCCAGACCACCGGCGCGACCAGGCAATCGATGAGACTCATCTCAGGATTCAGGAAGAACTTGGAGGCCTTGAACAGCTCCGCAGCCAGCAGCAGGTGCTCGCGCAGGCGCTTGCGTGCCGCGGGGGCATCGCGGCCGCCCTCCTGGATCGTCTCGATTTCGGGCAGCCAGTCGTTCTCGATACGCCAGGTGGCCAGGCGCAACCGGGCCCGCGAGAGCGGATCGATCGGCATCAACGGAGGGTGCGGGTACCGCTCATCCAGGTACTCCACCACGATCAGGGTGTCGTACACGGTCAGGTCGCGGTCCACGAGGGTGGGCAGCGTCCCGTAGGGATTCAGCTCAAGGAGATCCGGCGTGGGCTCATCCGGTTTCAGGATGATCCGGTCATACGCGACGCCTTTGGCGGCCAGCACCAGGCGCGTACGGTGGCAATGGATATCGTCTGCGCTCGTGTAGAGCGTCAGCGCCGTGCGCGAACGAGCATTCTGAACCATGCTTTCGATCTCCCTCCCTTCTTCGCCGAAACGGAACGGGGCGACCCTGCGGCCGCCCCGGGGACATCAATCAGTGACTCTCGTGGACGTCCTTCCAGTATTCATGCTTCAGAAGGTACAGCAGGAAGGTCAGGCCGGCCAAGAACAGCAGCACCCAGATGCCGACGGACTGGCGCTCCAGGGCGGCCGGCTCGGCGGTGTACTCGAGGAACGCCGTGAGGTCGCGGGTAGCCGCCTGGAACTCTTCCGGGGTCATGCTGCCCTTGGTGTGCAGTTCGAGGCGTTCCACCGGGGCATCGGCGCCGGCCTTGCCCTCGGCGTGCACCGCCACCTGCAGACCCTGCAGCTCCCACAGGGGGTTGGGCATGGAGGCGTTCGGGAACACCGTGTTGTTCCAGCCCACCGGGCGGCTCGGGTCCAGGTAAAACGAGTTCAGGTAGTTGTAGATGAAGTCCGGGCCCTTGGCGCGGGCTTCCAGGGTGAGGTCCGGCGGCTCCTTGCCGAACCAGCCCTTGGCGCTTTCCGCAGGCATGTGCGAGATCACCGTCTCGCCGAACTTGGCGCCCGTGAAGTTGAGGTTCTTCATCACCTCGTCTTCGGTCAGGCCCAGGTCGGTGGCCAGGCGTGAATAACGCACGTACTTCAGCGAGTGGCAGCCCACGCAGTAATTGAAGAACAGCTTGGCGCCCCGCTGCAGGGAGGCCTGGTCGTACACGTTCGCGCCCGACGGCGGAAGGTCTTCACCTTCGGCGGCAAGGGCAGGAACGGCAACGGCGGCAAGGCCCAGCGCAAGGGCAAGGGAAGAGAGGTAGCGCTTAATCATGCGTCGTCACCCGTTCCGGAACCGGCTTGGTCTTCTCGAAACCAAAGCGCGTGTAGATCCATACGAACACGAAGAAGCCGAAGTAGCCGAGCACCATGAGCCGACCGAACGCGTTTTCCCACGTCGTGACATCCACGCCCGGGAACCATTCGGGGATGAGTTCGGCGGTGACGCCCGCACCGACCAGGCCCAGGGCCAGGAACGAGATGACCAGCACGGCCAGGGCGATGCGGAAACCGAACCCGCGGTACCGCACGGAGCGCACCTCGCCCTTGTCGATCCACGGCAGCAGGCCCAGCAGCAGGATGGCGCCGAACATGCCGAGCACACCCCAGATGGCCGTGCCGAAGAACGACGGGATCATGCGCAGGATTGCGTAGAACGGCGTGAAGTACCACGACGGCTTGATGTGGCTGGGCGTGACCAGGTTGTTCGCCGGCGTGAAGTTATCGTGCTCCAGGAACCAGCCGCCGAACGTGGGCGCGAAGAAGATGATGAACGCGGCGATCATCAGGAAGAAGCCGACGCCAAACGAGTCCTTCACCGTGTAGTACGGGTGGAACGGAATGGCATCCTTCGGCTTGTCGGGCGACCAGCGGTTGCCCTTCGGGCCATGCTTCACATCCACGCCATCGGGGTTGTTCGAACCCACCTCGTGCAATGCGGCGAGGTGCAGCACGACCAGCAGCAACAGCACCAGCGGCAGCGCGATCACGTGCAGTGCGAAGAAACGGTTCAGCGTGGAATCGGCCGGCAGGTAGTCACCCATGATCCACTGCACCAGCGTATCGCCGATGAAGGGAATGGTGCCGAACAGCGAAATGATGACCTTGGCGCCCCAGAACGACATGTTGCCCCAGGGCAGCACGTAGCCCATGAAGGCCTCGGCCATGAGCACCAGGAAGATGAGCATGCCCAGCACCCACACCAGCTCGCGGGGCTTCTTGAACGAGCCGTACATGATGCCGCGGAACATGTGCAGGAACACCACGACGAAGAACAGCGAGGCGCCGGTGGAGTGCATGTAGCGGATGAGCCAGCCCCACTCCACGTCACGCATGATGTACTCAACCGAGTTGAAGGCTTCCGCCGCACTCGTCTTGTAGTTCATGGTGAGGAAGATGCCGGTGACGATCTGGTTGACCAGCACCAGCAGGGCGAGCGAACCGAAGTAGTACCAGAGATTGAAGTTCTTCGGTGCGTAGTACTCGGTCATGTGCTTCCGGTACATCGGCATGAAGCCCGGGGCACGCTCGTTGAACCAGTTCCCAAGACGCGACAATGTGCTGGCCATCAGCTCTTCCCCTCCGGATCCACGCCGATCTGGATGTGCGTGTCGTCAATGAAGTGATACGGCGGCACCGGGAGGTTCTTCGGAGCCGGAACACCACTGAACACGCGGCCGGACAGGTCGTAACGGGATTTATGGCAGGGGCAGTAGAAGCCGCCCTTCCAGTTCGCGTCGAAGGGCTCGGGCTTGATATCGGGCACGAAATCGGGAACGCAGCCCAGATGGGTGCACAGGCCGATGACGACCAGCCACTCGGGCTTGATGGAACGGGTTTCGTTCTTCGCGTACTCCGGCTGCTGGCCGGCATCGGAAGAGGATGGATCGAGCAACCGGGGTTCGAGGCCCTTGAGCTGGGCCAGCTGGTCCTTTGTACGGTTGACGACGAAGACGGGAAGGCTGCGCCACGCGAAGGTGACTTTCTGCCCAGCGTCGATCGCGCTGATGTCTACCGTGACAGGCGCCCCCGCCGCCTTGGCTCTTGCAGATGGTTCCCACGACTTGATGAAGGGCACGATCGCCGCAACCACCCCCACGCCACCGACAACGGCCGTCGTCGTGGTAAGGAAGCGACGGCGCCCGTGATCGACGACTTCTTCGTTCGCCATCAGGCTCTCCGGAACTTTGCCATTGAGGTTTGCGGACCCCTATCGCCGGTTCGTTCGGAAATCGGCTTCCGCAAAATTACGTCAGTGTAACGTCAGCACCAGCCACGTACAATAAAGTGAACAAACCCCTGCCGGATGTAAAGACTTGGCAGCTAACTCCCCGCCAGGACGCGGAAAATTCGGCCACTCATGAACCAAGCTGCCCGCACGTTCACCTTCGTCGCCCGCTTCGTCGTGCTTGGCCTTGCCATCGCCTTCGTCATTGGCCTGTTCTGGCCAGGCAGCGGCGCGTTCTTGCGGCAGCGCATCGCGGGGCATGAAGAATCGGCCACGCCGGCAGCCATCGCGCCGGTGTCGTATGCCGACGCCGTGGCGCAGGCGGCGCCTTCCGTCGTGAACATTTACGCGAACAAGCTGGTCACCGAGCAGCCCCGCCAGCTCTATTCCGATCCCGTGTTGCAGCGCATCTTCAGCGTCCCGACGGGCCCGGTGCGGACGCGGCGCCAGCAGAACCTCGGTTCGGGCGTTATCGTCAGCGATGATGGTTATGTTTTGACCAACAACCATGTCATCGCCAATGCCGATGACATCCAGCTGCTGCTCTACGACGGCCGCGTGGCAAGCGCCAAGGTGGTGGGTTCCGACGATGAAACGGACCTGGCGGTGCTGAAGGTGGATGCCGGCAACCTTCCGGCCATCAAGATGACCGATGCCGATAGCCGTCCCCGCGTGGGCGATGTGGTGCTCGCCATCGGCAACCCGTTCGGCATTGGCCAGACCGTGACCATGGGCATCGTCAGCGCGATCGGCCGCCAGCTCAACCTGTCCAGCCTGGAAAGCCTCATCCAGACCGATGCGGCCATCAACTTCGGCAACTCAGGCGGCGCCCTGGTCAACGCGCATGGCGAGCTGGTGGGCATCAACACCTCGCTGATCGGGCAGGCCGTGGGTGCCGAAGGCATTGGCTTTGCCATTCCGGTACAGAGTGCCCGCGATGTGCTCGACCAGATCATCAAGACCGGCCACGTGGTGCGCGGGTGGATCGGCGCCGATTACGGCCCGGTGCCCGTCTCGGCCGAGAGCGGCCTGCCGTCGGCAGCGCGTGGCGTGGTGGTGAACGATGTCTCGCCAGGCGGCCCCGCTGCGCTGGCCGGTATCGAGCAGCGCGATGTGCTGTTGAAGATCGGCGACGAGGACATCCTGGATGCCTCGGACCTGCGGCGGCATGAGGCGTCGCTGAAGCCCGGCGTCGCCGTGGAGGTTTCCGGGTTGCGCAATGGGCAGCGATTTGCCCTATCGGTGGTGCCGACACAACGGCCGCCGACGTCGCCGGTGCAGACCCAAGCCCCCGGCACCCCGTAGGAGCCCACCCTGTGGGCGACATCTTTTCGCGAGAGAGCACCAGGGCCTGTGACGCGATGGCGAACGGCGTCGCCCACAGGGTGGGCTCCTACGGGGCGATCAGCATGACGCGTCGTGGAGGTGGTGCTCAGGACCCCCGCTCAGCCAACGGAACCCCGGTACCCAGCCGCCTCAGGCCTTCTGTATAGCGCTTGCGCAACAACCCCACGCGCTCGACGTACACCTGGGTTTCATCGTACGGCGGCACGCCGTTGTAGCGCTGCACCGCCCCCGGCCCCGCGTTGTACGCCGCGGCGGCCAGCCGCTCGTTGCCGTTGAACGTCTGCAGCAGGATGGCCAGATAACGCGCGCCGCCGCGAATGTTCTGCGCCGGATCGAACACGTCCTGCACGCCCATGTCGCGGGCCGTTCCGGGGATCAGCTGCATGAGGCCCTGCGCGCCGGCAATGGAAAGCGCCCGAGGATTGAAGCCGCTCTCCGCGTGGATCACCGCGCGGAGCAGCGCTTCATCCACGTGATATTCCAGGCTGGCCGAGCGAATCACATCGCCGAATGACGTGAGGTTCAGTGCCACGCTGTTGAAGTCGATCCGCGAATGGACATCGCAGGCCACGCAGGTGGCGATATAGGTGAAGAGCATCTTCACGCTCTTACCTGCCCCGCCCGCCTGCGGAATATTGGTGTACTCCACCCCGCCATCGGCCCGTGTGATCCGGTACACCGCGCCGCGCAGTACGCGGGAGCCCTTCGGTGCTTCCGGTGCAGGGGCGGCGGCCAGGTCGGCCGATGCGGATTCCTTGTAGTCCCAACTGCCCTTGGGTGCCGTGATGGCTGGCAGGGCCGCCTTCGCCGCTTCGGCCCGCGCCTCGGCATCGGTCACGACGCCTCCTGTCACGCCCGCGAGCGAGGTCACGGGCTCGTCCGGGCCGACCACACCGCCCGACACGCCTTTGAACGAAGGGGCCACCGGTCCGGCACCCGTGGCGACAGCAACCGACGGAACCGCCGACGCCAGCGGCAGATCCGACCCGGGCGCGGGTGCGGCGGAGCGCGCCGGAGCGGTGGCGCCATTCGAACCCGCCGGCCGCGCGGGGCGAGCCCCGGGGGTACTGCCGATGCGCTTGCAGTCCTTGTAACCGGCCGTGCTGCCCGAAAACACCGTTTCGCCCGTGCTGCCCGTGCACCGGTACAGGCTGCCCGCGAAGGCAGGGGCACTGGCCAGCCCCGAAAGCAGGATGCAGAACGCCGCGGCCCTTCTCAGGACCGGCACTAAGGCAAGGAAACGGCGGGCGTGATGGCCGGCGCTTTCCCCTGGCGTCGCGTCGTCAACCATGGCCGCGATTGTCCGCCACGGCCGGGCCGCCAGCAAGGGTGAAAGACGTGATGTTCTTCACGCAAGTCATTGATCCTCCGCCGCCATCTGGCGCCTGCCCCGCCCCCGGCGTAAACTGCGCGGTTCGGTAATAGGCCACGCAACACGGTACCCAAGCCCCATGAGCGGCAAGCTTTTCATCAAGACCCACGGCTGCCAGATGAACGAGTACGACTCGGCCAAGATGGCCGATGTACTGCGCGCGTCCCACGGCCTGGAGTTGACCCAGGACGAATCGGAAGCCGATGTCATCCTGGTCAACACCTGCTCCATCCGCGAGAAGGCCCAGGAAAAGGTCTTCAGCCAACTCGGCAAGTGGAAGGAACACAAGAAGAACGGCAAGCCCGTGCTCATTGGCGTGGGTGGCTGCGTCGCCTCGCAGGAAGGCGATGCCATCCTGAAGCGCGCACCGTATGTGGACCTGGTCTTCGGCCCGCAAACCCTGCACCGCCTGCCCGAGATGATCGAGGCCAAGCGTGCCAGCGGCAAGGCGCAGGTCGATATCAGCTTCCCGGAAATCGAAAAGTTCGACCGCCTGCCGGAACCCCGCGCCGAAGGCCCCACCGCCTTCGTATCGATCATGGAAGGCTGCTCGAAGTACTGCTCGTACTGCGTGGTGCCCTACACCCGCGGCGAAGAGATCAGCCGCCCGTTCGACGATGTGATCGTCGAAGTGGCCCAGCTCGCCGAACAGGGCGTGCGCGAAGTGAACCTGCTCGGCCAGAACGTCAACGCGTACCGTGGCCCCATGCACGATGGCAGCGTGGCGGATCTGGCGGTGCTCATCCACGCCATCGCCCAGATCGATGGCATTGGCCGTATCCGCTTCACCACCTCGCACCCGCTGGAGTTCTCCGATTCGCTGATCGAGGCGTACGGCAGCGTGCCGCAGCTGGCCAACTACCTGCACCTGCCGGTGCAGGCCGGCTCGGATCGCATCCTGTCGGCCATGAAGCGCGGCTACACCGCACTTGAGTTCAAGCAGAAGATCCGCAAGCTGCGCGCCGTGCGCCCGGATATCTGCATCTCTTCCGACTTCATCGTGGGCTTCCCGGGTGAAACCGAGGATGATTTCCAGAAGACCATGAAGCTGATCGACGATATCGGCTTCGACCAGAGCTTCTCCTTCATCTTCTCGTCGCGCCCCGGCACGCCGGCGGCCAACCTTGCCGATGAAACGCCGGCCGAGGAAAAGCACGCCCGCCTTACGCGCCTGCAGGCTGCGATCAACGAAAACGCACGCAAGATCAACGAGGCGATGGTCGGCACCGTGCAGCGTGTGCTGGTGGAAAAGCCGAGCCGCAAGAACCCGAACGAAATGACCGGCCGCACCGAGAACATGCGTTACGTGAACTTTCCCGGCCATCCGCGGATGATCGGGCAGTTCGTCGACGTCGTGATCACCGAGGCCATGAGCAACTCCTTGCGTGGCCGCGTCCGCCTCGATGATGAGGTCGCTCTCGCTTCGTAGGAGCCCACCCTGTGGGCGACGCCGTTCGCGACGGCGCCACAGGGCCTGTTCCGCCGAGGCGAAAGATGTCGCCCACAGGGTGGGCTCCTACGAAGCCACCGATCAGCCATAAATCTCCAGGGCTCTATGAATCCAGGTCTTTCCCAACGCGATTTCGCCCTCGATCCCGAGGACAATGCCCGTCTCGCCAACCTGTGCGGCCCCCTCGATGAGCACATCCGCCAGATCGAGCTGCGGCTCGGCATCGAGATCGACCACCGGGGTGCCCTGTTCCGCGTCATCGGTGACGAGGCGGCAGCGAAGGCCGGCGAGCAGGTCCTCCGCGCGCTCTACGCCGCGACCGAGAACGAGACCCTGAATGGCCAGGTGATCAACATGCACCTGGCCGAGTCCGGCATCGACGCGCTCAACGAGCAGGCGGCCGAGTCGGCGCAGGAAGTGGTGATCAAGGTCAAGCGCGGCGTGATCAAGGGTCGCGGCCCCAACCAGGCCCGCTACCTGCACGCCATCAACACCCACGACATCAATTTCGGCGTGGGCCCGGCCGGCACCGGCAAGACCTACCTGGCCGTCGCCAGCGCCGTCGAGGCGCTGGAAGCCAACCGCGTGCAGCGCGTGCTGCTGGTACGCCCTGCCGTGGAAGCCGGCGAAAAGCTCGGTTTCCTGCCGGGCGATCTCAGCCAGAAGATCGATCCGTACCTGCGCCCGCTGTACGACGCGCTGTACGAGATGGTCGGTTTCGAGAAGGTCGCCAAGCTGATCGAACGCAACGTGATCGAGATCGCGCCGCTGGCGTATATGCGCGGCCGCACGCTCAATGATTCGTACGTCATCCTCGACGAAGCCCAGAACACGACCGTGGAACAGATGAAGATGTTCCTCACCCGCATCGGCTTCGGCTCGGTGGCGGTGATCACGGGCGACGTCTCGCAGGTGGACCTGCCCCGCCACATCCGCTCGGGCCTGCGTCATGCCATCGAGGTGCTGCGCGGCGTCGATGGCATCAGCTTCACCTTCTTCACCTCCCGCGACGTGGTCCGTCACCCGCTGGTGGCCAAGATCGTGCGTGCCTACGAGGCATTTGAAGACAAGCAGGACGAGCGCCAGTGAGCCAGGTGGATGTCGCGGTGGGCTACGCCACCGCCTCGCGCAAGGGCATCCCTGCCCCGGCCAGCTTCCGCCGCTGGGTGGAGGCCGCGCTCAAGGGAGCGCGCCGGCGCAAGGCCACCGAGGTGGCCATCCGTATCGTCGATGCCGAGGAAGGCCAGGCCCTGAACCTGCAGTACCGAGGCCGCGATTACGCCACCAACGTGCTCTCGTTCGAGGCCGACCTGCCGCCCGGCGTGGACCTGCCCCTGATCGGCGACCTGGTGATCTGCGCCCCCGTGGTGGCCCGCGAGGCCGCCGAACAGGGCAAGAAGGCCAACGACCACTGGGCCCACCTCACCATCCACGGCACCCTGCACCTGCTGGGCTACGACCACATCGTGGATGCCGAGGCCGAGGCGATGGAGGCCCTGGAGACCCGCGTCCTGGCCGGCCTGGGCATCGCCGACCCCTACACGGTCCCCTGAACCGTCATGGAAATTCCAGTAGACTGACCCTTCCGCCCGGTTTGGGCCGAACATCAAAGAGTAATGAACGAGGACCCTGGTAGTACCAACGGCCCGGCTCACCGATCGTGGTGGGACCGACTGGGCCATCTGTTTTCCAGCGAGCCGCGCAACCGCGGTGAACTGATCGAGGAGCTGCGTACCGCACAGGTCAATGGCCTCCTCTCCAACGACACCCTGACCATGGTCGAGGGTGCGATCAAGGTGACCGAACTCAGCGTTGACGATGTCATGGTGCCGCGCGCCCAGATCGTCAGCCTCCCAGTCGATGCTCCCCTCCCCGATATCCTCGCCGCCGTGGTCGAGTCCGGCCATTCGCGCTTCCCCGTGCATGGCGAAGACAAGGATGAAGTGCTGGGCATCCTGCTCGCCAAGGACCTGCTGAAGTACTTCGGCAAGGCCGAGTGCAACGATATCCGTGGCCTGCTCCGCCCCGCGGTGCTCATCCCCGAATCCATGCGCCTGAACGTGCTGCTGGCGGAGTTCCGCCTTACGCGCAACCACATGGCGCTGGTGGTCGATGAATACGGTGGCGTGGCTGGCCTCATCACGATTGAAGACGTGCTGGAGCAGATCGTCGGCGAAATCGACGACGAGCACGATGACGAAGAAGATCCCGTGCTGGTGCAGCCGCTGGATAACGGTGCGCTCACCGTCAGCGCGCTCACGCCCATCGCGGATTTCAACGAAGAGACCGGTGCACATTTCTCCGACGAGGAATACGACACCATCGGCGGCATGATCACCTCCGAGTTCGGCCACCTGCCCTCCGTGGGCGAGGAGATCGGCGTGGGTGAATTCCTGTTCCGCGTCACCGAAGCCGACGACCGGCGCGTGCAGCAGTTCCATGTGACGCGAGTCAACGGCGCAGCCTGATGCAAGATCCCGTAGGAGCCCACCCTGAGGGCGACATCTTTCGCGAACGAGCTGCAGGTCCTGTCGCTTTCCCGCGAAAAATGTCGCGCACAGGGTGCGCTCCTACCATCGATTGATCACCGGACATTTGACGCACGATGCGCCACGCCCTGCTCTTCCTCCTCGCCCTTTGCCTCGTCCCCTCACTGGCCCGCGCCGGCATCGTCGACGCGCCCGCGTCGAACATCGAGGTCTCGCTGCTTACTTATGGCCCGGGCGATATCTACTGGGAGCGCTTCGGCCACGATGCGTTGGAAGTGCGTGACACGGCGAGCGGCGAAGCCATCGCCTTCAACTACGGCGTGTTCGATTTCGACCAGGATGGCTTCATCCTGAATTTCGCCCGCGGCATCATGGCGTACCGCATGGATGCCGAAACCACGGCCTCCGATGTGCAGTTCTACAAGGGCGAAGGCCGTTACGTGCACCGGCAGGTGCTGGCGCTGGACGAGCCGCAAAAAGAAGAGCTTCGCCGCTTCCTGCTGTGGAACATCCGCCCGGAAAACGCGGGCTACAACTACGATTACTACCTGGACAACTGCACCACGCGCGTCCGCGATGCGCTGGATGCCGCGCTGGGCGGCGCGCTGCACCGCCAGTGGAGTGCACAGCCGGGCGGCATGACCTACCGCGAGCAGACCTCGCGGCTGATGAGCAACCAGGCGTGGCTCATGCTCGGCATGGACCTCGGCCTCGGCCCGTTCGCCGACCAGCCGATGACGTCATGGCGCGATGCCTTCCTGCCGATGGAACTGGAAGCCCTGGTTCGCACGACCCAGGTGAATGGCAAGCCCTTGGTGCTGAAGGAAGAAACCCTGGCCGACGCCACACTGGTGCCGCCGCCGGACAAGGCGCCTGACCTGCGCTGGCCACTGCTGATCGCCGGCATCGTGCTCGCCATCCCGCTCGCCCTGCCCGCCGTGACGCGCCACCGCGGTGCCCGCGGCGTGTTCGTCGCCGCGGGCACCCTCTTCACCGTGTTCGCCGGCGTGGCGGGCCTGTTCATGCTGGGCCTGTGGACACTGACCCTGCACCGCTCGGCCTGGGGCAACTTCAACCTGCTTGCCTACCAGCCGTTCGCGCTGCTGATCATCCCGGGCATCTGGCGCCTGCGCCGCGCGGGCCGTCCGATGAGCCGGCTGGCCTCGCGTGTCACCGGCAGCTCGTTCGCCGCTTGCGTCATCGGCTTGCTTCTACACCTCTGGCCGGATTTCCCGCAGCGGAACATGCCCTGGCTGCTCTTCGCGCTGCCGTGCTGGGCCGCCCTTTTCGCCAGCCTGTGCCGGCGGCACGATTGATCACACCTTCGCGGGTTTGATCAGTTCGGCCACCAGTTTGTCGGCGCTGGTAAAGCTGTACGCCGTTTCCTCCAGATAGGAGGAACCCCAGCCCTTTAGGTGATCAATGTAGGCCACACCCTTGTCGAAGTTTTGTTGGCTAATCACCTCACCCTCATTGCTGAACATGCAAAGCATGCGCATCTTGTCGCCGCACACGCCGCTATTGAGTGTCAGTACAGGGATCGCTGGCACACGCATCGCCGTCTTGCGATACCAGCGGTTGAACGCATAAGGCTGCCTGTGTAGCGAGTTTGGCTTTTCGCGCTGTGCCCATAAGGCTTTCGCATCGGTCAGGAACAGGCGGATTCGGTAAAAGTCGTGCACCTTCCTCGCGAAGGCGACCAGCACTTCGATCGCGGAAAACGCGATTCCCGCGATCGCTCCCGCGACCCCTGCGGTCAGCCCTTCCAGCGCCAGCGCTGTGCCGCCCTTCAGCACGTTATAGACCTCGCCCGCGAGCGATAGATCCATGCCACGCTTGATGCCATCGATCGTAGTGGTGGGCACGCCCGGAACCAGGGTTACGCCCTTTCCGCGAGCATGAACCACGAAGCGTTCGCCGCCGACTTTAACCGCCGTCACGAGCCCCTGGGTCGCTGCCACGCCATTGGCAAGGAATGGCGATATCTGGTCCATGACCTTCTCAGCGATGTGATCGCAGACGGTCTGCAATCCGCCGGGAATCGCCTTCCAGATCGCTTCAGTCTTGGTACCTTCACCGTCATCCTCGCCGTTAGCCCGCTGGGTGAATATGGCCTGTGTAACCGAGGCGGCGATGCCCTTGAGCGCGTTTGAAACCTGTTGGCGCTTCGCCGTGCGTTCGGCTGACCCAGCGGCGTAGGGCGTGAAACACGTCCCCGCGTCGGTCGTACGCTTTACCGCCGTGCCGAGCGTTCCGGAGCCCTTGCCGGCCATATCGATCAGGCCGTTGGTAATGATCCGGTACTTGCCCTCATCGCAAGCAAGGTTGCCAAACAGATACAGGATGCCAAGGCGAGCGTTGACCATGCCCTCGCTCATGAAATCGGGGATACCAAAACCCTTATCGGTATCGCCCGCACCCTGGATGGCGTTGTAGAGCGCGGTGATCGTGAGCTTCTTGTTACGGTCGCTCTTCTTCCAGGCACCGGCGCCACCGCTCTTGTCCTTGTAGCTGGTCCAGTCCAGCAACGCGTTTCGCATGGCCGTGAGGGACGCCTGCGATGGTTTCGCGGTGTACGCCTCCACGGCTTTATCGAGAACGGCGAATTTCGCCTTCCCGGTGGGATCGGTGATGGACACGGTGAGGTTCGTGTCCTTTTTCCACGTGGCGTAGGTGAACGGGAGGGTCGGCAGGGCCGGGCTTTGCGGTGCCATGGGTTCGTTCCTTGAGTTGGGGTCCTTGGTCGCGGTGCTGTACGGGTCGTAATTTCCTGCCCGTCACAAAACGCACCACCCCACTACGGTATATAAACCCGCGAATGGGCCCTATCGGGCCGCGTCCCAGCTGTTTCGTGGGGCTACGCTTACGTCCATCGGCATTTGTCCGATATGGCGTTGCCGCCTTCATCCACCCACGGCATCATCTCCTCATGGCTACCCTCTCCCTGATCCCCGAACCCACGCCCGTCGACCACGCCGGCGGCATGATCGTTAACTGCGTCGCTTACCGAACCAACGGCAAGCGTATCGGCGATATCTCGATCGACGCCATCAGCGATGTCTTGAAGGAGCCCGATACGTTCGTGTGGGTCGGGCTGCATGAGCCTGATGAGGCGCTACTCCTCAAGTTGCAGGAAGAATTTGATCTTCACGACCTGGCGATCGAGGATGCGCAGCTTGCGCACCAACGCACCAAGATCGAAACGTACGGTGATTCACTGTTCATCGTGGCGCAGACGGCCCAGCTGGTCGGCGGCAATATCGCGTTCGGTGAAACGCAGATCTTCCTGGGCCGCCGTTACTTCATGACGGTGCGCCACGGCGCGTCGCTTTCGTACGCTCCTGCGCGGCGCAGCTGCGAACAGACACCTGAGCTACTGGCCATGGGGCCGAGCTATGCGCTCTACGCCGTACTCGATTTCATCGTGGATAACTTCCTGCCGATCGTGCGCGATTTCCGGGAAGAGCTACACGAACTCGAAACCGATATCTTCGCGGAAACGTACAACAGGCAGACGATCAAGCGCCTGTACGACATGCAGCGCGAACTGATGACGCTGCGCCTGGCAGTCGTGCCGCTTCAAGATATCGTGGCGCAGCTTACGCGGCTGCATCCGCACCTTATCCACGATGAGTTGCGCGCCTATTTCCGCGATATCTACGATCACGTTTTCCGCGTCAACGAATCGATTT
This sequence comes from Luteibacter aegosomatissinici, assembly GCF_023078495.1. Lineage (NCBI taxonomy): Bacteria > Pseudomonadati > Pseudomonadota > Gammaproteobacteria > Lysobacterales > Rhodanobacteraceae > Luteibacter > Luteibacter aegosomatissinici. The sequence continues at coordinate 1,402,100 of NZ_CP095742.1, read as the reverse complement.
CCGCCATGCGTGAAATGCTGGGTGCAGCGATCGGTGTGAACCTTGCATTGGTCACCTTCGGCCAGAACGAAGTGATGAAAAAGCTGGCTGGCTGGGCCGCCATGCTCGCCGCGCCGACGCTGATCACCAGCTGGTATGGCATGAACTTCGCGCACATGCCGGAGCTGGACAAGCCGTGGGCGTATCCTGCCATTACCTGCCTTGTGGCGTGTATCGTCGGCGGTATATTTATCGCCCTGAAGCGCAACCGCTGGTTCTAGCACCCGACGAAACCCCTCCCCACCGCGCAAAGGTTCCGGTTCACCATGAAGAAGATCATCAACGATCCGCGCCATGTCGTCCGTGAAATGCTTGAAGGTTCGGTCGCGCGTTCGCCGGGACAAGCATTGCTTTCGAACCAGAACGTGGTGGTGCGCAAGCAGCATGACGGGAACGCCACCGTGGCGATCCTTTCCGGCGGCGGGAGCGGCCACGAGCCGGCGCACGCGGGCTATGTCGGCGAGGGCCTGCTGGCCGCGGCCATCGCGGGTGATGTCTTCACCTCACCCAGTGTCGACGCGGTGCTCGCCGCGATTCGCACGGTGGGTGGCAAGGCTGGCGCCGTGCTGGTGGTGAAGAACTACACCGGCGACCGGCTCAACTTCGGCTTGGCCGCCGAGATGGCGCGCAGTGAAGGCATTCCTGTCGAGATCGTGACGGTGGCCGATGACGTTGCGCTGCGCGATACCGTGGCACCCGATCGCCGCCGCGGCATCGCGGGAACGGTGCTTATCCACAAGGTGGTCGGCGCCGCTGCGGCGGCGGGCAAGTCGGTAACCGCCGTCGCCGAACTGGGCCGCCGCGCTGCGACGGGCCTGGGTTCCATGGGCGTGGCGCTCGGCTCGTGTACGGTGCCCGCCGCCGGCCACCCGGGTTTCGAGCTGGGTGACACCGAAATTGAATATGGCCTGGGTATCCACGGCGAGCCGGGCGTGCGCAAAGGCCCCATCGCCCCCGCGGATGGCCTGGCCGAGACGGTGCTCGCCACGATCGTGGAGGATCTGGCACTTACGAGCGGCCAGCGCGTGGCCCTGCTGGTGAATGGCCTGGGCGCCACGCCGCCCATGGAGCTCGATATCCTGCTGCGCGGCGCCCTGAACAACCTCAGGGCCCGCGGCATCGAGGTGGTCCGCGCATGGTGTGGAAACTTCCTCACCGCGCTGGATATGCCCGGCGCCTCGCTCTCCGTGTTGAAGGTGGATGACGAACTGCTCGCGCTCCTCGATGCCCCCGCCAGTGCGCCAGCGTGGCACGGCGGTGGCGAGCTCAACGATGCGCCGATCAAGGACGTACCTGCGGCACCGGGCGAAGCCACTACGACCGGATCACCCACACCGGCAGGCGATGCCGTGCGCCGCGCAGCCCATGCCGCCGCCCAGGCCCTGCTCCAGGCCGAGGATGAGCTCACCGAGCTGGATGCCAAGGCAGGTGATGGCGACCTGGGGGCCAGCCTGCGCCGCGGCGCCGAGGCCGTGCTCACCCTGCCCGACCACGCCTGGCACACTCCGGAAAGCGCCTTGCGCCACATGGCCGATGCGATGCGGCAGGCGATCGGCGGCAGTTCCGGGCCGTTCTACGCCACCGGCTTGATGCGCGCCGCCCGCGATCTCAACGGCGTGGCCGATCCGACCCCGCGGCAATGGCATGCGGCGCTGGTGGCCGCCGCCGATGCCATCGCCAACCTCGGTGGCGCCAAAGCCGGGGACCGCACCATGCTGGATGCGCTCTACCCCGCTGCCGATGCCTACAAGGCTGCGCTCGACGCCAACATGGCGCCGTTCGAAGCGCTGGAAGCACTGCACCTGGCGGCCACCCGCGGTGCCGAAGAAACCGCGACGCTCAAGGCCCGGGCGGGACGTGCCGCCTACCTGGGCGACCGCGCGCTGGGCATCGCCGACGGCGGTGCAGTCGCCGTGGCCATCTGGATGGGCGCCCTGCGCTAAAGCCGTTCGAATCAGAAACAAACACTGCTTTCTGGAAAGACCCACATGCCCGCGCCCCGGACCATAAGCACGCCGGCCATTCCGGCCGGGGCTTATCTCCAAAGGGCACACCATGAAAGCGAATACCTTCCTCGCGGGCGCGCTGTTCGGCGCGGTCATCTCCGTCGGCTGCGCGGCCGTTGCGCAAGAGCGCCCGTACGTCGATATCGGCGAACGCCACGGCAACCTGCGCGATGCGCAGCAGCACATCGTCGCCGCGTGGCAGGCGCTCAGCCGTGGCCAGCAGGCCAATAACGACGAGCTGGGCGGCCACGCCGGGCGTGCCAAGGAGCTGTTGAGCCAGGCCGATACCGAGGTGCGCCTCGCGGCCGATGTGGCCAACGAACATAACCGCAACTGGTAATGATCGCGATCGCTGCCCCTGTAGGAGCGCGCTTGCGCGCGATAGGCCGTGCCGCGGCCTCGATCGCGCGCAAGTGCGCTCCTACACGAGCGTGGCTGGTTTTGCTTTGGGTTGCGGGTGCTGCACACGCGACGGAACTGCGCGAGCCGAAGCAGTACACCTATGGCGCGGATGGCGTTACCACCGTGACGCTTACCGCCGCCGAGACCAAGGTGATGGTGGGCGATACACCGTACACATCGCTGGTATTCAACGGCGATTACGATGCGCCGCTCATTCGCACGCGGCCGGGCGGCACGATTCGCCTGACGCTCGATAACCAGATGGATGAGCTTACGAACCTGCATTTCCACGGCATGCAGGTCTCGCCGCTGGATGAAGGCGACAGCATTTTCAGGGATACCGATCCGCACACCAAGGGCCGGTACGTGCTGCGCCTTCCGGATGATCATTCGCCCGGCCCTTACTGGTACCACAGCCATTTCCATCGCGGGGCCGAGCGCCAGGTATCGGGTGGCCTTTCGGGCCCCATCCTCGTGGATGGCCTGAAAGACCAGTTCCCGGAGTTGCGCCCGGTACGCGAGCGCATCCTCGTGCTACGCAATTTCCAGAAGACCTTTACCGGCCGGCTCGCCAGCGAAATCGTCACCGGCTCGCCGTCCATCCGTACGATCAACGGGCAGTTCCAGCCGGATATCTCGATCAAGCCCGGCGAGACGCAGCTGTGGCATATCTTCAACGTGGATGCGAACCAGTACTTCCGCATGCACCTCGCCGGCCTGCGCGTGCAATTGCTGTCGCAAGATGCGGATACCGTCGTCAAGGATGTGACCATCGACGAAATGCTGGTGGGGCCATCGGCGCGCATCAGCATCCTTGTAACGGGACCGGCCCCTGGCCGATACCCGCTGACGATGAGTGCCGCGAATACCGGCCCGGCGGGCGATACCTATGCTGCAACCACGCTCGGCACCCTCGTTTCTACCGGCGATAGCGTGCCCACCGTACGCATCACCAGCGCTTACCCGCAGGCGCGCGACCTACGGCAGGATCCCATCGCAGCCAGCCGCCGTTTTGTGTTCCAGGACGCCGAGGACGACGGCAACGCGTTCTTCATCAACGGCCGCCGCTTCGATCCCGGCCGCGTGGATACCACGGTGAAGCTGGGCGATACCGAGGAGTGGACGCTGTTCAATCCAAGCCAGGAGCTGCATCAGTTCCACATCCACCAGCTCGATTTCCAGGTCACCAAGATCAACGGCAAGCCAGTGGATTTCATTGGCTACCGCGATAACGTGTTCATTCCCGCACTCGGCTCGATCACGCTGCGCATTCCGTTCACCGACCCGGTGATCCTGGGCAAGTTCGTTTACCACTGCCACATCATGGAGCACGAAGACGGCGGCATGATGCAGGTGATCCAGGTCGTCAAGCCGGAGGATTACGCGCAGGCGGTGAAGCTGGAACCGCTGGGTGGCATCTATGGCGATAACCAGACGTGTGCGTACCTGCGCAACACCGGGCGTGAGGCGATCGACAAGACGGCGCCGGTGAATGCGCGGCCGCTGGGGGGTGCGCAGTGAAGGTTTCGGCGAGCACCCATCGCGCGCGAGCGCGCTCCTACAGGGGCCCGCGCGTTCATGTAGGAGCGCGCTTGCGCGCGATAGTCGGAGCGACCGCGTTGCTACTGTGCGGTACCGCCACCGCCTCCAGCGGCCGCTACCCCGGCTTCGGCATCGATTACGGCACGGCCATCCAGTACGACTTCAGTGGCCTGAAGGCGCAGGATCAATCAAACAAGGTCACCACCAACGGCTACTTCGATATCACCAACGACCTGCATTTCCGCTTCAACACGAATAACGAAATCTGGCTGAGCACGGAAATCAGCCCGGTCACCTCGGCGCGCCCCGGCGAACGCCGCTGGCTGGGTGGCACCGGCCTGCAGGTGGCCGACCTCAACTGGTATCACCAGGGCGAAGAAGATACCTGGCGGCTGGGCAAGCTCGACCTGCCCTACGGCCGGGCGCAAACGGCCGCACCGGGCCTGTACACCGGTGGGTTCGTGGCCCCCTATGCCTTAGGCGGCGTGATCGGGGGCAGCTACGCCCGGCGCTTCTCGTCGTACACACTCGGTACGCTGGCGCCCAGCATCAGCGTCTATGCCGCCGATACCTCGATTCTCAGCACGGCGTTCTTCCGGCCCTCGACCCAGGCACGCCGCTCCGATGGTGGCGCCACCAATACCGGCAAGCCCAATAACGTGGCGGCGGTATTGAACTGGCGCGCGCCCGCCGCGCTCCCGTATATCGAAGTGCAGCTGGGCTACATGGCCAACCATAAGGGCGATACCAGCGCGGCGAACCCCACCGCGGCGAACGAACAGTCGCGCACGGCATCGATCCGCTACCTCATCCCCATTCCGGAAACGACGTTGCTTTCGCCCACACTGGCGGCGCGCTACGTGGACCTTGTGCCCTTCGTGGAATACGTCCGCACGAACAATGAAAACGGCGTGCCCGGTTACGACACGTCCTATCTCACCACCTCGCTCACCCTGGACACGGGGCGTTTTGCCTGGGGCCTGACCCACACCAACCGGCACATCTCGCCCGCGGGCAGCGGCAGCAGCACCGAATACCTCACCGAAGCCAGTGTGGTGTACCACCTGACCGGGTTGATCGATGTCGCGCTCTCCGGTGGCCGCTCGCGGCAGGCGGGGCAGACCTCGAACCTGCTGGGTGTGCAGCTCGTTTTGAACGGAGCGTTCTGATGACCCGCTGGCTCGCCTTTTTTGGCCTGCTTTCCGCCATGCCCGCGCTTGCCGCGGATATCGATGTAGGTGGCCCCTTCCACCTGCTCGACCAGGATGGGCACGCGGTCTCTGACCAGACGTATCGCGGGCAACCGCTATTGATGTACTTCGGTTACACGTCGTGCCCGGATGTCTGCCCGGTGGATGTCGCGAAGATCGTCCAGGTCGCGCGCCGTGTTCGCGGAAGCACGGGTATTGCGGTAACCCCTGTTTTCGTCACCGTGGATCCGGCGCGTGATAACGCCGCGCGCATGAAGGCGTACGTGCGCGCCTTCGGGCCCGAGGTGGTTGGCCTCACTGGTTCCGAATCGCAAATCAGGCAAGTGACGGATGCGTACCACGTCTATTTCAACAAGGTGCCCGCGGAAGGCGGTTACCTGATGGATCACTCCACCGTGCTGTATCTGGTAGGCGCTGACGGCACCTTACTGGATCACTACGGACGCAAGCTTCCCGAACAGGATGTGGCAGCCCGCGTGGCGGCCACGCTTGAGGCGCACCGGTAACCGCGCCACACCCCTGCCGGCCGCGCCGGCGCAACCACGTACCAGGAGCCACCCATGTTCACGTCACCGCGCTACACCCTACTCGCCCTCGCCCTGGCCGGCGCCACCGCATTCACCACCGCAGCGCTTGCTGATGGAAGCAAGGATTACCCTTCGTTTGCGTCCATTTCCAAGGGCCAGAAGATGATTGATCGCGATGCGATCACGCCAGCGCTCGAGAAGAAGTACCCGCGCCTGGAGGGGATGAAGATGCACTGGGACGACGCGGACCTTGACCACGACGGCAAGCTCAACCAGGCCGAGTACGACGCGTACGCATCGCAACAGCACTGACGCGTGATGCGTGCGGGTGGGTGCGCCGGGTATCCCCCGATAGCCGGCCGCCCGCCTCCGATTCGCCTTCACAATCGCAAAGGGGCATGATCTTGCGGTTTCGGCAAATCCGTGGCTACTATTTCGACAGGATGACGCCAGCCGTCACTTCGCGGGGATGCGCGAAGGCTGGCAGCCAGATCCAGGGGGTCAACGGTCTCGCCTAGAGGGAGAGCGGCCGTGGCGATGCGTCGTGTCGAAAATCACAGAGATGGCCTGGAAGGTTGTTTCACGGATGACACAGACCCTGTTACACCCCTTCCCGTTGTCCAACGGGAACTGGCATGGCGCATGCCTTCTGTACCCCGACGGTGCACTGAACCGGTCATTGCCTCGCGCTGGACCTCGCCGCCCGTGGGTGGGCTCATCGCGACCACACCGCCTGGTGCGCATGTCGTTGCCATCTTCCTGAGGGCCACGCGCGGCGTCATTTGCGTCGATGGGCGTCCGTGGCACGCGGGAGCGATCCCTGCGGGGACGGCCGTCGTGACGGCACCCGAGCAGCAGGTCGCCGCCGAGTTCTTCGAACCGGTGGATAGCCTGCACCTGCGCATGGAAAACGCGTTTGTAGCGGCCGACGCTGAGCTTGCCCGCGAGATCGCCGCCACGCCGTTGCAGGCGGGCATCTACCGCGATGAAGCCGTCGACAAGCTCGCCCGTGCCCTGCTCGCTACGCATGATGCGGGATGCATGACGCGATGTGCGGAATCCCTCGGCAAGCCCATCGTGGCGCGCCTTCGCCACCTCAGCGCCAATGGTTCTCGACGACACCCGGACCAGCACCGAGGCATGCTGCAGAACTGGCGGCTCGTCAAGGTTACCCACTACGTGGATGCGAATCTCGGCAAGCGCATCACACTGGCGGATATTGCGCGTTCCGCCGGGCTATCGCCGATGCACTTTGCGGCGCGCTTCCGTGCCGCCACCGGGCATAAACCGCATGAGTACCTGCAGCTATGCCGCATAGAACGTGCGAAGCGGTTGCTGGCGGAAGGCAACCGCTCACTGATCGACATAGCGATGGAAGTAGGCTTCCGTACACAGGCGCACTTCACCACTGTGTTCAAACGCTTCGCCGGACGCACACCCCACTCCTGGCGCACAGGCCTGCACGACTAACCCGCTCTTCGTAGGAGCGCGCTTGCGCGCGATCCAAAATTACGAAACATCGGATTGCAAAGCGAACACGCCGCACGCTACGCTTCTCCACGGAGCCGCCGCAAGGACGCTCCTAAAGGAATCATCAAGCCGGTGAAAGATGATTCCCGCCCCCTTCCATGAAGGGCCCGACCAGGAGTGGGTATAAAGAGCCGCCGGTGTGCGAAAAGAAGAGGGCCCCGCTTCAAGCGGGGCCCTCTTTCTATGCATCGTTATAGATGGCGGAGGACAATCGCCGTGAGCGATTCCTTGCGTTGATGCGTAGGTAAGCGCTGATCGCACTGCCTTACAAACGATGTCCGTCATTCTTACAGACATCACCGCAGCAATTTGCTACGGTCGTTTCGTTGCCCGCGCGCGCTCATCATGCATACCGCGGAGGCAACCATCGCCCTCAGGCGATGAAAGCGCGGGCCAGGGGTGTTAGACCACCCCTGACCCACTAGCCACAACCAACTAATCAGGAGTTGATGATGGGTGTTACCGATCATACGGCACTCGCTCGCCCGCTGGATCCCCCCGGCGGCACCTCGATGGTGAACGGGCCGCCTGCGTAGCCTGCAGGCACGGTTGAAGAACCGCTGCGGCACCATCGCTTGAGGAAATTCTTGATCGAATGAGGCAGGCGTTGCGCCTGGAACGCCTCATGGATGGTTGTCGCCGCGACTACGTCGTCAATCACGCCGCCCGGTGCCCGGTCTCGGGTAGCCGGAGGAATCGCGATCCTTATGGTCCGCGGTATGGCAGGTGTTTGCCTGTTGTGCCGCGTCAGGGCACGTCGCGGCGAAACAAGGGAAGTCGTTATGCAATCGATGAACGCACTATGGAAGGCACAACACACCGGCGATACCGGCGCGCTCGTTATCGCTATCCGCCGCCAGCGTCCCGGCCCAGATCTCCAAAACATACTCAGCCCAGATTCTTGACCGGCTCATCGGGCAGTGGGATGTGGTCAATCAGGACGGGGAGTCCAATCCGGCTCGAATAGACGGGGATGCCGCGTGATGTCACCTGCGCCTGGATCAGCGCTATCAGCTCGTCGACGCTGTCGTAATCGCCGCGGAACGCCAGCCGCCAGGAGCTCATCCTTGTGTCGGTGCAGACGCGGTATTCCCTTGCACGGAACCGGCCCATGTCGAGGCAACGTATGCAGGTAATGTCACTCCAGGCGATGTACCCGGAACGAAATCCGTAATACTGTCGCGCCAAACCGTCGGCCGTCACAACGATGGAGGGAAACAGGAAGATCGCCGGAACCACGTAGGCCGCGACGAAACCCATGGCGATGGCATAGGTGCCGAGGCGATGCGCCCAATCATCCGATGGGCGAATTTCATGGCCCGCAAAGACGAGGGCCATGATCAGGACGCAGAGCGCGAGCATCCACATGATGACCCTATCGCCTGTTTTGAATACCCATTCGTCGCGTTGCATGGCTCCCCCGGCCCCACCCCGGCACGGACGCGTGGTCGGGTTCGCGAATTTTAGCGATACGGCTCACCTGAGTCTGTAGGATTTCACCTATGTGGATTCAGCTTTGATGATGCCGAACAAGCTGCCTCGGGCAGGCCCTAGGTATCCGGGATGCGGGAATCGTGACCGTTGTGCACGATGAGCACCGGCACGCGCCAGTCCTTCACGCGGTTGATCGGGTCGAAGCGTCCGTACTTAACCGGGTGATCGTACTGGGTGCCACCGCTTTCCTTTTCTTCGAACCAAAGTTTTTCAGTTTGGACTTCTTATTTGGCAGCAGAACGTAATGGATCGAATCCCAGCACCCCATCCGTGCCCTGAAAACGGGAACGTTCCGACGTAGCATTCCGGTGCAGAGAACGCTAAGAAGGCCTTCGATCCAACGTAATCGTTGCGCAGCGTCATGCCTGGCCACCGGTCGTACGTTTTTGCCCGTACAGCAGTTAACACCAAGCTCTGCTACCGCCCCCATCGAAAAATCGCGAACGTCCAGATGATAAGTCCATCTACCGGTCTTAATCTGCGCATCGTCAGTGGACGGTCAATGACGGTGATCGGCATTCGTAGGCACGCCCCGCTTTTGCGACCAGCACAGTCACCTTCAACGGCCGAGGCATACCTTCCATGCTGAATAGAGTGCTAAAGCCCGAGTTGAGCAGCGACAGGCCATACAACTTCGCCACGTCGCTCCTCGGTACGGTGCGCGCATGGACTAAATGACGAACGCCAGATTCATCGATGACCATTAGCGCTGCCGCGTCGGCCGGCATGCCGCCCGCCTTACTCATCGCAAAAGTCCCTGTCAGCGCGATAGTGCTGCCCGCGGCCACGATGGAGTCACCTCGAAGCGGATCACCATTAAACGTTTGAATAACGCAATCACCACCGCCTTCGAAATGAGCTGACGTTATTTCTGCCTCATCAAGGAAGGACGCCTTGGCGGTGCTTTCTGGAATGCGAAGCCGATGAATGCTTATCTCGAAATAATCCTCGAACCACATCGCTCCATCATCGACATCGATGGCAATGCGCTCCGGCACACGGCGCTTGGATGTCGCCGCGAAGCCATTGGCGAGGAAGGACAGCAGCTCGCTAGTACTTCCAATCGTTGGTGAAAGCAAAAAGCCGGTTTCCATCATGCCAGGAACGACCCGATAACTGACGGTGTACTCAGGGTACATAGCAATCAGATGAACCGAAGGCTGCTTGAAAACGATTGAACGCAGCCGTCCAAGCCAGGACGACTTGAGCTTGATTGTTACCCACAGGGGCGAATCGTCTGGAAGCGTAATCAACTCCCCCAGCGCCGGACGCGCCTTGATGACTTCGGCACCCAGGGATAACTCCGCCGCCTGCCCGGTGCGCTCAAGAACGACGAAATCAGATACCCGGTCAACGGGCCGGTAGGCGCCGAGGAGCCATCGCCAGCTTGCGCCGTCGTCGAGCGATGGATAGTGCGAATCAATGGTGTTGATTTGCCAGTAGACCCTTTCCGGACCGCCCTTCTTCAGGTGCTCCACGTTGCGCCAGATAAGCGACGGCGTATAGGCCGAGTAGCTCTGGATGACCGGCCTTGGGGACCACCGCTCTCCACTTAGCGGCACCAGCGATGCACCCACGCTGTAGACGTCCGCAGACAGTCCATCGGACTGAATTCCGGAGAGGCTGTTTATGAGCCCGATAGCACGACGATATTGAAGCTTCAAGAGCGGCGAACCGTTCAGCCGATCGATCCCCATGGCCGCTGAATCAATTATTGCATTCGCGGTGCGGCCGATAATGGCCTGTGGCGACATCGGCTCCAAACGAGCGAATACCGCGATCGCGAGTGACCCAGCCAGCATCGCCGCCGCGCGCCATGGCCACGAGCGCATCACAGAGACAACATATATGGCGACGAGAAGCACCGAGGCCGCTGCAATAGCCGAGTGTAAGTCGTCATGACGAACGAGGCCCGCCTTCAGCCCGATGAATAGCGTCAACATCGCACCGAGCCAGATGTGCAGGCGCGGCCGCTCTGCACCCAGGTACGCGATACAGAGCAACCCCGAGGCAATGGCGAGAAGTACCATGTCGGCCACGGGGCCCGAAATGGACATGGCGTCGCCGTAGCCGGCGATAATCTCTGCCTGCGATGCAAAATACGACGGGAGCGCGCCTAACGGCTGCCCAGCGATGCACCACGCACACGCGATTCCTACAAAAAAAGCCAACGGCAACAGGATCGCGTGCAAGCGCCCCGTGCGGCGGACGACCAACGCCGCCATGACAACTCCAGCCACCGCTGGAATAGTGAAGCTTGCCTTTATCAAGGGCAGCAATGCGCTGGCAACCACCACTGCATACAGCAATGTGATCCAGGCTCGGCGATCGCAGGATTGACCACCCGACGCCAGGAGGACGAGCAGCCATGGCATGCCGATGAAAAGCGCATCACTCATGCCGGGCATCGCCCCGATCACAGGTAGGCCGAGCAGCCATAACCGATGATGGCTTGGCACGCTGACAACCACGGCCCCGAGCATTGGCAGTGCAAGGCAGCATGCGCCCGCCAACGCCAGATGATCCGTATCGGGCGAATACATGCGCGTGTAAATCGCGGCATAGGGGCCCGTCGTAAAGACGAAGTCTTGTCCAAAGACCAGCTCGCGCGCCGTAGCCGCATTGCTCGCGATGCGCCACGCGCCATCAATCGTGAGATCGGGCATGATCGGAGCGAGCGGCAATAAGATCAAAAGACCGCCGGCCACTGCGAAGACTACCGCGATCCATTGCGCTAGGCGCGCCAGATCGTTACTCCCCTGTTTCACGTCACTCCTTAGCCAGGCACACACAAGAACGGCGGCCCAGCGGGCCGCCGTTCGGCGGAACAACTGCAAATTTACTGCGCAACTCCAGCAGTAGATGTCCACTGCTTAAGCCACGCATTCACCGTCTCATGCCACTGCACGCTGTTCTGCGGCTTGAGCACCCAGTGGTTCTCATCCGGGAAGTGCAGCAGCTTGCTGGGGATACCACGACGCTGGAGCGCCGTGAAGGCGCCCAGGCCCTGGGTATCCGGGATGCGGAAATCGTGACCGCTATGCACGATGAGCATCGGCACGCGCCAGTCCTTCACGTGGTTGATCGGGTTGAAGCGCTCGTAGTTTTCCGGGTGATCGTACTGCGTGCCACCGTTTTCTTTTTCTTCAAACCAGAGCTCTTCGGTGTCGTAGTACATGGCGCGTGCATCGAAGACGCCATCGTGGTCGACGAAGCACTTCCACGGCTGGTTCCAGTTGCCGGCCATCCAGTAGACCATGTAGCCGCCGTAGCTGGCGCCGAGGGCGCACGCACGGTTGCCGTCGAGGAAGCTGTACTTCTGCAGGGCGGCGCTCCAGCCGGCCTTCAGGTCTTCGAGCGGCTTACCGCCCCAGTCACCCGAAATCGCATCGGTGAAAGCCTGACCGTAACCGGTGGAACCGTGGAAGTTGACCGTGACCACGGCAAAGCCCTGGCCGGCGTAGGTCTGCGCGTTCCAGCGGTAGCTCCAGCTATTGGTCATGGCACCCTGCGGGCCGCCATGGATGATGAAGGCGACCGGGTAGGTCTTGCCCTTCTTGTAGCCGACCGGCTTGACCACGTAGCCCTGCACGGTTTCGTTGTTCCAGCCCATGAAGGTGAAGAACTCGGGCTCGCCGACCTGGGCGGCCTTCATGCGCTTGGCGTTGTAGTGGGTGATCTGCTTGAGACCCTTGCCCTTCAGGTCCGCCGTGTAGAGATCGGCCGGGCGCTTCAGGTCATCGCGCGAGAGCAGGATCCTCTTGTCGCCGATGGCGAAGGCGCTGACGCTGCCATCGGTGACCAGGGTTGTGACCTTGCCGGTGGCGGCATCGATGGCGAACAGCGGGTGCTGGCCGTTGTCATCGGTGGTTGTGTAGAGGGTCTTGCCGTCGGCAGAGATCTGCAGGGTGCCAGCGGAGCGGTCCCACTGCGGGTCCACTTCGTGCTTGCTACCGCTGGCCAGGTCAAGGGCCCAGATACCGAAGCGGTCGGCTTCCGAACCCGGCTCCTTCATGGCCGTGTAGTAGAGGGTCTTGCCATCGGGCGAGACCAGTGGGTTGGCGTCCCAGGCCTGGTTTTCAGCGGTGAGGTTGGTGGGGTTGGCCGAGCCATCCGCGGGCACGCTGAAGATATCGAAGTTGGTGGACCAGGGTTCGGTCTTGCCGGCGATGCGGGCATCGAAGAACACGGTCTTGCCATCGGGCGAGAAGGTGAACTCATCTTCGCTGCCGAACGGCTTGCTCGGCACGTCGCCATCGATGCCCTTGCTCAGCAGTACGGGCTGCGAGGTGGCCTTGGCGTCGGCGATGTAGAGCTGGGCGCGGCGGCCGTCAGCCCAGGTATCCCAGTGGCGAACGAACAGCTTGTCGTAGACGGTGCCGGTGGACTTGTCCTTTTCACGGCCGTCCAGGCGCTCTTTCGTGCAGCTGAGGTCGGCGCAGTCGGTGAAGACCTCGTAGCTCAGGAGGATCTTCGAGCCATCGGGGGAGACCTTGTAGGCGTTCACATCCAGCGGTGCATCGGTGATGGCATCGCCCGCCGCCACGGTCAAGGCCAGACCCTTGCCGCCCTGTCCCGCATCAAAGGCGCGGTGGAACACCTGCGCGGTGCCATCCTTAGGCGCCACGTAGTAGATGGATCTACCATCAGGCGCCCAACGAGCAGATGACCCCTTCTCGATGACCTTGACCGCCTGGGGCGGCTTATCCAGGTCCATGACATACAGGGAGGTCACGCCCTTGTTCGCCGCGTAATCGGTGGCGCGCACCGCGAATAGCGCATAGCGGCCATCCGGCGAAAGCTGCGGGTCGCCCACCCGGTCCATCATGACCAGGTCGCGGATGGAGAAAGGGTGGGTGGCCGTGGTGTCGGCATCGGCCGCCACCACGGGGCCGGCGGCCAACGCGAGCGCAAGCGCGGCAAAGCGGAGTTTCATGAAAGCGTTCCTTGGGTGAGTCGCATGGCGACGGTACGGGCACGGCCGCGCGGGCGCAACCATGCCGGAGGGGTACGCTAGACTCGGCGGTACGCCAAAGGGGAAAGCCGTTGAACGAGACACGCACCGCCACCCGCCGCCCATGGGGCGAAGCCGGGGTACTCCTGATCGTCGCCGTGGCCGCTTTTCTGATCCGGATCTGGTACGCCAATACCACCATCGTCGAGGATCCGCTGCGCGGTGATGCCCTGCAGTACTTCAAGTACGCGGTGAACCTGGTGCAGCACCACGTCTTCTCTGGCGCGCCGACCAACGTACCGATGCCGCCGCCGGATACCTTCCGCGACCCAGGCTACCCCGCGCTTATGGCCGCCACCGGCGCGGCCCTCGGATGGGGCGAGCCCTTCTATCACGCCATGCTCCTGATCCAGGCCGCGCTTTCAGCGGCCACGGTGTATTTCTACGGCGCCCTGGCGCGGCGCCGGCTTTCGTTCCGTGCCGGGCTGGCTGTCGCCGTCGCGGTGGCGTTGTGGCCACACCTGATCAGCATGTCGGGCTACCTGCTCAGCGAGACGCTCACGGGCTTCTTCATCGGCGCGGCCTGCTACACGCTGGAGATTGCGCTGCGCAAGCAGCGCCCCATGCCAGGCCTGCTTGCGGGTGCAAGTTTCGCCGGTGCAGCGCTCACCAATGCCGTATTCGCGCCGTTTGCCCCGCTGCTGGCGTTGTTTGCCCTGTGGCGGATGCCCACACAACGGCGGCTGTGGCTTTGCCTGCTGGTCGCCTCGGTATTGCCCGTGGCCGGCTGGATGGTGCGCAACGCCACGGTGCCCGGCAGCACGACGGCGACAAGCCGCGTGGCCATGAACTTCGTGCAGGGCTCCTGGCCCGAATATCACGAGCAGTACGCCGCCATGACCATCGACGCCGACGCCGCCGAGACCATGCGGACCATCGATGCGGAGTTCCGGCTGGTGGCCAGGTCCCCGGCGGAGGGCCTGCGTGCCGTGGGTGGCCGGCTTGCCGCCGCGCCCGGCCATTACACCGCCTGGTACCTGCGTAAACCGGTTGAATTGTGGGGCTGGAACATTGGCATCGGCCAGGGTGATGTGTACGTGTTCGCCACGACGCACTCCCTCCTGGCCGTCAATCCAGTGCTCCGTGCAACCAGCGGCGTCTTTTTCGTGGCCTCCCCGCTGATCATGCTGGCGGCGCTGGTGGGGGCGATCCTTGCCCTGCTGCGGGGGATTCGCTGCGAACCCATGCTGTTCGCGGTGGCCAGCCTGGCCGGTTATGCCACGCTCGTTTACACCCTGCTTCAGGCAGATGCCCGCTACGCCACGCCACTGCGCGGAGTGGAGGTGTTGCTTGCCGCGAGCGCGGTGATCGCCGCATGCCAGGCCCTTAAGGCACGGCAAGGAAAGCTGAATCCTCGCGAAGAAAGTGCCCCATAACGTCACATGCTGACCATGGGCGTCACTTGAACAAGGGTGCCTGTGACCGGATCGCCAGTTGCGATGATTTGCAGTTGCAAGCCGCGCCAGCCTGTGCAGAATCGGCCTCGCTCGCATACTGCGGGTCGCCTCCACCATGGCATGTTTAGTGCTTTCAGTGGGGTGAGCTTCCTGGTCAACCTCGAACGATGATGAGGGGGAAACCGGATCAGCCTAGGAGATCCGGCGCTAGAGCTCAGGGGGCATCACACAACAAATGGTTAGCTAACCAATTTCGAGGAAGTTCCATGAAGAACATTCAGAAAGGCTTTACCCTGATCGAACTGATGATCGTGGTTGCGATCATCGCGATCCTTGCCGCTATCGCTATCCCGCAGTACCAGGACTACACCAAGCGCTCGAAGGTGTCGGAAGGCCTGGTCCTGGCAGACGCCGCCAAGCTTGCTGTCGCTGAAACCTACCAGTCGAAGGGCGGCTGGCCGGCCACCAGCGCAGCTGCTGGCTACCAGACCGCGAAAACAACGTACGTTTCTGAGCTCAAGGTCGACACCAAGGGCGTGGTCACCATCACCTACCAGCACATTGATGCTGCCGGCATCGACGGCAAGACCATCCTCCTGACGCCGACGGCCTCTCAGGGCGCGGTCCAGTGGGATTGCAACGGCGCCGCTGGCCTGGGCGGCGGTTCGGGCACCGTCATTTCCAAGTACCTGCCGGCCAACTGCCGCAAGTAATCGCGTTAACGCGTCAATCGTCGCTACGAACCTTTATGGATCGTAGCGGCCATGGAAGGCTCCTTCGGGAGCCTTCTTTTTATCGGACAGTGCGTGCCTTACAGGGGGCATGACAGGGGAGCAGACCATGGGCAAATTGCCGAAAGGCTTCACTCTCGTCGAATTGATGATAGTGGTGGCGATCATCGCCATCCTGGCTGCGATCGCCATTCCGCAATATCAGGATTACACAAAGCGAGCCAAAGTGTCCGAGGGGCTCCTGCTGGCCGATGGAGCGAAGTGGGCTGTCGCCGAGACGTATGGCTCGAAGGGCGTGTTCCCGTCAACGAGCAATGGAGCAGGCTACCAGACGGGTAGCAGCACTTACGTCAGCCAGGTGGCGGTCATGGCAGGCGGCGTCATTGAGGTCACCTACCGTCATATCGACAGCGATGTTGATGGTAAAACCTTTACGCTGACGCCAACCGCGAGCAATGGCATCATCTTATGGAGTTGCAACGGCCTAGGCGGCTTCGGCACGCCAGGCACCCTGAGCGCCAAGTTC
Organism: Luteibacter aegosomatissinici; assembly: GCF_023078495.1. Taxonomy (NCBI): domain Bacteria; kingdom Pseudomonadati; phylum Pseudomonadota; class Gammaproteobacteria; order Lysobacterales; family Rhodanobacteraceae; genus Luteibacter; species Luteibacter aegosomatissinici. Next base: position 1,385,681 of record NZ_CP095742.1, on the reverse strand, counting down.
CTGCCCGCTACATGTCGTAGCTGATCCACCGGCTCCGGCGGATCGCACCATACCGGAGACCACTTGTCCATTCTGAAAGCCACTGAAGCCTCATCGCTGCGTCTACGTATTGCCGCAGCCTTCCTTGCTTCCCTTCTGCTAACCGTCGCGATCTACGCCTCGGGCTTACATGGCCCCTTCCTGCTGGACGACATTGGCAACCTCGAGCCGCTGAAGCGCTGGACTGACGGTCAACTGGGCTGGCAGGGCGTTGTGTATGGCAACCGCTCGGGCCCCGGTGGCCGCCCTTTGAGCATGCTGACATTCCTTGTCAACGCCTGGTTCGATCGCTCTCTCGATACGTTTGCCTTCAAAGCCACCAATCTCGGCATTCATCTCGGATGCGGCCTCCTGGCGTTCGTCCTTGCCCGGTTGATCGTCCTGAAGACAGGCATCGAACGATCCACCGCAAACTGGTTGGCGGCATTTATCGCCGTCGCGTGGCTTTGGCTGCCAATTCAGGCCAGTACGGTGCTGTACATCATTCAGCGCATGGCGCAACTGGCCGTGCTACTCGTGTTTGCCACGCTGATCGTATTCATGATCGCGCGTCCGCGCATCGAATCCGGATCGCGCCTCGCCATGGCGGCGCTCTGGCTTGCCGTACCTGCCCTGACCCTGCTGGCTGGCGCAGCCAAGGAAACGGGCGTCCTCGCCGCTCCGCTTGCGGCCGCACTGGAGTACATCCTGTTTACCCGCAGCACTCGGCCCGCACAGGTCAGGCTGTTCTTTGCGCTCACAGTCATCCTGCCGCTCCTGCTCGGGGCAGCCTTCGTGGTAATGCGACCGGACTGGATCACCGGGGGCTACGCTGCACGCGACTTTGACTTGCCACAGAGGCTGATGACTGAGCCCAGGATATTATGGAGCTACCTGCAGGCGAGCTTCTTCCCAATTGGCGCGCGGATGGGTCTGTTCCACGACAATTTTCCAATTTCGACGAGTCTATGGACACCCGCGTCGACCGCAATAGCCTTGCTGGGCTGGATGGCCGCTCTCGCCTGCGCATGGCTGCTGCGCCGGCGCGCTCCGTTGTTCACCCTCGGCGTGGCAGGCTTCCTGATCAGCCACTCTATCGAAGGCGGCCCGATCGGACTGGAGCTCTATTTTGATCATCGCAACTATGGCGCCTCATTTTTTGCGTTGCTGGCCGTTATTGGGCTTATCCGGCTTGCAGTAGGCACCAGTGCAATCAAACCACGCGTCCGCCGCGCGCTTTCTGCCTGTGCCGTCGGGTGCGTCGCCATCTACGGTCTGGGTGCCTGGAATCAAGCCCAGGGTTGGAGCGATGAAACGACGTTCTATGCAGTTCAGTATGGATACAATCCAACCTCGGCACGCCTGCTCTCCAACCTCACCGGCCGAGCCATGATGGCGCATGATCTGGACGGCGCGCTCCACTTCATCAACGAGGGCGAGCGGAACAGCCCGCCTACGGAACGGGCTACGTCAACGATCTGGCGTCTGCTCGCCTACTGCGAAGTCAACAGCGAGTCCGCGCCGGACACCTTGTATCAGGAGTTTGCGCAGCGGGCGAACGGCCGCATAAGCAACTACGCGATGACCGGGTGGGAGCTACTCGCAACCCGGATTTCCCAGGGCTGCAGCGCGGTCGATGCGGCGCGCATCGCGGCGACAGCCTCCGCATGGCTCGCCGAGACTCCACAACCTGGTAACGCTCAGGCGGTGTGGCGCACACGCTACAACACGGGCCACATGCTTGCCGATCTCAACCGGATCGAAGAAGCTCGTGCCATGGTTCGCCAGGCATGGCGGGACAGCGAGCACAACAACGGCATCGGTGTCCTTCTTTTCCAGCTAGATGCCTCGCTCGGCGACGTAGCCGGCTGCCAGGAGGTACTGACCGCGCTCGAAAAATCCGAGGGGGGTCCCGACCACCGGCTCGACGAAGCCATTCACACCTTCCGTAGAGCGCTGCAGAATGGCGAGATCGGGCGAACTGCGCCGTGAGTCAGTGGGCCCGATTTGCAAAGACGCGATGGACGCTGCTCACGCTGCTTGTCCTTACCTGCGTCACGGCCATCGTATACGTACCGGGCCTTGGCGGGGGATTCTTGTTCGATGACTACCCGAACATCGCAGACAACCCAGCGGTGCAACCCGAAGAGATCTCGGTGGCTTCCCTCGCCCGCGCGGCGATGTCCTCGCCTTCGAGCGAGTTGAAGCGCCCCTTGTCGTCACTCACCTTTGCAATGGACTACCTGAGAGCAGGCGAACTCTCGCCGTCTGCCATGAAGGCGACCAATATCGTCATTCACGTTCTGAACGGGATCCTGCTGTATTTCCTGATCGCGCTGCTGCTTCACCATCAAGCCGGCTGTTCCGATTGCCATAATGGTGAACGCAGCATTGCATGGCATGCGGGATTGCTCGCATTGGCTTGGTTGCTGCTGCCGATCAACGTGACATCAGTGCTGTACATCGTGCAGCGCATGGAATCTTTGGCCAACCTGTTCGTTCTTGCCGGACTGGTGGGCTATGTAAAGACGCGCTTGCGTATGGACCGCGGCGTTCGTCATTTTGCAGTGGCGTGCGCATGGGCGACGCTGCCTGCCGGTCTTGGCGTACTTGCCAAAGAAACTGCGGTATTGCTGCCGCTCTATGCGTTTTGTGTCGAGGCGCTCGTCTTCCGATTTCGATCAGGAACCTCATCCGCGGCCATCGATCGTCGTCTCGTCGGGTTTTACATGGTGGCGCTGGGAGCTCCAATCCTGGCCGGCCTCGCATGGATCGGACCAAGCCTTCTCGATCCGCGCACCTGGGCCACTCGCGACTTCACCCTGCACACGCGCTTGCTCAGCGAAGCGCGCATCGTTCTCGACTACCTTCACTGGACAATCGCACCCGGCCCTGGCGACCTCAGCTTCTACCACGACGATTTCGTCGCAAGCAGCGGCTGGCTTACGCCACCGTCGACACTTTTCAGCGCGCTAGGCCTGCTGGCCCTGGTCGTCACCGCGTGGTGCATTCGCCGCGCGCTGCCCTTAGCTTCGCTTGGTATCGCATGGTTCTTTGCGTGTCACACCCTGACAGGCACGGTATTACCGCTTGAACTGATTTACGAACACCGCAACTACTTCGCCAGCATCGGCGTCGTTCTCGCGGTCACTGAACTAGTTCGCTACGTTGAACAAGTCGTTCGCTTGCGAACGCCGAGCGCCCGCCTAGTCTGGGCTATGCCGCGCATCGCGGGAGCAGGTCTCCTGGCTTGGTCTGCAGGGCTGACGGCATACACTGCAATCGCCTGGCGTACTCCGCTCTCAACAGCGGAAGAGCTCGGCGCGCGCGGCCCTTACTCGCCGCGAGGGCAATACGAACTCGGTCGCGCGTATCTCATTGCCTCGCGCTACCGCCCAGGTTCAGTACTGGTTCTGAAGGCGGAACGTGCACTTGAGCGCGCGGCCGCCCTGCCCGATTCGCCGATCCTCGCGGAGCAGGCACTCGTGTTTATGAACGGGCACATGAAGGTGCCGGCAAAGCATGCGTGGTGGGAGAGCATGCGCAACAAGCTTGCGTCACGCCCCGTCACCGTGCAGGACGATAGTGCGCTCATCTCACTCGCCAGCTGCCTGGAACAAGAAGCATGTGACTTCGACGCCGGGGAGCTGGACAAGACCTTCCGCATTGCCTTGAACAAGCGCACCGCCAGTCCGCGCCTGAAGGCCTCCTACTCTGATTTCGTCGCATCGATCCTGAAGGATGATGCGCTCGCACTGCGCATGATGCAGGCTGCCTCGGCTCAGGCGCCCCAGGAGCCGGCATATCATATCCGCGTGGCCCACATGCTAATCGCTCATGGCGACGTGGAAGGCGCCCAAGCGGAAGTCAGCGCATTGCATGACCTCAACGTTGGTGGACGATTTGATACCGAGCTTCGTAAGCTAGATCAATCGATGTCACGGGCCACAAGCCAGAAGCAGCCATGACCCTCGCCTCGCGCCTGCGAGCCCTCGTCCCTTCCGCTTCGGTGCTGCGCACCTCGATGGCGACATCCGCCGTGCTGACCGCCAGGCTGTTTACCCAAGCAGCCACCCTTGTGCTGTTAACGCGAGCGTTGGGCCCATCGGGCTACGGCGCCTTTGCATCCGCCGCTGCCATCGCAGTCATGCTCGGCATCCTCCCTGGCGCAGGGGCGGGCTACGTCCTGCTATCTCGCATCGAGCACGATGACACAGCACCCCGTGATGTATGGAGCTATTCCTGGCCAATCATCGGCATTGTCGGCACCCTGCTCACCCCAATCTTTGTCGGTCTCGCCCACCTGGCTGCAGGGGACGCCTGTCTCTCGGCTGGCCTGCTCGTACTGATGGCGATGAGCGAGCTGCTGGCCAATCCCTTCATTCTCACGCTTAGCTTTGTAATGCAGGCTCGCGGACGCGTTACCTTGAGCCAGGTAATGCAATGGCTGCCACTGGCACTCCGTGTCGCAGCGGTGGCGATCGCAATGAGATTCGCTGCACCCGACAGGCTAGCCGCCTACCTCACGCTCCAGTTTGCCGGTTCGCTAGCCTGTGCATGGATGGCGTGGCGGGTGGCGCGACTGATGGGCGACCTGCATTGGCGCCCCCGCCGCGCTCGCGGTAGTGAAATGCGCCAAGGCGCGTCGTACGCGCTGATGAACCTGATTGCTCTCAACCCGGCCGAGCTGGATAAGGTGATCACCCTGCGCGTGCTGGGTGCGCATGATGCCGGCATATATGCAGCGACCGCACGCATTGTCGGCGCCATGGTAACCCCAGTTACAGCTCTCTTGCTGTCTGTACAGACGCGCCTGTTCGGCCGAAGCGCGGAGCGCATGGGCGACCGGCACCGCATGATTGCCCAGGTTGCCGTAGCAGCCCTCGTCTGGGGCGCAGTCAGCATGGGGATCCTTGAAGCATCGAGCCCTTGGCTTCCGCGACTCTTCGGCGCTCCCTACCTGGCCATTGCGCAGCTGATGCACTGGCTCGCCCTTGCCGCCCCGCTGATCTCGCTGCGCATCAGCGCGGGCACCATCCTCGTATCCCTCGGGCGTCCGCTCCACCGGATCTGCTTCGAGGTCGGCGGCGTGGCCGTACTGTGCGCCGCCATGGCGTGGCTCGCTGCGCGTCACGGTGCCACGGGTGCGGCGATCGCGCTAATTATCGCCGAAGGGGCGATGAGTCTAATTGGCTGGGGGATGGTCGCGAGATTGATTGCTGTCCACCGCCGTGAGCGCGCGCTGGCCGAGGGCCCAGCCATCTGACAGCGCTCGCCAGGGAACCCATGATCGATAGCGCAGCGACCGTAACGAGGCGCGCAGGGTAAGAAATACCACCCGACCTGAGAGGAATATTCCACGCTCAAATCCACGTCGCGCAAGCCGGCGAGCGAGGATGACGTGTGCAGCGACCATGTGCGTTTCATAGAAGACGCTGCCGAGCCCGGAGGCACCGGCGCCTACGTGATCAACCTGCGCACCGGCAGCAAATGCGACCGGACGGCCATGCCGGGCAAGCCGGTAGCTAAACTCAACATCCTCGCCGTACATGAAAAATGTTTCGTCGAAGACATCACTGGCAGCTGTCTGTGACGACAGCAACATGCAGCAACCACTCACATACGGAAAGCTACCCGCGAGAGGTGACGGAGACAGCAAGCCCGTCGCCCGCTGGTAATAAACCAGCGTCAGCGATTTACCGGCGTGGCAAATCTCCGGATAGGCCAACGCTGCGCGTGGCTCCAAATCCAGGGTGCGCCCCAACGAGGCAAGCGCGCCAGGTACTAACGTCGCGTCGTTGTTGATCAGGAGGACCCGTCCCCGCCATGCTTCTTCGCGAAGCAGCGCAAGCCCACCGTTTACCCCACGAGCGAAACCGAGATTGGTCGGGTTGACATGCACGAGTACCCTGGCGTCACCAACGAATGCCTCGCGCAAGCGCGCCGCACTTTCACCGCCATCTTCCGAATTATCGACTACGAGTACGCGTGCGACACCTTCGGCGAGCATTGCACGGACGCAACGCACAGTCCTTGACGGGCTGCGGAATTCCAGCGTGATCGCGGCCACTGGCGTGCTCACCGAGGCTTCCTTGCCGTTATCACCAGTTCTTCGGCTCCTGTTGCCCATATAGAGGCAATCAGGTCAATCAGTATCGAGGGCAAGCCAATCCGCGACACTCCGCGGCGGCGGGCGGTCAATTTTGATTGATCGAGGATGTATCGCGCGCCCCTGCCCCGCCTGAGGAAACGAATGTCGACGAACCCCGCTTCATGAAGCACGGTACACAGGGCCTTCGCGGTAAAAACTATAGTGTGCCGAGGTACTTCCAGGCCACGCCAGTCGCGTCCGTACCAACGGCGCCCTGGCGCCTTGGCATTGGGCGTGGCGATCCACAACATACCGTCGGGGGCAAGCATTCCATGCGCATGCCGCAGTGCACTAAGCGGATCGGCCACGTGCTCGATCACGTGGGACAATGTCATCGCATCGAAGGAGCGGCTAGTGCGGTACGCCTCGAATGACGAGGTCACGACATCGCAGCCCGCCGTGCGCGACACGTTCGCGGCGGTGGCATCGGGTTCAACGCCATAGGCGTCCCATCCTGCGCGCGTCGCGCGACGCAGGAACTCTCCGTTTCCACTACCCACGTCGAGCAAAAGCCCGTGGCGACTAGGGAGATGTCGAAGGAAATAGTCCAGTTGCTGACGGAGCGGCGGCAGCAGGCGGAAGACCGCATACCCCCAGCGATTACCTCTGCCGTCGGGCCGCGCAAAGCGGCGATCAAGATAACCCTCGACCATGCTTGCAAGCCCGGAGGCCGGTCGCTCCGGCGCACGGACCACAGGGGCTTCGTGCGTGTAATAGGTGGCGTAGGCCAACGCCAGTCCGCTGCCGGCCGGGCGGGGATCCAGGAACAGCGATGAGCAGCGTGGGCATTCGCGCATCCGCCATGTACCCGGTACCCCGCCGAGCACGTCTTCCACGTCATCGAACACAATTTTCGCGGGAGCCCGCTCCGCGCAGGCGGGACAGGCAGGCACGGGTTCGAGCGCATCGCCCGGCCACCCGTTTCCCGCTATGATCTGACCCGTCATCGTTGACCTTCCGGCTGTGGGTGTAACGATAGTGAAGTTTAGCAAGAGCCGCCTAGTCCACAACGCCGATGCCCTTCATTACCGCGATCATTCCCGTCTACAAGGAGCCCACCCGGGCGCTTAGGACAGTGCTTGGCCTGCTTGCCTGCGATCGGGGTCCGCACGAGCTGGAAATCGTTGTGGTGGACGACGGCTCGGGCGACGACACCGCCGAGCAACTCCGGGTCGATCTGAAGGGCCGGGCGCGTGTTGTCGCACACAACTCCAACCGTGGACGCGTAGAGGCACGCAATACCGGCATGCGCGAAGCCCAGGGCGAGCTGCTGCTTTTCTTGGATGCCGATTGCGTGCCCGTGGATCGCGGCTATCTCATCGCCCATGCCGCACAGGTCGGGCCTGGGCGCTGCTCTTCCGGGGTGGTCCGCACGACGGGCACTGATTTCTGGGCTAAGTACCAGCGCCGAGCTGCGGCCCGTCGACTGCGCGCCGCGGGCGTCGCCACGTTTACCAGCGCCAATGTCATGATGGCACGCGACGACGCGATGGCGGTGGGTGGGTTCGACCCGGCTTACAGGGGCTATGGCTTCGAGGACCGTGATTTTGCCCTGCGGCTGACCGCGGCAGGTGTCAACATCGCGTTCAACACCGGCGCCGTCGTCACGCATGAAGCTCCCCTGGATCTTTCAACGGTCTGCGCGAAGATGGCCGATGCGGGCGGGGCCAATTCGCGCCTCTTTTCGCAGCGTCACCCAGCGCCTTACGCCGCTCTCGGTTACGCCAGCCTCGACGCAAGGATGCACCCTTGGCTGCGAGCAATCCATCCGTTCACAGAACCAGTGCGTCGTTTCGTCCTGCGCCGCGGTGATGGGCTGCTGCAGACGAGTCGGCTTCCGTTTCGACTGCGCGCACTGCTGGCCGGCATCATGTCAGGCCTGAGCTTTCTTCATGGCTCGGCGGACGATGCGTCGCGTATCGCCAGCAACGCATCACGGTAACGAGCAGTCACCGCCTCCCAGTCAAAACGATCAAGCAACGCCTGGCGCCCGGCAACAGCATCAGGAAGCGAAGGCGACTCGAGGCGCCGCATGATCTCGCTAGCTAGCGCGTCGGCATCTCCGGGAACCACCCTGCTTGCGCCCGGCATCTCTGCGAGTACGTCGCGCGCTGCAGGCACGTCCGACGCGACCACCCCTAACCCACAACCGAGTGCCTCTACCAGCACGAGTCCCAAGCCTTCCTGGTCACCCGATGTCGCCGGACGAAACGGCGCGACGAAAAGTGATGCACGCCGATACATATCGACTAGCGCCCGCCCGGCCAGCGGGCCGGCGAAATCGACGGCGCCAGCGATACCGAGTTCCTCGGCTAGCGCGCGTAACTGGGCCATCAGCGGGCCGTGGCCTACGATTGTAAGGCGAGTAGCGGCTCGTTCGGCGATAACACGTGGAAGGGCGTGCAACAAGATATCGATGCCCTTCTTTTCCACGAGGCGACCGACGAACAACAGGTGGTCTTTATCGCGGACCAACGATAGATCCGGCGTAAAGCGCGCTTGCAAATCGGCTCCCATGGGTGACACAGTCACCTCAGGCACGCCAAGCTGACGAACGGCTTCGTCGGCCATAGCGTTACTCACCACCGCAAACCTGCGTGCTCCGAGCGCAACCCAACGCTTTAGCCGCACTGCCAGCGGTGCTCGTAGCGCGAAGAGGTCTGCGCCGTGAGAGGTTAGTAAATAAGGCGCACCGAGGCAGCGTGCGATCGCCCCCGGCGATACCAGCCAATGCGCATGCACGATTGTGCCGGGACGCAACAGCCGCCGCGCAGCAAGCCATTGCCCCATTGCGAAACTGGGCACGAGCAGCCACTTCCAAGGAGCCCGGCGCAAATTGGTGACAATTCCGCCATCATTGACCAGCGTTTCGAAAGCGGCCGGTGCATAGCGGTAGCGCACGACATCCACGCCATCGAGAATCTCACGCACCGCAGCACCCGGCGCGTGCGGGACTACCGCCACGACATCGAAGCTGCTCGTCAGACGCCGCGCAAGTTCATGAACAAAGGACGGCTCATGGTCATCCTTCCAACGGGGGTACGTGGACGCCAATACGATCAGCTGCGGACGCACCGGCCGTTCATTCATCACGACGATACGTCAACGACGTTATCTGCTCCGATACCAGTCCAATAAGGAAAACGATGACTGCGGCGCTCCACATGAGTGCACTGCCGTTTGTCAGCCGCCCATCGAGCAGGTAGGTTCGGGCGTAATTAGCCGTACCCAGCATGAAGAACACGACACTTACCGGGCCAAACAGTTTTAATGGCGAATAAAGCGTCGCAATCTTGAAAATGATCAGGAGAAAGCGGATGCCATCCTTGAATGGACGAATATGACTCTTGCCGACGCGCTCGGCCGCCTTGATGGGCTCATAGGCAACACCATAGGCACTTCGGAAGAACGCCATGGTGCTCGTGGTCGGATAAGAGAAACCATTCGGCAGCAGATGAATGAATTCGCGGAAGCGGGCCGCTCGGGCTACCCTGAAACCAGATGTGAGATCCGCCACGACGTGCCCCGTCATCCGGCTGGCCAGCCAGTTGTATAAGGTGTTGGCCACCCCGCGGCCGACACCCGCCTGGCTTTCCCAGGAGCGGGCACCCACGACCATGTCGAAGCCTTCCTCCATGCGACTGACTAGCCTCCGGACATCGGCCGGATCATGCTGCCCGTCACCGTCCATGAACACCAGGATGTCGCCCGACGCGGCGCGTGCGCCGCGCTTGATGGCCGCACCGTTGCCCATTGAGTAAGGCGAGGACAGGCAGGTCACGCCGGTGCGCTCGCAAACCGCGCGGGTATCGTCGGTCGAGCCGTCGTCCACCACGATAATCTCGGCTTCTGGCTGGGCGGCAGCAAGGCGCGGCAAGAGGTCTTTTAGGGCCGCCGCCTCGTTCTTTGCGGGCAGGATAATGCTGATACGACTCAAGATATGTCCCCGTTGGCCGACGCATAATAAGGCAAAGGTCGCGCCGAGAGGCCATGCGCCCTCAAGAAATCTTGGATTTCACGGGTTCGACGTGACCCTCATCATATTCTGGAGTAGATTCAGCGCCATACCCTGGGGACCGGACCGACCATGGCAACACAGATGCACCAGCCCACGCTCGCGGGCCTGACCGGCATGGCCCGACGGCTCGTGACCGAAGGCGTCCTTGGCGAAGCCGAGGTTCGCAAGGCCGTTCAGGATGCCGCCGACAAGCGCACGTCGCTTTCGGCGTGGCTGGTCGACCACCACCTGGTCGACAGCGCCAAGCTCTCCCAGGTGGCGTCGGCCGAGTTCGGCATGCCCCTCATGGATATCGGGAACATGGTCCCGGGTAATATGCCCATGGATCTGGTCACCGAGGCCCTGATCACCAAGCACCAGGCCCTGCCCCTGTTCAAGCGGGGAAAGCGCCTGTTCGTCGGCATCGCCGACCCCATGCAGTCGCATGCCCTTGATGAAATCAAGTTCCACTCCAACCACATGGTGGAGCCGGTACTGGTTGAGCGCGGCCAACTCCGCCGCATCATCGATAGCGCGCTTTCCGCGGCGAATGCCAGCGTACCCGCCTTTGATACCGGCGAGTTCGACGAACTATCGCTGGACGCCGGCCCGGACGATGGCGATGGCACCACGGGCATCGATGCGAATGCGAACGACGATGCGCCCGTCGTCAAGTTCGTCAACAAGATCCTGGTGGATGCGATCAAGCGCGGCGCGTCCGATATCCATTTCGAACCGTTCGAATCCGTTTACCGCGTGCGCCTGCGCATGGACGGCATCCTCAGGATCGTCGCCTCGGCCCCTATCAAGCTGGGTAGCCGCTTTGCTTCCCGCCTGAAGGTAATGAGCGGCCTGGATATCGCCGAACGCCGGGTGCCGCAGGATGGCCGCATCAAGCTCAACCTGACCAAGACCCGCGCTATCGATTTCCGCGTCAGCACCCTCCCTACGCTGTTCGGTGAGAAGATCGTGCTCCGCGTGCTCGATGGGTCCTCGGCCAAGCTGGGCATCGACAAGCTCGGCTACGAGGAAATCCAGAAAAACCTCTACCTCGATGCCATCGAAAAGCCTTACGGCATGGTGCTCGTCACCGGCCCCACCGGCTCAGGCAAAACCGTATCGCTGTATACGGCGCTGAATATCCTGAATACGGAAGGGCGCAACATTTCGACGGTAGAGGACCCGGTCGAAATCCGCGTCGAGGGTATCAACCAGGTACAGCAGAACGTCAAGCGCGGCATGACCTTCGCCGCAGCGCTACGCTCGTTCCTGCGCCAGGATCCGGACGTGATCATGGTCGGCGAAATCCGTGACCTTGAAACCGCGGAGATCGCGGTAAAGGCCGCCCAGACCGGTCACATGGTGCTTTCCACCCTGCACACCAACGATGCGCCGCAGACCATCGCCCGCCTGATGAACATGGGTATCGCGCCCTACAACATCATCTCGTCGGTGACCCTGATCATTGCCCAGCGCCTGGCCCGCCGCCTGCACGACTGCAAGCGCGAGATCACCCTTCCGCCTACCGCCCTGCTCGCCGAGGGCTACACGCAGGAGGAGATCGACGCGGGCATGACGATCTACGAGGCCGTGGGTTGCGATGGCTGCAACGAGGGCTACAAGGGGCGCGTCGGCATCTACCAGGTCATGCCGATGGTCGAGGATATCCAGAAGATCGTGCTTGAGGGCGGAAACGCCATGCAAATCGCGGAGGTCGCCCGCCGGGCGGGTATCAACGATCTTCGCGCCTCGGCACTGCTCAAGGTGAAGAACGGCGTCACCAGCCTGACCGAAATCAACCGCGTCACCAAGGACTGACACCCGCTGGCGGCATCCGGCGCACTGATCTTGTGCGCCAGACGGCAGAAAGGCTTCCACCAAAGCTTCACACTATAATAAAAGTCAGGGGCGCCAGCCGGGGCTGGCGGCCTGGAATATCACCCGGGGGGAACACCGCGTCATGGCAACCGCCACCGCTACCAAGAACGCGCGCGCCGTTGGCGCGTCACGTGCTGCCGTCAACCAGCTGACCACGTACGACTGGACCGCACTGGACAAGCGCGGCAAGCGCATGAAAGGCGAGATGCAGGCGAAGAATGCCTCGCTCGTCAAGGCGGAATTGCGCCGGCAGGGCATGAACCCCCAGCAGGTTCGCGAACGCAGCAAACCGCTGTTCGGCGGTAGCGGCAAGACCGTCACGCCCAGGGATGTGGCGATCTTCAGCCGCCAGATCGCCACGATGATGGCGTCGGGCGTGCCCATGGTCCAGGCCTTCGACATCATCGCGAATGGCCAGAAGAATATCCGCTTCAAGAACATGCTGACCGAGGTGAAGACGAGCATCGAAGGCGGCGCCGCCCTGCACGAAGCCCTTGCGCTCTACCCCGTGCAGTTCGATGAGCTGTACCGCAACCTGGTCCACGCAGGTGAGTCGGCGGGTGTGCTCGATACCGTGCTCGATACCGTCGCGACCTACAAAGAGCGCATGGAGAGCATCAAGTCCAAGATCAAAAAAGCGCTGTTCTACCCGATCATGGTGCTGGTCGTGGCGCTGCTGGTGTCTATCATCCTGCTGCTCTTTGTCGTACCTGTGTTCGAGCAGACCTTCGCGGATGCAAAGACATCGCTACCCGCCCCCACCCAGTTCGTGGTGTCTGCATCGCGCTTCATGCAGTCGTACTGGTGGGCAGTAATCGGCATTATCGTCGGCTCTGTGTTCTCGCTGATCTTCTTCAAGAAGCGGTCGCAGAAATTCGCGCATTTCCTTGATCGCTTCTCGCTGAAGTTGCCAGTTATCGGCGATCTTCTGCACAAATCTGCGATCGCGCGTTTCGCCCGAACCCTGGGTGTTACGTTTCACGCTGGCGTGCCGCTAGTGGAAGCGCTGGATGCCGTCTCTGGTGCCACCGGTAGCGTGGTTTACGGCGATGCCGTGAAGCAGATGCGCGATGACATCTCGGTGGGTCACCAGTTGCAGCTGTCCATGCGCCAGGTGAACCTGTTCCCGAACATGGTGGTGCAGATGACCGCCATCGGCGAAGAATCCGGTGCGCTGGACCACATGCTGTTCAAGGTGGCCGAGTTCTACGAGGAAGAGGTGAACACCGCGGTGGATACGCTCAGCAGCCTGCTCGAGCCGTTCATCATGGTGATCCTCGGCGTCCTCGTCGGCGGCATGGTGATTTCGCTGTACCTGCCCATCTTCAAGCTGGCCGGCACGGTCTAAGCGCTCCGCCGCCTAAGCAAGGCACAATAGGAACCCTTCGCCCCCGGGCGGAGGGTTTTTTCTTGGGATTACGGACTTTTCATGCCTGATTTGCCCCTCGCCCTCTGGGTGGCCTTCGCCGGTGCCCTCGGCCTGCTCGTCGGCAGCTTCCTCAATGTGGTGATCCTGCGCGTTCCCGCGCGCATGCAGGCCGATTGGCGCCGCCAGGCCCGCGAGGTGCTGGAACTGCCCGAGGTGGATGAACCGCGGCCGCCCGGCGTGGTGGTGCAGGGTTCGCACTGCCCCAAGTGCAAGCACCCGCTCGCTGCCCACGACAACATCCCTGTGCTGGGCTGGTTGTTGCTACGGGGGCGCTGCCGTTACTGCAAAGAGCCCATCTCAAAGCAGTACCCGCTGGTGGAACTGCTCTCGGGCCTCGCCAGCGCGGCCATCGTGTGGCGGTTCGGCCCTACGGCAGGGGCCCTCGCCGGGCTGGTGTTCACCTGGTTCCTGATTGCGCTGGCGGGCATCGACGCACGCACGCAGCTGCTCCCGGATGAGCTCAACTACCCGCTGCTCTGGATCGGCCTGGGCCTTACCCTGCTCCCGGGCTGGCAGCCGCTGCCGGTGGCGCCGTCGTCGGCCATCCTGGCGGCGTTGATCGGCTACCTCAGCCTGTGGAGCGTCTACCAGGCGTTCCGCCTACTCACCGGCAAGGAAGGCATGGGCTACGGCGATTTCAAACTGCTCGCCGCGCTGGGCGCGTGGATGGGGCCGATCGCCCTGCTCCCGATCATCATGCTCTCCTCGCTGATCGGTGCGCTGGTGGGCGGTTCCATGATGCTGTTCTTCAAGCACCAGCGCGATGTGCCCATTCCGTTTGGCCCGTACATCGCGGCGGCGGGCTGGGTGTGGCTCATGGGTGGCAATCGCATCCTGGGCGCGTACATGCACCTCACCGGCCTGCAATGAGCCGCTTCGTCGTCGCGCTGACCGGGGGTGTCGCCGCGGGCAAGAGCGCGGTGGAGCGCTGCTTCGAGGCGCTCGGCGTGCGCGCTTACGATGCCGACGTGGCCGCGCGGGCGGTGGTGGAACCGGGCTCGGAAGCACTGGCGGAAGTGGCCCGTGTGTTTGGCGCCAATGCCCTGGACAACGAGGGCCGCCTTGACCGCGCCGCCATGCGCCAGCGGGTGTTTGATGACCCCGGGGCACGGACGACGTTGGAAGGCATCCTGCACCCGCGTATCCGGACGTGGCTGCGCGAGGCCGCGGAGGCCGACACCGGCCCGTACTGCCTGCTTTCGATTCCGCTGCTGGTGGAGAACCGCGCGCACTATGCGTGGGTGAACCGCGTGCTGGTGGTGGATGCGCCGGAAGATGTGCGCATGGCCCGGCTTATGCGCCGCGACGGCATCGATGAAGCGCTGGCCAGGAAGATGATCGCGGTGCAGGCCACGCGCGAGGCACGGTTGGCGATCGCGGATGATGTGATCGAGAACCATGGGGATGAGGCGGAGCTGGCGGCGCGCGTGGGCGCGTTGCACGCACGTTACCTGGCGCTCAGCCTGTAGGAGCCCACCCTGTGGGCGACGCCGTTCGCGAGCCCGCTACAGGTCCTGCGTCGTTATCGCGAGAAGATGTCGCCCACAGGGTGGGCTCCTACGGTCGCCAACCGCTGGGCCACGAACTCCTCGGCCGGCATCGGGTGGCCGATGTGGTAGCCCTGCACCATGTCGCAATTCATCGCTTCGAGGCGCTTCAGCGTCTCTTCGTTCTCCACGCCTTCAGCCACGGCTTCGAGCCCCAGGCGGTGGGCCACTTCGATCATGGCCCGCACCACCTGCTCGGTACGCGCATCGCTCACCATCGCATCCACGAAGGTGCGATCGATCTTGAGTTCCGTGGCCGGGAAATGGCGCAGGTAGGCGAACGAGGCATAGCCGGTGCCGAAATCATCGATGGCGACGCGGATGCCACGATCACGCAGGCGGCGCAGCACGCGCACGCTCATGTCCAGGTCGGTCAGCAACGCGGTCTCGGTGATCTCCACGATCACCGAATCGGCTGGCACGCCCCAGATATCCAGCGCACCGAGCAACTGCTCGGCAAAGCCCTGCTCGGCGAACACGCGCGGTGAAAGATTCACCGCCACATCGAGCGGGCGACCACCACGATGCAACGCCGCCGCATGGCGGAGCGACGCGTTGAGGCTCCACCGGGTGAGCGGAACAATGAGGTCGCTGCGCTCGGCGAAGGGCACGAAATCCGACGGCGGCACTTCGCCATAGGCAGAGGTCTTCCAGCGCGCCAGCGATTCCACGCTGACCACCTTGCCACGGCGCAGGTCGTACAGCGGCTGGAACATCACGTCGAGCTTGTTGGCGGCGATATCGTCGCGCAGCTCGCCGTACAGGATTTCCACCGGCGTGGATTCGGGCTCGTAGCAGGCGAACGGCTCGCCGATGCGCACCGCCTCGTCGTGGGCCAGCTCGGCGCGGCGGAACAGCAGCTCCGCATCGGTGCCATGCGGCGGGCACAGCGCCACGCCCACCACCGCGCGCCCGTGCCAGTTGCGGTCGCCGTGGACAAGCGGGGTATCGTCGATGGCGCCAACGATACGCGTGGCCGCCAGCAGCGCGTGGGTGCGGTTGCGCACGGTCGGCAGCACGATAAGGAAGCTGTCATCGGTGGCGAGGTACACCAGGTCGACGTGGCGCACGACACCGACGATGCGCTCGCGTGCCGCCAACATGATCTCATCGCCAAATTCATAGCCATGCCGCAGCTGCGCTTCGCGCATGCCACGCAGGCGCACCACCAGCACGGCGCATAACCCCGGCTCCTGGCGGGCGCGATCGATGCGCGCCTGGACGGCGGGCAGGAGATGGGCTAACTCACTCATGCCAGGAAGTACTCAGAAGGATCAATGCCATAGCTGCCGGCCGGCAGCGTGCGCTGGATTTCGCGGTGGACGCCCTCGGCCTGGCGCATCAGGTCGACAATGCGGAAATCGTCGAGCTCCACCTTGTCGGCGCCCGTCAGGATCGCCACGCGCGGTTGCAGGCGGCGGGACTGGTTCTGGACCATCACCACCGCGACCTCGCCGGTGTTCAGCTCCACCAGTGAGCCCGTCGGGTAGACGCCAAGGCAGGCCTGGAACTGTTCCACCAGCTCGCCCTGGTACTCGCGATCGCGGCCCTGGTACAGCTGGCGCAGCGCGAGGTGTTGGGACACCGCCGGCCGGTACGGGCGCGGCGTACACATAGCGTGATAGGTATCGATGATGGCGGCCATGCGGCCGACTAGGGGAATGGCCGTCCCGGCCAGGCCATCCGGGTAACCGGTGCCGTCAAAGCGTTCGTGGTGGGTCAGCACCATGTCGCGCACTTCCGGGTCGGTTACCCCCGAGGCATCGAGAATGGCCCCGCCCTCTTCCACGTGGTGGCGGGCCAGGTCCCATTCCATGTCATTCAGTGGGCCCTCGCGCTCCAGGATCTCGCGGGGGAGCTGGGCCTTGCCCACATCCATCAGCAGGCCGCCCGCCGCCAGGCTCACGATGGCATCGCCGTTGAAGCCCATATGCCGGCCAAACGAGGCGGCCAGGGTGCTGCAGCCCACGGCGTGGCGGAACGTGTAGCTGTCGTGGCGGCGCAGGCTCTCAATCCAGAAGAAGGCATCGCCGCTGCGCAGCACGCTGGCCACCATGGGCCTCACGGCGTCATCCAGCGCTTGCGGATCGATCGACTTGCCGGCGTGGATATCGGCGACCAGCTGTTCGGCGAATTTCGACACCGTCTCGAACGCCTCGCGGGCCCGGGGCATCTCGTCGTCGAAGGAAGCGGTATCGGTGTAGGCGTGCTGGGTGACCAGGCGCGTATTCAGCGGCACGCGGGCCGTTGGTGCCACCACCGCCGCGGGCTTGACCACGGAAGGCGGCATGAGCCGGGACGGCGTGACCTGCCGCTGGGTATCGACAAAGACGTACTTGCAGAATTTTGCGAGGTTATCGATATCCTCGCGCGAGGTGATCGGCACCCCCTGCAAAGGGAACGGGGTATCCGACCACTCACAATCCAGGCGACTGACGAACATGCCGATCTGCAGATCGGACACGAACACGCGTCGCTCCACCAGGTCGTACGCCACCTTCCCTTGCCTCCTTCTCGCTGGGAATCCCCACGCCGTTCGGTATGTATCGGCCAGGGGGCGGCGTACTGTAGGGGTAGCCGCGTAATAAAACCATGCCACCCCCGGTCTATTGGCTTGTCCCCTGCCGGAGAACCGCCATGCGCCGCCCGATCCTGCTACCGCTCGTGCTTGCCGCCCTCACCGCCTGCTCGGCCGCCGCGGCCCGCGACGAGGGCCTGAAACTGCCCGCGCCCGCCGTGGATGCGGCCCGCGCGCCCGGCGAGGCCACCGCGGTATTCGCCGGCGGCTGCTTCTGGGGCGTCGAGGGTGTATTCCAGCATGTCCGCGGCGTGAAAAGTGTGCGCGCCGGCTACTCTGGCGGTGATGCGGCCCATGCCAACTACGATGACGTCAGCGATGGCGACACCGGCCATGCGGAATCCGTGCGCGTGGTGTACGACCCCGCGCAGGTGACCTACGGCCAGCTCCTGCAGGTGTTCTTCTCCGTGGCCATGGACCCCACGACGTTGAACCGCCAGGGCCCCGACAGCGGCACGCAGTACCGCTCCGCGATTTTTTACGCCACGCCGGAACAGGAAAAACTGGCGAAGGCCTACATGGCCCAGCTGACGGCCGCGAAGGCCTTCAACGGACCGATCGTGACCCAGGTGGTGCCGCTCAAGGGCTTCTGGAACGCCGAGGATGAGCACCAGGATTACATGCGCCTGAACCCCGACGCGATGTACATCGCCATCAACGACCGACCGAAGGTGCTGGCCCTGCAGCGCATTTACCCGGACATGTACACGCCCGCATGGGCCAACGGGCGATAAAACCTATGTAGGAGCCCACCCTGTGGGCGACGCCGTTCGCGGAAGAGCGGCAGGCCCTCTCCCCGTGGTGACATCGCGAAAAGATGTCGCCCACAGGGTGGGCTCCTACCGCGGCAGGTGGTGTTGCGTCAGCGCTGCATCGGCAGGTCGAGGCCCTGCTCTTTCGCGCAGGCGATGGCGTCGTCGTAGCCGGCATCCGCGTGGCGCATCACGCCCGTCGCGGGATCGTTCCAGAGCACGCGCGCAATGCGCTTGTCGGCTTCTTCGCTGCCATCGCACACGATGACCACGCCGCTGTGCTGGCTGTAACCCATGCCCACGCCACCGCCGTGGTGCAGGCTGACCCAGGTGGCGCCACCGGCCACGTTGAGCATGGCGTTCAGCAGCGGCCAGTCGCTCACGGCATCGCTGCCATCGCGCATGGCTTCCGTTTCACGATTGGGGCTGGCCACCGAGCCGGAATCCAGGTGATCGCGGCCGATCACGACCGGCGCCTTGAGCTCGCCGTTGCGAACCATCTCGTTGAACGCCAGGCCCAGCTTGTGGCGCAGGCCCAGGCCTACCCAGCAGATGCGCGCCGGCAAGCCCTGGAAGCTGATGCGCTCGCGGGCCATGTCCAGCCAGCGGTGCAGGTGCGGATCGTCGGCGATCAGTTCCTTCACCTTGGCGTCGGTCTTGTAGATGTCTTCCGGATCGCCCGAGAGCGCCACCCAACGGAACGGACCGACACCGCGGCAGAACAGCGGGCGCACGAATGCCGGTACGAAGCCCGGGAATGCGAAGGCATCGGTGAGGCCTTCATCCTTGGCCATCTGGCGAATGTTGTTGCCGTAATCGAAGGTCGGCACGCCCTGCGCGTGGAACGCGAGCATGGCCTCCACGTGCTTGCGCATCGAGGCTTTGGCCGCTTTCGAGGTACCGGTGGGGTCGCTCTTGCGGCGCTCGAACCACTCATCCACGGTCCAGCCCGACGGCAGGTAGCCGTTCACCGGATCGTGCGCGCTGGTCTGGTCGGTGACGGCATCGGGGCGAACGCCGCGGCGCACGAGCTCCGGCAGCACATCCGCCGCGTTGCCAAGCAGCGCGACCGACACAGCACGGCCCTCGGCGGTGTAGCGGGCGATACGCGCCAGCGCATCATCCAGATCGGTGGCCTGCTCATCGACGTAGCGGGTCTTGATGCGGAAATCGATGCGGCTCTGCTGGCATTCGATGGTGAGCGAGCTGGCACCGGCCAGGCTCGCGGCCAGGGGCTGCGCGCCACCCATGCCACCCAGGCCTGCGGTGAGCACCCAGCGCCCAGCCAGGTTGCCGTTGTAATGCTGGCGGCCCATTTCCACGAACGTTTCGTACGTGCCCTGCACGATGCCCTGCGAGCCAATGTAGATCCACGAGCCCGCGGTCATCTGGCCGTACATCATCAGGCCCTTGCGGTCGAGCTCGTTGAAGTGCTCCCAGTTCGCCCACGCGGGTACGAGGTTGGAATTGGCGATGAGCACACGCGGTGCATCCGGGTGCGAGGGGAACACGCCCACCGGCTTGCCCGATTGCACGAGCAGGGTCTGGTCATCGCGCAGTTCACGCAGGCTGCGCAGGATGGCGTCGAAGCATTCCCAGTTGCGCGCCGCGCGGCCAATGCCGCCGTAGACCACGAGCTCGGCCGGGTTTTCGGCGACGTCCGGGTCAAGGTTGTTCTGCAGCATGCGGAACGGCGCTTCGGTCTGCCAGCTCTTGCAGGTGAGTTCAGCGCCGCGCGGTGCGCGGACGGTGCGAGTGGTATCGATGCGCGTGAAGGCCGACATCGGGGGCTCCGTGGGGGTGTGGAAGCGAATTCCCGATTATGGTCTGCCCGCCGCCACGGGGCCATCTGCGTCGCAGCACGTTAATACACGCGGGTTACGGGCGGGTGGTGGCGTTCGCGGGCTGGGTGGCCTGCTTGTCCTGGTACCGGCGGGCCGCTGCATCCTGGCGGGCGCGGTATTGCTGCTGCTGTGACTGGTCGGCGTTATCGAGCTGGTTGCGCAGGGCCGGGTCGGTGGCGCTGTTGCGCTGCTGGTTCAGGTTGTTCTGGCGCAGTTGCTCCTGCACGGCGTTCTGGTTCTGCCGGTTGATGAGTTGCTGCTGGTTGGCCTGCTGCTGCCACCGCTGGCTCGGTGACGCCACCGGGGTGTAGACCTTGGGCCGCGGCGCCGGTTTGGCCGCCGGCGCCGGTGGCGTCGCGGCCTGGGCAAAGGCGGCCAGCGGAAGCGCCGCGAGCAGGAAGAGCATGAACTTGCGTGATGCGTTGGTCATCTGACTCGTCCATCATGGAAGGATTGTCGTTAGAACCAGAGCCTAAGCCTCCCCCCATGAATGCCATGTTTTCCCGCCTGCCGCGCCTCTTCACGGCGCTGATGCTGGTGGCCCTGGCCGGGTGCGCCACGCGCCCCGCGAGCCCGGCCACGGCCCCTGCCCACCCTGTCCTGCTGGTATCGATCGACGCTTTCCGCGCCGATTACCTGGACCGCCACCTGACCCCTACCCTGCAGGCCATGGCCGATGACGGCGCACACGCGCCTTACATGCTGCCGTCCTTCCCCTCGCTCACATTCCCCAACCACTACACGCTGGTGACCGGTCGCGTGCCGGACCGCAACGGCATCGTGAACAACACCATGCGCGACCCCGCGCTGGGCAAGTTCAGCCTGGGCAACCGTGCCGCGACCAGCGATGGCCGTTGGTGGGCCGAAGCCGAGCCGATCTGGGTCACCGCGCAGAAGCAGGGCCTGCACACCGCGACGATGTTCTGGCCCGGCACCGAGGCCGAGATCCACGGCGTGCGCCCGGATCACTGGATCCCGTTCGACGATTCGCTCACCTCGAAGGCGCGCGTGGACCAGCTGCTTGCGTGGATCGATGCGCCCGGCCCGAAGCCCGCGTTCGAAACCCTCTACTTCGATGCGGTGGACCATGCCGGCCACGAGCACGGCCCGGATTCGCCGGAAGTCGATGCCGCGTTGCGCGAGGTGGATGACGCCATGGCCTACCTGGTGGCGCAGCTGCGCCAACGTGGCCTGTACGACCGCATGAACATCGTGGTGGTGTCCGACCACGGCATGGCCGACGTGCCCAAGGGCAATATCGTCTTCTCCGATGAAGCGACCGACCTGGGTGCGCTCGATACCGTGTCGTACGGCGTGATGGCGACGTTCGCCCCGCGCGAGGGCCACGATGCAACGGCCGCCGTGGCCCGCCTGCTCGCCCCGCACGAACACATGCATTGCTACCGCAAGGAAGACCTGCCGGCACGCCTGGATTACGGCCACAACCCGCGAGTTCCGCCTTACCTGTGCCTGGCCGATGTGGGCTGGTCGATCATCAGCCACGCCGACCTTGCGAAGCGCAAGGACCCGATGTCACGCGGTGAGCACGGTTACGACAACCAGGACCCGAGCATGCGCGCCCTGTTTATCGCCCACGGCCCGGCGATCGCCCGCGGCGCCAGCGTGCCGCCGTTCCAGAACGTGGATGTCTACCCGCTGCTGGCCCATCTGCTCGGGATCGCCCCGCTGCCGAACGATGGCCACCTGGCGGATGTGAAGGCCGCGTTGGTTTCGCCCTAGCGGCACCATGGCGGGGGGATGCCGTAGAATCGGGCCATGCGCCAGATCTATACCTCTCCCCGCCAGGACAATATCGACCGGGTCGTCGCGTTGCTCACCGAGCACGCGATCGAAACCACGGTGACCAACCGGTCGACGTGGAACCGGCCCACGTACCAGCGCTTCAGCTATTCGGAGCGCCACAACGATCGCGATAGCTGGCCGCAGGTGTGGGTCAAGCATGCCGACGACTTCACCAAGGCCCGCGCCCTGCTGAAGGACATCGGCATCGACCCTGTCGTGCGCTTCCAGGAAGAACTGCGCGTGCACCGCACGCCCGACCGCCGGCCACCGCAGCAGCGCACCGCCGCGCGCTACCGCCTGATGATCCTTGCCATCGTGGCCGGGGTGATGCTCATGGTGGTACTGAAGGCCACCCAGGTCCTCTGAATGGACGGCGCCGCCGCCCACCTTCCCGCCCACCGCCTGTTGCGCGAACGCACCCGCGCCGCCCACGACGCCGCCGAAGCCACGGCGGGCATGCAAGCCCTGATGTCGGGGGCGATGGACGACGCCGGTTATGCGGAGCTGCTGGCGGCGCAGCGGCGGTTGTTCCGCGAGTGGGAAGGTGAACGCGCGGCGGCTATCGCTGCGATTGCCACGGTGTGGCCCTACGAGTCACGCATCCCCGCCCTCGACAACGACATCGCCGCACCGGGTGGTGTCCTTGCAGGAGCGACCTTGGGCGCGATTACAGGTCCCGAAACCGCCACAGATCCTGTGGCGCCCTGCGAAAAGATGTCGCGCGCAGGGCGCGCTCCTACAGGGGGGTGCGGTGTGGACGCGGGGGGTGGGGATGACGCGGCGGCCGAGGTAGTCGCTGTGTTCTGGGGCGAGCTTTATGTCATCGAAGGCTCGGCCCTGGGCGGCCAGGTGATCGTGCGCCATCTTCGCCAGCGCTTTCCCGCGCGGCCCCATCACTATTACGGCCTGGGCGAACACGCCCCGGGCCGCTGGCGGCGGTTCCAGGATGCACTGGACCGCGCGCTGCCCGATACCGCCAGCCAACAGCTTGCCCTCGCCGGCGCGCAGCGTATGTTCGCGCGCTTCCAACGCACGCTCCAGGATCCCGGCCACCATGTCTGACCTGCCCGACCTCACTGCTTGCGACCGCGAACCCATCCACATCCCCGGCTCCGTGCAACCGCACGGCGTACTCCTCGTGGTCGATGCCACCTCGCAACGCGTGCTACAGGCAAGCGAGAACGCCGTGGATTTGCTTGGCGTGGATCTCGATGCGCTGCTCAATGCGCCGCTGCGCGATGTGGTGACGCTGCCCTCGCAGCTGTTTGATGACGACGAGCGTCCCGCCCATACACCGTGGTCGCCCGTGAGTTTCCCGCGCGGCCACCGCAGCGGTAACTGGCGCGCCTCCGTGCACGCCTACGACACGCGATGGCTGATCGAGATCGAGCCACGCGAGGCGTATTTCGAAGACGATCCGATCCGCGTTGCCTACGACCTCACGCACAAACTGGAGAACGACGCGACGGTGGAGCGTGCCTCGCAGCGCGTCGCACGGGCCGTACGCAACCTGCTCGGCTACGACCGGGTCATGGTGTATCGCTTTGACCACGACTGGCATGGCGAGGTCGTGGGCGAAGCGCGCAACGACGAGCTCGAAGCCTACCTCGGCCTGCACTACCCCTCGACCGATATCCCCGTGCAGGCGCGGGCGCTGTACCTGCGCAACCGCGTGCGCCAGATCAGTGATTGCAAATACGTCCCCTCGCCCATCGCGCCCGCGCACGATCCGCAAACCGGCGAGGCAACGGACCTGTCAGACGTCTCGCTGCGCAGCGTGTCGCCCGTGCACCTGGAGTACCTGGGCAACATGGGGGTCACCGGCACGCTGGTTGCGTCCATCATCACCAGCGGCCGCTTGTGGGGCCTAATCGCGTGCCACCACTACAGCCCGTTCTTCGCCGACCACCAGATGCGCGAGGTGGCCGATGCCGTGGCGCGCGCGTTCGCGTCGCGTGTGTCGGCGATCGAGGAGCTGGCCAAGATCGAAGTCGAATCCACCCTGCTTACCGTCCGCGAAAAACTCATCACGGCGTTCAACGAGAGCGAACGGATCGATGCGGAACTGCTCGCATCGCTCGCACCGGAGCTGCTCGAGGTGGTGGATGCCGATGGCATCGCCGTGTTTGCCGGTGACCGGGTCATGCGCCACGGTAACCTGCCCGATGCCGCGGCGCTGCTGCGCATCCGCGACACGATCGGCGCGCACGAGCATGCCAGCTCCCCCGATGGCATCGCCGGCGTGGTGCATACCGACGAGATCAGCAAGGCGTTCCCCGCGCTGGATGATCCGGCCGTGACGGCGCTCGCCGCCGGCGTGATCTTCATGCCGCTGCAAGCCGATGCCCACAACGCCGTCGTCTGGATGCGTGCCGAGCAGGTACGCAACGTGCGCTGGGCGGGCAACCCGGCGCTGGCCAAGCTGGAAAACATTCCCGGCGCCCGCCTGTCGCCCCGGCAGAGCTTCGCCTCATGGCAGGAAACGGTGCGCGGCCGCTCCCGGCCCTGGTCGCGCCAGCACCTTGATTCGGCGCGCAGCCTGCGCGTGCTGATCGAAATGATGGAGCGCAAGCACTACCAGCAGCAGTTCGAAACCTTGCGCGCATCGCTGGATAGTTCACCGGGGAAGTGATCCACGCGGACGCGGACCCGGCAGGCGAGCTATAACATGACGCCATGACCGACCGTGTCCGCCTGTTCCAGACCCTGCCGCACGCCTGCGGCTACTTCGCCGAGAGGACGGCGCAGAACCTCGTGGTCGATCCGGGCGCACCCAACCTCGATAAGCTTTACGGCCCGGCGCTGGCCAAGGGCTTCCGCCGCGCCGGCGGCCACCTGTACCTGCCGCAGTGCGCCGCATGCCAGGCCTGCGTGCCGTGCCGGGTGGATGCCGACCGTTTCAAACCCGACCGAAGCCAACGCCGCTGCCTGGCGCGCAATGCCGACCTCACCGTGGTGGAGGCCGCGCCGGGGTTCACCCACGAGCGCCACGCACTGTACGAGCGGTACCTGCACGCCAGGCACAGCGGCGGCGGCATGGATGCGGCCGATGCGGACGATTTCCAGCGCTTCCTGGCGGCACCCTGGAGCCCCACCCTGTTCCTGGAGTTCCGCAAGGGTGAGCGCCTGCTCGGTGTCGCTGTCACCGATGTGGCGCTTGCCGGTGTCTCCGCCGTGTACACCTTCTACGATCCCGATGAGATGGAGCGTGGCCTCGGCACCTGGGGCATCCTGCAGCAGGTGGAGCTGGCGCGCCGCCGCGGCATCCCCTACGTGTATCTGGGTTTCTGGATCGCGGGCCACCCGAAGATGGATTACAAGCGCCGCTTCCACCCGCTGGAAGTGCGCCGCCATGGCCGTTGGATCGAAATGCCCTGAACGGCGACAATCGCGGGCTCCCCCGCCCGCCTGGAATGCCATGGGTCCGCGTCGCATCGTCTGCCTTACCGAAGAGCCCACCGAGACCCTGTACCTGCTGGGCGAGCAGGACCGGATCGTGGGCATCAGCGGGTTCACCGTACGGCCCCCGCAGGCGCGGAAGGACAAGCCCAAGGTCAGCGCGTTCACCAGCGCCAAGGTTGATCGCATCCTCGAGCTCAAGCCCGATATCGCCATCGGCTTCTCCGATATCCAGGCCGATATCGCCCAGGCCCTGATCAAGGCGGGCGTGGAGGTCTGGATTTCCAACCACCGCAGCGTCGAGCAGATCCTCGATTACATCCGCCGGCTGGGCGCGCTCGTGGGCGTGCCGGCCAAGGCCGACACCCTGGCCGATACGCTGGCCCGCGGGCTGGATACGGTGCGCGAGGCGTCGTCGCGGCTGTCGCGGCGGCCCACGGTGTATTTCGAGGAATGGGATGAGCCGCTTATCTCCGGTATCCGCTGGGTTTCCGAGCTGATCGAGATCGCCGGTGGCGACGAGGCGTTGCCGCATCGTGCGGTGCAGGGGCTGGCGCGGGACCGGATCATTGCCGACCCCGCCGAGGTGATTGCCACGGCACCGGACGTCATCATCGGCTCGTGGTGCGGCAAGCGCTTCCGCCCGGAACAGGTGGCGGCGCGCCCAGGCTGGGCGGCCGTACCGGCCGTTCGCGACGGCGAAATCCACGAGGTGAAATCGCCGCTGATCCTGCAGCCAGGGCCGGCCGCGCTGACCGATGGCCTGGGCGAACTGGTCAGGATCGTGCACGGCTGGGCTGCGCGCCACGCGTAATCGGCATATACAGCCTTCACATTTGTGAAAGTGTGACGCGAATCACGATTATTGCCGGCTTTGTGCATGCCGCGCACCGTATAGTCGTCGCGGGATGCCGGAGGGGGCTTCCCCGGCTTCACCACAAGCCGTCCCGGAAGCACACCCACTGGCGACGCGGGAGGTACCGTGGCGGACATCCCGGCGTACTCGACGCGCAGCCTCACTGTGTGGTGTGGCGGTGTGTTCGCGGGCGTGTCCCTGGCCCAGGTGCTGTCGGCCGCCCTATGGAACCATCAGTACGGCACGCACATCGTCTGGTTCCCCGGCGCGGTCTTGCTGGGCGCCCTGCTCGCCAATGCATGGCGCCGATGGGCGGCCCTTTCCCTGAGCGCGATGGTCGGCCTGGTCGCCACTGGTGCCGCGTTCGGGCTGCCGTTGGGTGACACCACGCTGGTCATCGCGGCTGCGTTGCTGCTTGTACCGGTCGCCGCGTGGCTGCTGCGGCACATACCCGATGGCCTCACCCGCCTGGATGATTTCTACCGGCTAGCCGCGCTCGTACTCGTCGCGGTCGCGGCATTGCCGACATGCAGCGCCGCGCTGGTGGAGCATGCCAGCCGCTACACCTCCTTCCGCGGCACCGTGCTCAGCGATTTCTCCAACATCGCGATGGCGCATTCGCTGGGCTACGTGCTGTACCTCCCCGTGTGGATCAGCTTGCGCAACCCCGATGCCGCCGTGCGGCACTCCGGCCCCATCTCGGTATTTTTCATCGTGTTCATGGCGTTGTGCTTGGCATTGCTCGGGGCCATCTGGTTCACCCTGGGCGGCCGGCCTGGCCTGGTGCCGGTGATGTGCCTGGCACCGGCACCGGTGGTGATCTTCGCCATCGTGCGTGCGCAGATGACCGGCAGCTCCATCACCATTTTCATCATCGCGTTGCTGGCGGCGCACCTGAGCGTGCATGGGTATGGCCCGTATATCGCCGACACCGCGCCCAACAGTACGCTGGCCGTGCAGCTCTGGAGCTTGCTGGCGGCGCTTTGCGCATTGATTCTTTCGGTAGTGGTGGAGCAACGCTATTCCAGCCGCCGCGCGCTGGGCCGTGCGCACGCTGACCTGCGTGAACTCGCCGGCCGCCTGATCGCGACGCAGGAACAGGAGCGTGCACGCCTCGCACGCGACCTGCACGATGACATCAACCAGCGCCTGGCCGCTTCGTCCATCGGCTTGTCGGCACTGCGCCGGCAGGTCGATCCTGCGTTGCACGGCGAGGTAAATCACCTGCGTGAATTGCTGGTATCGCTCTCGGAAGACGTGCGCCAACTTTCCCGCCAGCTGCACCCCAGCGTGCTCGAACATGCCGGCCTGCGCGATGCGCTGGAAGCGCTTTGCCACGCGCCGCGCCGCGTAAACACGCTGGAAATCGTGCTGATCGCCGATCGCGGCGTGGACCGGCTGCCCAACGATGTGGCGCTGTGCTTCTACCGCGTGACGCAGGAGGCCATCGCCAACGCGCTGCGCCACGCCTCGGCCACCCGGCTGACCGTCAAGGCCTCGGTGGACGTGGAAGGTGCATCGCTGTGGATCTTCGATAATGGCCGCGGGTTCGACACGGAGGAAGGCGCGCACGCGCGCCCCGGCCTGGGCTTGATCAGCATGAACGAACGCGCCAAGCTCCTCGGCGGCCGGTTTGAACTACGCAGCGCACCCGGCAAGGGCGTGGACCTCTGGATGCATATACCGCTGGATCCGCCATGACGACTGAAGCACTCCCCCGCGTCGTATACGCCGATGACCACCGCATGGTGGCCGAAGGTATCGAGCGCCTGCTGGCCGGCACCTGCGAACTGGTGGCCATCAGCCAGGATGGCCCGGGGCTGCTGGACCTGGTGCGCAGTGAAAAGCCCGACCTGATCCTGTCCGACGTGAACATGCCCGGCGGCAGTGGGCTGGATGTGCTGAAAACGCTGCGCGCCGAAGGCGACCGCACACCCTTCGTGTTCCTCACCATGCACGCCGAACCCGCGCTTGCGGCCACGGCCATGCGCGCTGGCGCGAACGGTTATGTGCTGAAAGTGTCGGCCGGCGAAGAATTGTTGACAGCGCTACGACACGTTTTTGCCGGATCCACGTATGTCACGCCGTCGCTCGGCACGCATTACCTGCATGCCGATACGCTGGGCATGCAGGAACTGACACCCAAGCAACTGGAAGTGCTGCGGCTGGTGGGCGGTGGCTTGCGCTCGAAGCAGATTGCCGAGCGCCTGGGGCTGTCGGTGCGCACGGTGGAGGCGCACAAGTACACGATCATGCAGATCCTGGATGTGCACAGCACGCTGGAGCTTGTACGCAGGGCCGAGGATCTCGGGCTGCTGTTCTAAGCGGTTAAACGGCGTGCGCGGGCCGTAGATGTACTGATGCGGCCGCCGCGATGTGGCGCGAGGATACAGGTGAGCGTTTACCCCGCCCGCCGCGCTACGGACATCCCTGGCCCACCACCACCCCCGGTGGCCACCACGGCGGGCGGGCTTCTTTTCATGCCCGCTCAGTGCCCGGTAACCGTCACCGTGATCTTGCGCTGGTGCGCCTCGTGGCGGTGCTCGTAAAGAAACACCCCTTGCCACGTGCCGAGCAACGGCTTGCCGTTATGGACGGGTACCGAGAGCGACACCCCCGTGAGCACCGACCGGACATGCGCAGGCATGTCGTCCGGGCCTTCATCCTGGTGGCGGAACAGCGGATCGCCATCGGGCACGAGCCGGGCGAAGAACCGTTCGAGATCGGCAACCACCGTGGGATCGGCGTTTTCGCCAATCAGCAGCGAGGCGCTGGTGTGCTGCACGAACACGTTGGCCAGGCCCGTACCCACACCGCTGGCCGCCACGGCCTCCGCCACGCGGCCGGTCACTTCGCTGAGCGAACGCCCGCGCGTGTGCACCGTGAAGGTGGTCTGGGCGATGTGCTGCACGGGTTGGGCACGGCTCATGGCAACCTCAGGGATAGAGCAGGCGGGTGGTCCAGCTTGTACCGTGGTCGCTGTGCACGATGCGTTCGTGCAGGCGGAACGTGGCGCCATACCAGAATTCGATGCGGTCGGGCGCTACGACATAGCCGCCCCAGTGATCCGGGCGCGGTACGTCGCGGCCGGCGAATTCCTTCTCGAAGTGCGCCACGCGGTCTTCGAACGTCTGCCGGTCCGGCAGCTCCTGGCTCTGCTTCGATGCCCATGCGCCGATCTGGCTGCCGCGGGGGCGGCTGGCGAAATAGGCATCGGAAACCTCGGCCGAGGTTTTCGTCACCCGGCCCTCGAAGCGCACCTGGATCCCCTCGCGAATCTGCTTCCAGTGGAAGCACAACGCGACCTGGTCGTGCGCCGCGATCTGTGCCGCCTTGTCGCTTTCGTAATTGGTGAAGAACTGCAGCCCGTGTTCGTCGATGGCCTTGAGCAACACGATGCGCGAATGCACGCGACCGGTGCTGTCGACCGTGGCCAGGTTCATCGCCGTGGGTTCACGGTCCCCGCTGGCCTTCGCTTCATCGAGCAGGCCGCGGAAGGTGGTGAGGATCTCTGGGGTCAGCATGAGGGTGGGGTAAGCTCGTGCACCATGGAATCCAACGATGCTAGCACGCTGGCCGAGGCGGTCCTCGGGCGTTTCGCCGCAGCGATCGCGCAGGCGGCGCAGCCCTTTATCCTCGGTATCTCGGGCCTGCAAGGCAGCGGCAAGAGCACGCTCGGCGCGGGCCTGATCGCGGCCGCCGGCCGGCGTGGCTGGGGCGCGGTCACCGTGTCGCTGGATGATGTGTACCTGACCCACGCGGAGCGGCTCGCGCTGTCGGATGCCGTGCATCCGTTGCTGCGCACCCGCGGCGTGCCGGGCACGCACGATCTCCCCCTGCTCGCCTCCACGCTGGATGCGCTGGGCAAGGCCTCGCCCGAGCGACCGGTGGCCGTGCCGCGCTTCGAGAAGGGGCGCGACGATCGCTACGACGAGGCGCTTTGGCCCACCGAGGCCGAGGTACCCAGGCTTGTCGTACTCGAAGGCTGGTGCCTTGGCGTGGAACCGCAGGATGGCGCGGCACTGGTTGAGCCGGTGAACGCGCTGGAGCGCGACGAGGATCCCGACGGCACCTGGCGGCGCTGGGTCAACGCGCAGCTGGCAGGCTACCTGCCGCTCTGGCGGCGGATCGATGCCCTTGTCGTCCTCGCCGCGCCGTCCTGGGATGTGGTGGCGCGCTGGCGCGGCGAGGCCGAGGAGCCCCTGCGCGCCCGGGGTGAACCACGCGCGATGGATACCGCCGCCCTCGCCCGCTTCCTGCAGCACTACGAGCGGCTGAGCCGCCACGCGCTTGCCACCCTGCCGGCGAAGGCCGACCTGCTGATCCCCCTGGCGGCGGACCGCACGCCCGCCCTGCATGCGCCCTGGAGCACCCTCCGGTAGAAGCCCACCCTGTGGGCGACAGCGTTTCGCGAAAGAGCCACGTGATCTGGTGTCTCGATGCGAAAAGATGTCGCCCACGGGGTGGGCTCCTACACGAGGGCGGCGTAGCCTTCGCGGGCGTCGGGCCAGGTGCAGCGAAAGCCGCTGGCGCGAAGGCGCGCATTGCTCAGGCGCTTGTTGCCGACACCGGCCGGGGGTGGGCCATCGGGCGGCGGCGGGCTGCCGACCAGCGTGGCCAGGTCGCCGTAAAGCACATCGATCGGCAGGGGCGTGTCATCGACGCCCAGGTACACCGGCGCGGGATCGGCCAACCGCGCCACGTGGACCAGCGCGGCCGCGGCATCGTCGACATGGATACGGTTGGCATAGACGCCCTGCCCGCGCGGCACGGCCGCCTTGCCCTCGCGAAGGCGATCCAGCAACTGGGTGCGGCCAGGTCCGTACAGCCCGGCCAGCCGAACGGAGACACCGCCTACACTCGCTGTTCCGAGCCAGTGCTCGGCCTCCAGCAGGATCCGGCCGTTGAAGCCTGGCGGATCCGGGGGCGTGTCTTCATCCACCCAATCGCCGCCATGCTCACCGTAGACCGCGGTGGAGGACGCAAAGACGGTTCGCGCCGGGGCAGCGGGCAACGCCTCGACAAGATGGCGCAGGCCATCGGGAAAGATGGCGCGATACGCGGCCTCATCGCGCGCGGCGGGCGTCGGCGCGTAAACCACCGTGGCCACCTTCGGCAGGGCCGCCAGGGAGCCCGGATCCGTGAGGTCGCCACGAACCCATGTCACTCCGGGAGGCGCAGCGCCCGGCGGGTGGCGGCGCAGCGCGAACACCGGGTGGCCCAGCGCCGCGAAGCGGCTGGCTACGCGCATGCCGACATCGCCGGCACCGGCAATGAGCACGGCGGCATGCATGGGTGTCGAGCTTGTTGCTAGCATGGGAGCGATGAATCCTTCGCCTAACCTGTTCCTGATCGGCCCCACGGGCGCCGGCAAAACCACGATCGGCCAGCGCCTCGCGGCGCATTACGGCCTGCCCTTCGTCGACCTGGATGTGGAGATCGAGAAGCGCTACGGCGTCACGATCAGCCACATGTTCGAAACGCAGGGCGAGGCTACCTTTCGTGCGCGGGAAACGGCGCACCTGGATGAGTTTAGCCTTCACCAGGGCGTCGTGCTCGCGACAGGCGCAGGGGCGGTCATGGCGGGCGTGAACCGGGAAACGCTGATGACCCGCGGCACCGTGCTCATGCTGGCGGTGGATGTGGACGAGCAACTGGACCGGCTTGAGCACGACACCGTGCGTCCCATGATCGCCGGCGGTGATCGCCGCGGCCGCCTGGAATCCCTGGCCGGCACGCGCAACCACGTTTACGAAGAAGTGGCCGACCTGATCTTCCACGGCCGCCACGAAAGCGTCGACGACGCCCTGCCCCGCGCTATCGCGCTGCTCGATCGCCACTGGAGGCGCGCCTGATGCAAACCGTGAATGTGGAACTGGCCGGCCGCGACTACCCGGTGTGGATTGGCCCCGGGCTGCTTACCGACAGTGCGCGCTGGCGTGCACGCATCCGTGGCCGCCACGTGCTGGTGGTGAGCAATACCACCGTGGCGCCACACTACCTTGGCATGCTGGAAAAAGGCCTCGATGGGCTGACGTGGTCGGTGCACCTGCTCGATGACGGCGAAACCCATAAGACCTTCGCCAACATGGGCAAGGTGCTCGATGCACTGGCCGCGCTCGGTGCCACGCGCGACGCCTGCGTGGTCGCGCTGGGCGGTGGTGTCGTCGGCGACCTGGCCGGCTTTGCCGCCGCGTGCTGGATGCGTGGCATCGATTTCATCCAGGTGCCGACGACGCTGCTGGCGATGGTGGATTCGTCCGTGGGCGGCAAGACCGGCGTCAACCTGCCCGCCGGCAAGAACCTGGTCGGCGCGTTCCACCAGCCACGTGCCGTCGTCGCCGATATCGATGTATTGCGGACGCTCCCGCAGCGCGAGTACCTGGCCGGCGTCGCGGAAATCGTAAAGGGTGCGGCGATCGGCGACGAGCCGTTCTTCGCCTGGCTCGAAGCCAACGCCGATGCCCTCGCCGCCCGCGAACCGGGCGTGCTGGTCGAAGCGATCGCACGCAAATGCCGCTACAAGGCGGGCGTCGTCGCGCGCGATGAAACCGAACAAGGCGAGCGCGCGCTGCTCAACCTGGGCCACACGTTCGGGCATGCGCTGGAAACGGCCGGTGGGTACAGCGAGATCCTGCACGGCGAAGGCGTCGCGATCGGCATGGTGCTGGCCGCACGGCTTTCAGCGCAGTTGGGCATGGCCCCGGCGGCGGATACCGCGCGGTTGCTGGCGTTACTGCAGCGCCTCGGCCTGCCCACCGAACCTTCGCGTGCACACGAAGCCAGCCGCATCCTCGACCTGATGCGGCTCGACAAGAAGAACACGGCGGGCACGCTGCGGCTCATCCTGTGGCGTGGCGTGGGCAAGGCGGAGATCGTGGCGGGCGTGGCCGACAGCGACGTGCTCGGCGTGCTGGCAGCTGCCGCCGGCTGATCGCGCGCAGGCGCAACGGCCGGCTGGGGCCGCGCCGCCGTGTACAGGAATCGCGCGCAAGCGCGCTCCTGCAGACGCAGGCCCGCGGCCACGGCGCATTGGCGCCCCCATGAATCGCCTACAATGGCGGTTTCCTGCGTCATCCCAGGTCGGTGCAATGCGGATTTACATGCAAACCATGCCCGCGGCAGGTGCCGAAGCACCCCGCTACGTCCAGATCACGCTGGAGCAGGACCTGCTCGGCGGCTGGACCCTGTACCGCGAAAGCGGCACCCAGGGCGGCAAGGCCACGCTGAAGCGCGATGTGTACCTGGAGCGCGATGCCGCGCTGGCCGCCTTCGAGAAGGCGCGCGACGCCCAGATCAAAAAGGGATTCAAAGTGATGTTCAGCCAGGGTCAGGAGTCGGCGCATGGCCGCTGAGCTCCGTAACGATCGCTTCCTTCGCGCATTGCGCCGCCAGCACACCGATACGACGCCGATCTGGGTCATGCGCCAGGCGGGCCGCTACTTGCCGGAGTACCGCGAAACGCGCGCCCGTGCCGGCAGCTTCATGGGCCTGGCGACCAACCCCGAATACGCGTGCGAAGTCACGCTGCAGCCACTTGAGCGCTTTGACCTCGACGCCGCGATCCTGTTCTCGGACATCCTGACCATCCCCGATGCGATGGGCCTGGGCCTGTCGTTCGAAGCCGGCGAAGGCCCGCGCTTCGCGCGCCCGGTGCGGGATGCCGCGGGCATCCACGCGCTGGCCGTGCCCGACATGGATGGCGAGCTGCGCTACGTCATGGATGCCGTGCGCCTCATCCGCCAGGAACTGGGTGGCCGCGTGCCGCTCATCGGCTTCTCGGGCAGCCCGTGGACGTTGGCCTGTTACATGGTCGAAGGCGAAGGCTCACGCGATTTCGCCAGGGTGAAGGCGCTGGCCTGGAACGAGCCCGCGCTGGCCCACAAGCTGCTGGATACCGTGGCCCGTTCGGTCGCCGCGTACCTCATCGCCCAGGCGCGCGCCGGCGCGCAGGCACTCATGGTGTTCGATACCTGGGGCGGCCTGCTGGGCCCTGCCCCGTTCCGCGAGTTCTCGCTGCACTACATGGCCCAGGTGGTCGATGCGGTGAAGGCCGACCCCGCGTGCAACGGCATCCCGGTCATCCTGTTCTCCAAGGGCGCCCGCGGGCAGCTCGAGGCGTTGGCCGATACCGGCTGCGATGGCCTGGGTGTCGACTGGACCATCGATATCGGCGAAGCGCGCAAGCGCGTGGGCGACCAGGTGGCCCTGCAAGGCAACCTCGACCCGGCCGTGCTGCGTGCCTCGCCGGAAATCGTCGCGCGCGAAGCCCGCGCTGTCCTGGATAGCTTCGGCGATCACCCGGGCCACGTGTTCAACCTGGGCCACGGCATCACACCGGAAGTGGACCCGGAAAACGTGAAGGTGCTGGTCGACACCGTGCACGCGCACGGCCGCAAGATCCGCGGGGGCTAAGCGAAGGCAACACACAACGTAGGAGCCCACCCTGTGGGCGACAGCCTTTCGCCGGACGGCCGCACGACCTGTGGCGCTGTCACCTG
Organism: Luteibacter aegosomatissinici; assembly: GCF_023078495.1. Lineage (NCBI taxonomy): Bacteria > Pseudomonadati > Pseudomonadota > Gammaproteobacteria > Lysobacterales > Rhodanobacteraceae > Luteibacter > Luteibacter aegosomatissinici. The sequence continues at coordinate 1,350,928 of NZ_CP095742.1, read as the reverse complement.
TGGCGCTGTCACGAAAAGATGTCGCCCACAGGGTGGGCTCCTACATCGTTATGTGCAGACGGGTCAGTAGCGGTTGGGGCCCGCGATGTGGCACTTGCCCAGCTCCGTGCGCGCTGCCATGGCGCCGGTCTGGTCGCCGGCCTGCATGCGCATTTCGTAAATCGTCTGCTGGTTGCGGGCGCACAGGCTGCCCGATTTCGGGCCCATCTCGAAGGACTGCTTCGCCAGCTTTTCCGCCGCCGGGTAATCCTGCTTGCGCACGGCGATTTCGGCGCGGTCCTGGATCAGTTCCGGCGCCTCGGGCGCCATCTTCAGGGCCTGCACGAGCTTGGCATCGGCATCGTCGTACTTGCCGGCGCGCTCGTCGGCCTGCGCGGATTGTTCGAGCCCCTTGACGCCCGGATCGCGCAGCGGCGCGACCTCGATAGCCGATTTCTCGCGCTCACCCGCGGCGCGGATCTGGGCGACGATATCGTAGGTGGGCTGGCTGGGGCGGGTGGCCTGCGGCGGGGCGGGCTGGCTGCATGCGGCGACAAGCGCGGCAGCGGTAAGGGCGCAATAACGAAGGCGAAGCATGGTCAATCCGTAGGATTACTGGGAACGGGCGGCTGGGCCGGAGGCTGCTGGCTGTCGCCGCCGCCGAACATACCCTTGAATTGCTGCCAGAAACAGCCCTGTTCTTCTTCGGGCATGTAGTCCTTCATGAACGGGAACTGCCGGGCCCCTTCACAGGTGGGCTCGGTGCGCTTGCCGGTCTGCGTGTTCATCCACGCCATCTCCAGGCCATCGCCGGGCTGGGCGGCAAGCGGCGTGGTCGGCAGCTTGCGGAACAACTCCTGCCACACCCGCATGCTACCGGTGGCGCCGTACAGCCCAGTGGGCTTGTTATCGTCGCGACCCATCCAGACCACCGCCAGGTGCTCCCCGGTAAACCCGGCAAACCAGCTATCGCGCTGGCTATCGCTGGTGCCGGTCTTGCCGGCGGCATGCAGCGAGCCCAGGCTGGAGTTGCCAATGGCCGCCGCCGTGCCGCTGGTCACTACCTGCTGCATGGCCCAGCGGATAAGGCGGGTCGGCTCCTGGTACTCGCCCGGGCCGGGCTTCACGTCGTAACGCTTGATCGCCTGGCCCTTGTTGTCCATCACGCCGCGCACCGCGACGAGCGGCAACGCATGGCCATCGGCCGCGATGTATTCGTACATCTGCGCGACCTGAAGCGGTGACAGATCCACCGCGCCCAGCAGCAGCGACGGGCTCGGGTTCACATTCTCCAGGCCAAACGATTCGAGGAAGCCCTTGATGCGGGGCAAGCCCACGTCCAGGCCCAGATGCACCGTGGCGAGGTTCCACGAATGCACCAGCGCATCGAGCATCGGCACCTGGCCATGGATTTCGTGATCGTCGTTCTGCGGCGTCCACATCGTGCCATCGGGCTGGCGCATGCTGATCGGCGTGTCATCCACGATCGTCGCCAGCGACCACTTCGACGGCTGCGACAACGCCACGAGGTACACGAACGGCTTGACCAGCGAACCGATGGAGCGGCGCGCATCGAGCGCACGATTGAAGCCCTGCTCGCCCGGCTCACGCGAGCCGACCACGGCCAGCACGCTGCCATCGGTGGTATCGGTGACCACGGCAGCGGCCTGCGAGGCGGCACCGCGCTTACCCAGGGCCTTGGTGGTCGTGATAATCGCCTGCTCGGTATACAGCTGCGCGGCGGGGTCGAGCGTCGTGAAGATGCTCAGGCTGCCGTTGCGCAGCGCGTCTTCATCGAAGTCGGCCAGGATCTGCGAACGCACCAGCTGCATGAACGCCGGGAAGCGGTTGTGCGGCAGCTGTGCGTTGACCGCAATGCCCAAGGGTGTGGCCTGCGCGGCCTTGGTGGCCGCATCGTCCATCAGCCCCGTTTCGTTGAACTGCTGCAACACCAGGTTACGGCGTTGCAGCGCGCGCTCGGGGTAGCGGCGCGGGTCGTAGTAGCTGGGGCCCTTCACCAGGCCGATAAGCAACGCGATCTCCTGCGGGCGCAGCTCTTCCATGCGCCGGCCGAAGAAGAATTCGGCGCCCGCCGCAAAGCCGTGCACCGCCTGGTTGCCTTGCTGGCCAAGGAACACTTCGTTGACGTACGCCTCGAGGATCCGGTGCTTCGGGTAGTGCGCTTCCATCAGCAGCGAGAGGATGGCCTCGTTCACCTTGCGCAGGTAGTTCTGGCTGCGGTCCAGGAACAGGTTGCGCACCAGCTGCTGGGTGAGCGTCGACCCACCCTGCACGGTGTGGCCCGCGCGGATATTGGCGAACGTCGCGCGCGCGATCGCGGAGAAATCCAGGCCGATGTGGTGGTTGAAATCACGATCCTCGACGGCCTGCAGGCCCTGCACCAGCAGCGGTGGCACGTTCTCCAGCCGCACGATGCGGCGCTCTTCCTGGTCCGCGCCGTAGAAGGTGGCAATGCGGGCCGGATCCAGGTGGATGGCCTTGATCGGCTTGCCGTTGGCATCGTCGGTGACCGAGGCGATCTGGCCATCGGCCAGCGAAACGCGCAGGCGATGGGCGAGCTCGCCGCCATCGGGGCCTGCGTAGCCGCGCGAATTGATGATGAAGCGCGAGCCGTTCTTCGAATAGCTCCCCTGGACCTTGCCTGCACCATCCGGCGTATAGCCGGCAAACGTGAGCTCCAGTTCAAGCGCCGCCGGCGTCATCGCCCGCCCCGGCTCCAGCATGAGCGGGCGCGCGTACACGCGCGTGGGCACCGCGAACACCAGGTCGTTGAAACGATCCTGCAGGCGTGCGTTGAGGATGAGCGTGTACGGCAGCAGGAACCCGAACAGCAGGCCCATGACAAGCCAGAAGGGAATGCGCAGCCAAGGCCAGCTGGCACGCAGGAGGGAGCCTAGACGGTGCAGGAATGCCAACGCGGGGAGATCCTGGGGAAAGGGACGTCACCGGATGATAGGGGCATGTGCCCGGCGGACATCTGAACGGATGCTGGCAAAGCGATGGCTACGCGCCGCTTTGCCAGGTGGCGGGCACCGGGTGGAACGGCCGCGGGTGGATACCCAGCACGGATTCCAGCTCGGCATTGTCGGCGATCAGGTCGCTATCGAGCCGGTCCACGGCCCCACGCAGCGCCGGGCGCAGGGCGCCCGCCAGATCGAGCACCACGCGCGGCACCGGTGCGGGGATCGTGCTGACGCCCGCGCTCCGGCGCATGCGGCGGAACATCTCCCCGGCGGTGAGACGCTCACCCCCGCCGATCGGGAAGGTCTTACCCCTGGCCCGCGCGTTGCCCAGCGCGGCCACGAAGGCTGCGGCGATATCGTCCGCGTGCACCGGCTGGCGCTGCCCGCGCGCGGCCGGCAAGGGGAACACGCGGCGGCGGATGGCGGCGCGCACGATGGGGCTGATGCTCTGGTCCATGCCGGCACCATAAACCAGCGTCGGCCGGAACAGCGTCCAGGGCATGCCCCGCGACGCGCAGAACGCGATCAGCCGGGTCTCGGCATCACGCAGGCGCAACGAAAGCTCACGCTCGTATGGCACATCGGAATCGCGCTTGGTTTCGGCGCTCATGGAGGAGGTGGCGATGACGTGCGGCGTGCCCTCGAGCCGCGCCTGGGTGAGCCAGGTCGCGAGGCCATCGAGCGGTCCGGAGGACAGGATCGCGGAAAGCGGGGGCAACGTCGGCATGGCTTCCGGCAGGTGGCCGCGTACCCAGCGCGGATCATCGGCCGGCGCGTTCCGGCTCAAGCCCAGCCATTCGCAACCGATGGCGTCGAGGCGCGGCAGGAGGAAATGCCCCACCTGGCTTGACGCGCCGATGACCAGGACCGTCATGCGCCGTCAGCGCCCCGTGGCAATGCGCTCGTAGGCGCTTTGCAGGCGGGGATCATCCGGTGCATACCGGCGTGCGCGGTCAAGCGCCTGGAACGCACCCTGGCGATCGCCCTGCGATGCGCGCTGCAGCGCGTTATCGATCCACGCGCTGCCCAGCTTGTGCCGCAGATCGCCCTGCGAGGCATCGCCCGGGGCAAGATCGGAGAGCGTGGCGTAGAGGTCTTCGGCACGCTTCACGTTGCCGCTGGCCACGGCCTGCTGCATCTGGGTTTCCACCTGGCCCGGCAGGCCCTGCAGCCCGGCCCGGGCGGAGGCATCGTTGCCATCGATGGAAAGTGCGTTGCGGTACAGGTCGTAGGCGCTGTCCCCGGGCGGATCCATGATGTCGCCGCGCGCGGCGGCCTGCTGGGCGCGGCGCACGAGGGCAGCCACACGGGCTTTCTGCTCCGGGCTCACATCCAGCGACGCCTGTGCCGGTGCGTCATCGCCCGCCACCGGCGAGGAACGCCCGCCCGTTGCCACGGTGGGCAACGCCTTGCCGCCGCCCGCGATACGCGCGCGCGCCGCGGCCAGCTCTGCCGATTTCGGCGCCAGCTTCGCCGCCTGGTCGAGCAAGCGGTTCGCCTGGTCATCGTCCTCGCTATCGATAGCCGCGTTCGCCTGCACGATCAGCGCCTGGGCGACCTGCCCCAGCCCGGCCTTCGCATCGGCGTTGTCCGGATCGGCGGCGAGCGCCGCACGAAACCGCGCGAGCGCATTGTCATCGCCATCACCGGTAAAGCGGCCGGCACGCATGGCTTCGTTGCCCTGTTGCACGAGGGTCGCGACCGCCTGGTCATCCTGCTTGCGATTTTCGGCGAGCGCGGCACGCAGCGAGGGCAGATCACCGTAGCCCGGTACCAGGATGGCGATGCGATCGACAATGGCATTGGCCTTGGCGCGATCGTTATCGGCGATGGCCTGGCGCGCCTGAGCCGCCAAACCATCGCCCACCTTGTCGAGACCACGCGCGGCGACCGCGTTCGTGCGATCGGCATCGAGGACGCGGCGGTAGAGGGCACCGGCACCGTCATCGCCATCCAGCTTTCCGGCGGCCAGGGCCTGCTGTGCCTGGTCGATCAGCGATTCAGTCTGCTTTTGCGGGTTACGCGCCTGCGACAGCCGTTGCGAGAGCTGCTCCACGTCGTTGCCGCCACCCAAAAGTTCACGGGCGACGTTGAGCGCGGCCTCGGCCTCATCGAGCCGGCCGGCGGTGAGCGCCGCGTCAGCGCGGCTGACCTCGGCCTGGCCGACGCGGCGCAAACCATCGCGGGCCTGGTCGCTGTCGGGCTGCTGGTCGCGCGCCTTCTCGAACAGTTCGCGGGCGCTGTCGCCGTCGGTGCCGTCGAGCTTGCCCGCTTCAAGGGCTGCATTGGCCTGGGTAAGCGTGTCGTTGAGCTCGGTGCTGGGCACCAGGTTGCGCAGGCGATCCTGCTGCAGGTAAAGCGCGGTAGCCACACCGATAAGCACGAGGACCAGCACCGGGATAAGCCAGCCACGCTTGCGGGGCTGGCGCGGCCCGCGCGAGCGTGGCGGTGGTACGGCACCACCTCGGCGTGGTTCATCCACGATGATGTGCGGCAAGCCGTCATCGACCGGCGGCGCCGGCTTGTCCAGGTCATCCAGGCGACCGAGCGTGGGTTCGGTGCGTTCGTGGTGGTCGCGGCGTCCGCTCATGGCCATTTATCGTCCATAGGAGCGGGCCAGCTTAACATTCAGGCGTGAACGGACGTTGTAGGCCGTTACAGCTCGACGCGGATACGGCTGGCGGCACGCTTCGCTTTTTCCAGCGCCTCATCCACTGTCCCGGCCCGGGCCAGGGTCACCGCCATGCGCCGGCGGCCACGCACCTCGGGCTTGCCGAAGATCCGCAACATCGTGCCGGTTTCGGCGAGGGCATCGGCAATGCCGTGGTAGGTCGGTGCATGGCCTTCGCCCTCCACCAGCACGGCGCACGACGCGGCGGGGGCGAACAGGTGGATCTCGGGTACCGGCAGGCCGAGAATGGCCCGCGCGTGCAGGGCAAACTCGGAAAGATCCTGCGAAATGAGGGTCACCAGGCCGGTATCGTGCGGCCGCGGGCTCACTTCCGAGAAGATCACTTCATCGCCGCGCACGAAGAACTCCACGCCGAACACGCCCCAGCCACCCAGCGCGCTGGTGATGGCATCGGCCTGCTGCTCGGCGGACTGGCGAGCCTTATCGCTCATGGGCTGCGGCTGCCAGGATTCGCGGTAATCACCGTCTTCCTGGCGGTGGCCGATGGGCGCACAGAACGAAACGCCGTCGCGATGGCGCACCGTCAGCAGCGTGATCTCGTAGTCGAAATCGATGAAGCCTTCCACGATGACGCGGCCCTTGCCTGCGCGGCCACCGGATTGGGCGTAGTCCCACGCATGGCCCGCATCGGCCGGCGTGCGTACCACGCTCTGGCCCTTGCCGGATGAGCTCATCACCGGCTTCACCACGCACGGCGTACCCAGCTCAGCGATCGCCTGGTCGAAGGCTTCGCGGGTATCGCAGAAGCGGTAGGGCGATGTCGGCAGGCGGAGCTCTTCCGCCGCCAGCCGGCGGATACCTTCGCGGTCCATCGTGAGCCAGGCCGCCTTCGCGGTCGGAATGACCTTCAGGCCCTCCTGCTCCATCGCCACCAGTGTGGGCGTATGGATGGCCTCGATCTCCGGCACCACCAGGTGCGGTTTCTCTTTCTCGATCAGCGCGCGCAGGGCCGCCCCATCCAGCATGTCGATCACGTGGCTGCGGTGGGCCACCTGCATGGCCGGCGCATTGGCGTAACGATCCACCGCGATCACCTCGACGGCAAAGCGCTGCAGTTCGATCGCCACTTCCTTGCCCAGCTCGCCGGAGCCCAGCAGGAGCACCCTCAGGGCGGTATGCGATTGGGGGGTGCCGAAGGTTTTCATGAGGGCGGGGTTCCAGGCGGGAAAGCGCCCATTCTACCGGGGTGGGCCCCTAACGAATGGGGGGCTTGACTCAGCCGATGAACGTGGTGTGATGCAGCTGTCCCCGACAATCCGGAAGTACGCCCATGAGACGCTCACGCGCTGTTCTCGCCGTACTGCTGTGCCTGGTCCCGGCTTACGCGCTGGCCACGGAAACCTGGATGACCGTCATGCTCGACGGCCGCAAGGTGGGCAAGCTGAAAATCGACCGCGAGGCGGGGCCGGACAAGGTCACGACCACGCAGGTGCTCGATTTCCGCCTTACCCGGATCAAGACCCCGCTGGAAATGCGCACCGAGCTGAAATCGGTGGAGTCGGCCGGGGGCTCCCCGCTCGCGTTCTACGCGAAATCGTCCATGTCATCGCAGGACAATCTGGTGCAGGGCGAAGTGCGTGACGACGGCGCCTTCCAGGTGGCGAACACCGTAGGCGGCCAGTCGCGGGTGAACCTGCTGATATGGCCTACCGGTGCCGCCCTCGTCGAAGGCCAGCGCCTGACCATGGTGCGCAACGGTTTCCGCCCAGGCACGAGCTACCAGACGCGCAACTTCGACCCGGTGAAACAACAGGTCGCGACCGTCGATGTGGTAGTCGTGGGCGACGAGGCCGTGGACCTGCCGCAAGGCAGGGAGACGCTACACCACCTGAAGCAGACCCTCGCCGGATCCAACGGCACGCAGTACGTGGATGTGTGGGTAAACGACCACGGCGATGTCCGCCGCGGTATCGCGCCGCTGCTGGGCTTCCGCATGGAAATGGCGGCCTGCGATGCAACGTGTGCCAACGCGCCCGACCAGGATGTGGACTTGCTGCGGGCCGCCATGGTCGAAGCGCCACGGCCCATGGCCAACATGCGCCCCGCCCCCGTCCGCTACCTGATCAGCATACGCGGCAACCATACCAATCCGTTCATTGAAACGGATGAGCAGCACGTGCATGAGATGGGCGACAACCTTTACCAGGTCGATGTGGGCTTTGCCGTACCGCGCAGCGACGAACCCGGCCCAGGCACGGAAGACACCGCCGCGAACCCCTGGGTGCAATCGGATTCGCCGGATATCCAGGCCCTGGCAAAGCGCGTCGTCGGCGACGCGCCCACCGACCTCCAGCGCATGCGCCGGTTGCGTTCGTTCCTTTCCGACTACATCAACGAGAAGGGGCTGGACGTGGGTTACGCCTCGGCACTGGAAACGATCCGGAGTCGGCGGGGCGATTGCACCGAGCATGCCGTGTTGCTCACCGCGCTTGCCCGTTCCCTGGGTATCCCCGCGCGTGTCGTTACAGGCATCGTTTACGTCGACCGGTTCGGCGGTGCATCGCGCGTATTCATCCCGCACGCATGGACCCAGGCGTGGCTCGGCAACCGCTGGGTCAGTTTCGATTCCGCCCAGCGTCGCTTTGACTCCACGCACATCGCATTGGGCACCGGTAGCGGCGACCCCTGGCGCTTCTTCCGTTCGATGAGCGTGCTCAGCAGCATCCGGATCGAACGGGCAACGCCCGCATCCGCGCTGATGGATATGCCGCTGCCCAGTTCTGGCGACGGTGCGGGCGTGGGTGGAGGCGGCAAGGGCGCGGCTGGGGCGGATTGACTTCTGATATCACTTAGATATCATCCGCCCCACACTCCCAGGGGCCGCCACCATGAACGAACGTCCTGCCGCGTCACTTCCCGGCATTCCGTCGCTTGTCGTCCTGATCCTGGCCGGCCTCGCCGCCGTGGCATTCGTGCTCAAGGGGGCCGACATGCACGGCGCGCCCCTGATGCCCTTTGGCGGCGCCCTCGTGCTCGGCTTCCTGGCGTTTCTTGCGAAGGGTTTTTTCCAGGTCCAGCCCAACCAGGGCCAGGTCATGCAGCTGTTCGGCCGCTATAGCGGCACCGAGCGCCGCGAGGGCCTGCGCTGGACCAATCCGTTCTATTCGCGCCGCCCCGTCAGCTTGCGCGTGCGCAACTTCGAAAGCAGCCGGTTGAAGGTCAACGACAACGACGGCAACCCGATCGAAATCGCGGCCATCGTCGTGTGGCAGGTGGTGGATACCGCCGAGGCCGTGTTCTGCGTCAACGACTACGAAAACTTCGTGCAGATCCAGAGCGAATCGGCCCTGCGCCAGATGGCGCAAAGCTACGCGTACGACACGCATGACGATGGCCGCCCTTCGCTGCGTAGCCACGGCGATGAGGTGAACAACCACCTGGGCCGCGAAGTTGAAGCACGCCTGATGAAAGCGGGCGTCCAGGTCGTCGAAGCACGGATCAGCCACCTGGCCTACGCCCAGGAAATCGCCCAGGCCATGCTGCAGCGCCAGCAGGCCAGCGCGATCGTCGCCGCACGCAATCGCATCGTCGAAGGCGCGGTCGGCATGGTGGCCATGGCGCTGGAGCAGCTGCGCGCGCAGGGCGTTGTTGAACTCGATGAAGAGCGCAAGGCGGCCATGGTCTCCAACCTGCTCGTCGTGCTTTGCGGTGACCGCTCAACCCAGCCGGTGGTGAACACCGGATCGCTGTATAGCTGACGCGTGGCGGCGGAGAAAAAAGCCTATCCGCTGCGCATCAGCGCAGCCGTGCTCGAGGCCATGCAGAAGTGGTCCGACGATGAGCTGCGTTCGGTAAACGCGCAGATCGAATACGTACTGCGCGACGCACTGCGCCGCGCAGGCCGCCTGAAGGCACCCTCCGAAGATTCGGAAGACCCCCCGTAGGAGCCCACCCTGTGGGCGACATCTTTCGCGAAGGAGCAACAAGACCTGTCACGACAAGGCGAAACGCCGTCGCCCACAGGGTTGTAATGGCCGGCCTATTCTGGACCACCCACTAGGAGCGGATAGCCGCCCGCCGTTCGAATTCGGCGGGCGGAAGATAGTCGAGCGTGGAGTGTAGCCGCTCGTGGTTGTAGTACCGGGCCACGAAGTCGATCACGTCGGCCCGAACCTCATCCCTGGATAGGACGTCCTCCTCAAGCCACTCATGCTTGAGGGACCGGAATATCCGTTCCACGACGGCGTTGTCCCAGCAATTGCCCTTCCTGCTCATGCTTTGGATCGTGCCGCGTGCGGCCAGGTGCGAGACGAACGCATCGGACGTGTACTGACAGCCCTGATCGGTATGAAAAATCAGGCCAGGCGCGGGCTCGCGCGATGCGAAAGCCAAATGACTCGCTTCCAGCGCCAGTCGCGTGTCGGCCACGGTGCTGGTCGCCCAGCCGATGATTCGGCGGGAAAAGAGGTCAACGACAATCGCGAGGTACAGCCACCCCTGCCTGGTGGGGATGAACGTGATGTCCCCGGCCCAGACGACATTGGCGTGGGCAGGATCAAACTGCTGAGCCAGGACGTTGCCAGCCGGTGCGGGTTTGGTGTTGCGGGCATAGTGCTTGAAGCGCCTTTTTCGCCGAGGCAGATCCAGGCGACGCATGAGCGTTGCCGCCTTTTCCCGTCCCAGATCAAAGCCCTTCTCACGCAGGTGCTTGGACATCATTCGTGCGCCCAGGTGGCCGCGGCTCGCGCGATGAATCCTGCGCGCGGCCTTGGCCAGCGCGTGACTCACGGGTGCCGGAGGCCTGGGCTTGGCGTAAAAACTGCTGCGCGGCCAGCCCAGAATCGCCAGCGTGCGTCGAATCGACAGCGTCCCTCTCACCTTCTTGATGACCTGCGCGGCTTCAAGATTTTTGCGAGGTGAGAGGGCAACTGTTTTTTTAGGACATCGCGCTCCTCGGCAAGGACCTCGCGCGCTCTTTCTGAAGCCGCCAGTTGCTCCCTGAGCTCTTCGATGAGGAGCGCCTGGGCGGCTGTCGTGGCCGGGATCGCGGCCTGCTGCTGTCGCCACTCCTCCACCCAGCGCCTTAACGCTGTGGGACCCACACCGGTTATTTGCGCGGCCTGAGGCGCGCTATAGCCCGCCTCAACCACCAGTCGAATAGCCTCAGCCTTGATGGCCGGCGAAATTATCTTGAAACCCATGGATCACCTCGCAGGAAATTTTGCTCCTACTGGGTGGTCCAGAAAAGGCCGGCCATCACAGGTGGGCTCCTACAAAGGCCGTCGTAATGCGAAGGCGGCGGCGATCCACCCTGCGATAAACGCCACGCCACCGATGGGCGTGATCGCGCCGAACCAGCGCGGCGCGCCAAGCGCCAACGCGTAAAGGCTGCCTGAAAACACCACGATGCCGGCGCCGAACAACACGACCGCAGCCCTTCGCGCACGCCCTTCCGGCAAGCCAAGGACGGCAGCGAACAGCGCGAGCGCGTGCCAGAAGTGGTACTCCACGCCGGTGTGCCAGATAGCGAGGCCATCGGCATCGATCACGCCGCGCAGGGCATGTGCGCCGAAGGCACCAAAGGCCACCGCACTGGCGCCGGCAAGGCCGACAGAGAAAGCGGTGGAGGCGTTGACAGGTTGTCGCATTCGGGCAGTTCCCAGGGGCCGCCCTGCCGTCAGCGCAGCAGGGTGGCGTATGCTTCGGCGGATTGTTCCCCGGAGTGTCGCATGAAGCCGTCCCTGTGCCGCCGGGCCTTGCTGGCCCTGCTCGCCCTCGCCGCCCTGCTGCCCCTGGCTGCCTGCCAGCGCGAGCCGCAGCCGGAATGGCGGCTCAATGATGTGGCCGGCCACCTGCCCGATCTGGATTTCCGCCTGACCGACGACAACGGCAAGGCCGTTACCGGCGCGGATTTCCGCGGCAAGGTAGCCATCATGTATTTCGGCTACACGCATTGCCCGGATGTCTGCCCGTTGACCCTCACCCAACTGCACGTGGTGCTGGATCGCCTGGGCGCACCGGCCGACAAGGTCCGGATCCTGTTCGTCAGCGTCGATCCGGCACGCGACACGCCGCAGGTCATGCACGCGTACGTCAACGCGTTCGACAAGCGCGCCGTGGGCCTGGTGGGTTCACAAGGGGATGTGGAAGCACTGGCGAAACGTTACCGCTCGGCGTTCACCCGCGAGCCGGACCGTGGCGATGGCAACTACGAAGTGAGCCACAGCTCCGCGATCTATATTTTCGATGGCAACGGCAAGGCACGCCTTCTCGCCACGCCGTCGGCCTCCCAGGACGATATCGTCCACGACCTCCACCTCCTCACCGCCACGGAGCCTTGACCGTGATGATGCGCACGCTGCTCGTTACTGCCCTGCTCGCCACCAGTGCCGCGAATGCGGCCGATACCACCGCGGTCAAGGCTAGCGGCGCCTGGATCAGGGTGTTGCCGGGCGGCCTGCCCGCCGGCGGCTATGTCACGCTGGAAAACAGCTCGGACAAGGGTGTGGCCGTGACCGGCGCCGAAAGCGCCGACTACGGTGACGCCATGATCCACAAGAGCAGCACGGAAACCGGCATGGGCCGCATGGAAATGGTCGATAAGGTACCTGTGCCCGCGAAGGGCAAGGTCGCCTTCGCACCGGGTGGCTACCACGTCATGCTGATGCAGCCGAAACACCCGGTGAACCCGGGCGACAAGGTCGTCGTCACGTTCTCGCTCTCCGACGGCACGACGCTGCCGGTGACGTTCGAGGCGAAGCCCGCGAACGCCACGGGGCCGTAAGACAGCTACTTCGTGAGGAAATCGGTCGGCACGTCGTGCACACCAATCTCCTCGCGGAACAATTCCTCGACCGTGGCCGTGGGCGGCCCATCGTGCAGCCACACCTCAAACTGGTCGATGGCCGCAGCCGGACCGTAGGCCACCACCTCCACGCTGCCATCGATCATGTTGCGGGCATGCCCGGTGAGCTTGAGCTTCACGGCCTCCTCGCGCGCCGATGCACGAAAGAAAACGCCCTGCACCTTGCCCCTCACGATGAAGCGCGCAGCGTTCATTCTCATTTCCCCTTGGCAATCGCCTCATTGAGTTTCGCGGCATCCACCGGGCCCACGAAGCGCTTGGCCACGTGGCCATCCGGCGCGATGAGGAACGTGGTCGGTAGGCCCTTCGGGCTATCGAAATCCTTGGGCGGTGCCATCACGTCGACCTGGGCGATGGGATACACCACGGTGTGTTTGGCAAGGAACGCGCGAATATCCTTCGCATCGGTGTCCTCGAAAGCCAGGCCAATGGCGACGACATCCTTGCGCGACTGCACGAAGGCCGAGATATCCGGCATTTCCTTGATGCAGGGCACGCACCAGGTAGCCCAGTAATTCACGATCACCCACTTGCCGCGCTGCGCGGCCAGGTCGAACGGCTTGCCGTCCAGCGTAGTGACCTTCAGTTCGGGTGTGGTGGTGGACGCCATGGCGGGCGCGGCAACGGCAAGCGCCAGGGCGGCGATAAGACGCGGGATCATGCGGTGACATCCTCGTTGGGGACGGTAGGCGGTGGGAAGAGTTCATCGAGCCGGGCGCCCAGCGTGGCATCGAGTGCCACGGCGAGCTGGTCCAGCAGCACCATCAGGTCGGGCGGCAGGCGGATGCCCAGCCGGTCGACCTGCTCGCGTGGGTGCAGCGGCAGGCGGTATTGGGTGCAACGGTAGACGCGCATCAGTTCGGTGGCATCCAGGCTGCGGCTAAGCATCCAGCCACCGGATTCGCAGCGCTGGATCATGTCCGCCCGCTGCAGGTCCTCGAAATAACACGCGATCGCGTTGCTCGGCAGGTAGGGTTCGTTGAGCCGGACGGTCGCCGGGTCCACGCTATCGCCGGTGCGCTGGGCGTTGACGAAATGCTGCAGCACCACCAGCAAGCCGATGAACTCGGCCCCCTCCGGCAACGCATCATGCGGTCGCGTGTATTCGAAGGCGGAGATGGACGCGGCGATGGATGCCCCGAGGATCACGATGATCCACGACAGGTAGATCCACAGGAGGAAAATGGGGATGGCTGCCAGTGCGCCGTAGATCTCTTCATACGTCGGTGCATTGCGGATGAATTCCGTGAAGCCCCAGCGCGCGAACTCGAACAGGATGGCGCCAAGCAACGCACCGATCGCCGCGTGCCGCCACGAGACGCGGCGGTTCGGCACCATGGTGTACATGAGTACCAGGGTGATGAACGTGATGACGAAGGGCAGCAGGTTCAGCAAGCCGCCCTGCGTGGCGATCTGGTCCGCCGCCTCGTGCAGCATGGGCAACGCGGTGAGGTACGACGACAGCACGAGGCCACCGACCACCAGGATGGGGCCGAGCGTCAGTGCCGCCCAATACAGCAAGAGGCGCGAACCCCACCCACGCGGCTTGCGCACGCGCCAGATCCGGTTGAGGCGATCCTCAATGCTGACCATCATCGAGACGGCGCTGAACAGCATCACCAGGATGGAAATGCCGGTGAGCTGGCTGGCCTTGTCGGCGAACGCCAGCATGTATTCCTGGATCTTGATGCCCGTGGCGGGCACGAAGTTCTGGAATGCATAGTTGGCCAGGCTACCGCGCCATTCGGCGAACACCGGAAACGCAGAGAGGATGGCGAACACGGCCACGGTGAGAGGCACCAGCGATACCAGCGTGGTGTACGACAGCGCGCCAGCCGTCTCGAAGCACTTGTCGTCAACAAAGCGCAGCCAGGTGAAACGGGTGAAGCTCAAGGCGCGGTCGCGATCGAAGCGCGGCATGGGCATCCTTTGTAGGTCCCGGAAGATTGGGAACGTCCTCGTAGTTCTGCGAGACTAGCGCCTTCCAAAAGGCGCCCGTCCATGTCTCACGACATCCTCGTACTCTACTACAGCCGTTCCGGCCACACGGCCCAGCTCGCCCGCCTTGTCGCCCGCGGCATCGAGGAGGTGCCCGGCATGCGCGCCCGCCTGCGCCAGGTGCCGCCGGTGGCGCCCGTGACGGAGACGGCCATGCCACCCGAGCCCGACGAAGGTGCGCCGTACGTGACCCGGGCCGACCTGGTGGAGTGCGTGGGCCTTGCCATCGGCAGCCCGACACGCTTCGGCAATATGGCGGCGCCGCTCAAGTACTTCCTCGACACCACGGGTGCCGAGTGGGCCTCGGGCGCACTGGCAGGCAAGCCGGCGGCGATGTTCACCTCGACCAGCACCATGCATGGCGGCCAGGAGGCGACCCTGATCTCGATGGCACTGCCCCTGCTCCACCACGGCATGCTGATCGTCGGCATTCCCTACACCGAGCCCCTTCTTTCCACCACGACCAGCGGTGGCACGCCGTATGGCGCAAGCCACGTGGCCGGGCACCGCGGCGATAACGACATCAGCGAAGACGAGCGCCAGCTCGCCCGCGCGCTGGGCAAGCGCCTGGCCGACGTGGCCCGCCGCCTTGGCACTCCGGCATGACGCATGGCGTGACGGGCCTGCAGAAGGCCGGCCTTGGTGCGTGGGCGGCTTTGCTGGGCGTGCAGCTGCTTTGGTACACGGCCTACCCGCCCGTTTCCATCCCGGTCTGGGTCGCGCTGCTGATCACGGTGCCGCCACTGCTGCTGCCCTTGCTGGCGTTGCGCAATGTCACCAGGGCCCTGTTGTGGGTGGGCATCCTGGCCTTGTTCTACTTCTGCCACGGCGTCTCCGAGGCGTGGAGTTCCACGGGTGATCGCTGGCTGGCGTTCGTGGAGATCGTGCTGTGCCTGCTGTTGATCGGGACGCTCGGCGCCGGCGTACGTCGCCGGTAGCCCCGCCGTCCGATGCTGCGCAGCGTATCGACGTACGCGCCCGCACGGTGCACCCTAGGGCGGTCTGCCAATGGAGAGGTGCCACGATGGGTTTCCTGCAGGACGCGCCGCGGCTGGC
Source organism: Luteibacter aegosomatissinici (assembly GCF_023078495.1). Classification (NCBI taxonomy): domain Bacteria; kingdom Pseudomonadati; phylum Pseudomonadota; class Gammaproteobacteria; order Lysobacterales; family Rhodanobacteraceae; genus Luteibacter; species Luteibacter aegosomatissinici. Next base: position 1,335,414 of record NZ_CP095742.1, on the reverse strand, counting down.
GCACCCGTTTCGCGAAGATCGCGTGTTGGATGCATGGCTTGGCAACGTCTTGCCGGTCGATCGGCTTGCCGCGTGCGCGCCCGACCTGGATGCCCTGGGTGATTACGCACTCGATGCCTACGACCGACGCCAGCGCACGCCCCGCACCGAACCCGTATTGACCCAATGGGACGCCTGGGGTGCGCGCGTGGATCGCATCGCCCTCACGCCCGCGTGGGAAGAAGGCCCGGGCATGACCACGCGGCACGCCGTACTGGCTTCCGGCCATGGCGAATCGCCCTGGTCGCGCGTGGAAGAATTCGCGCGCGTGTATCTTTATCACCCCGCCAGCGAGTTCTACTGCTGCCCGTTGGCCATGACCGATGGCGCGGCGACGGCGTTGAAAGCCTCGGGTAACCAGGCCGTGATCGAACGCGCGTTACCGCATTTTCTTAGCCGCGATGCATCGACCTTCTGGCTTTCGGGCCAGTGGATGACAGAGACACCCGGTGGCTCCGACGTGGGCCGCACTGAAACCATCGCGCGCCAGGATGCCAGTGGCCAGTGGCGCCTGCACGGACGCAAGTGGTTCAGCTCGGCCGTGGTCGGCGAGGCCGCGCTGGCCCTGGCACGCCCGGAGGGCGCGGGCACCGGCACATCGGCGTTGGCATTGTTCTATGTGGAAACAAAGGGTGAGGACGGTGCCTGGCAGGGCATCACGATCGACCGCCTGAAAAAGAAACTGGGCACCCACGAACTGCCTACCGCGGAGATCCATCTGGACGGCCTGCCCGCCACCCCGGTCGGTAGCCTCGAGCATGGCGTGCGCCAGGTAGCACCGATGCTCAACGTGACACGTACGTGGAATGCCGTATGCGCCGTCGCCAGCATGGCCCGCGCCATCGCGCTCGCACGCGACTACGCCACGAGGCGCAGTGCCTTCGGCCTGCGCCTGATCGACCAGCCGCTGCATGCGCGAACCCTCGCCGACATGCAGGCCACCTTCGAAGGGGCGTTCTCGCTCGCGTTCTATGTCGCTGAACTGCTCGGGCGCACCGAGCGTAACGAGGGCGAGGTGCACGAGCATGCCCTGCTTCGCCTGCTCACGCCGCTGGCGAAACTGTGGACCGCGAAGGCATCGATCGGCGTGGTCTCCGAAGCGCTTGAGTGCTTCGGCGGCGCAGGCTATATCGAAGACACCGGCCTGCCCCAGTTGCTGCGCGACGCGCAGGTCTATGCGATCTGGGAAGGCACCACCAACGTGCTGTCGCTGGATATGCTGCGCGCGCTGGGCGCCAGCGGCGTCGCCCCGCTCCGAACCGCGGTGCAACAGCTGCTTCCTGGGGATTCGGCCGAACGCCAGATGATCCTGGCGACGCTCGATACCACCGAAGCCCTGCTGGGGGACGTGGTAGGCGACCGGGCATCGCTGGAGGCCTCGGCCCGCGGCATCGCCTTCACCCTGGCGCGCTGCATGGCCGCGGCCCTCCTGGCCCGTTCGGCCGGCTGGGGACATGCGGCAGGCGATTCACGCCCCGCTGCCGCGTGCCGCCGGTTCATGGCGCGGGGCCTCGATCGCCTCGCCCTGCCCGCCAACGACGACGATATCCTGCTCGCCACGGGCGCGCCTGCCACGTAAACCCCGCCGGGGCGGTAGAATGGCCGCCCGCTTCGCCACGCTTCCCAGGTCAGTCCATGCAGCATCTCACCATCGTCACCACCGGCGGCACCATCGACAAGGTCTACTTCGATGACAAGTCGGATTACCAGATCGGCTCCCCGCAGATCGGCGAGATCCTGACCCAGCTGGGCGTGGCGTTCCGTTTCGACGTGATCCCCATCCTGCGCAAGGACAGCCTGCACGTCACCGACGAAGATCGCGCGCTCATGCGCAGCACCATCGAAGCCCAGCCGCACCGCCACGTGCTGGTCACCCATGGCACCGACACGATGGTCGAGACGGCCGCCGTGCTCGAGGGTATCCCGGGCAAGGTGATCGTCCTCACCGGTGCGCTGAACCCCGCGCGCTTCCAGGGCTCCGATGCCGTGTTCAACATCGGCTGCGCCGTCGGCGCCGTGCAGTCGCTGGAGGATGGCGTGTACATCGCCATGAACGGCCGCGTGTGGGATCCGAAGAAAGTACGCAAGAATCGCGACGCGAACCGCTTCGAAGCCGTCTAACGGCGCGCTCGCTCCTCCGCAACGGCATCCAGTGTCGCGCCGGCATCCAGCATGCCCGCACCGCAGGTGTGCGGGCAGCGTGCCGGCCGCGCGTTATCGACCAGATGCCTGGTGAGGGCCGCCACATCGAGCGCGGGGTCGGCCGAGCGCATCAACGCCACCACGCCGCTGACCAACGGCGCGGCCATCGATGTTCCTGCCATGTAGCCGAACACACCACGCCAGTGGGTACGCGAGCCCTGGTCGATGGCTGAAATGAGATCGTCGGTGCGCAGGCCGCTCAGGGATCCGCCCGGTGCAGCCAACGTCACGCTGTCACCGTGGTTCGAATACCACGCCAACGATGCGTGGCGATCCAGCCCGGCCACGGTAATCACCCCGGGGCAGTTCGCGGGCGCGAAGGCGGCAGCGGCTACGCCTTCGTTACCCGCGGCCACGACCACAGCGACGCCTCGTGCTCGCGCCTGCGCCAGCGCATCCGCGAGCGCTTCGCCACACGCTCCCGCCGTGCTCAGGCTCAGGTTGATGACATCCGGGCGGCGCAGCAATGCGGGCACGCCGCGGACCTCGCCACCAGAGGCCCATGACAACGCATCGATCATGTCCGAAAGGCGGCCGCCACAATGACCCAGTACGCGCACGGGAATTATCTTCGCCTCCGGCGCCACGCCGACGATGCCCAGGCGGTTCCCGCGTCGCGCGCCGGCCAGTGCCATGACATGCGTGCCGTGCCATGACGAGCGGGCGCCAATACGACGCCCACAATCGCCGGGATCTTCCCAGTCGCCTTCATCCGTAGGGTCGGCATCCCGCCCATCGCCATCGCGCGCACGTGCCTCGTCGCTGATGAAGTCGTAGCCCGGGAGCAGTTGACCATCGAGGTCCGGGTGCGGCGTACTCCCGGTATCCAGGACGGCGATGACGGCACCCTCGCCGCGCGTGTATTTCCAGGCGACCTCGGCATCGATGCCTGCCTTGGGATCATGCAATGACCACTGGCGTGAGTAGAGCGGATCGGGCAACGCGGCGGGACGGATGATGCGATCCTCTTCCACGCTGACGATACCGGGGAGTCGCGCGAAGTGCGCGGGGTTGCCATCCTCGATATCGAAGACGTCGGCGCCCGTTGCGAGCGTGGCGATATGCCTGGGCTGGCCGGCATCGATCGCGCGTTTGTGGCGTGTCGTGGGTTCGTCGGATTGGCGCGCTGCCGCGGCGGATGCGGAATCGGCGAAGCGTACGATGAATTGCGTGGCGCTGGCAGGCACCGTGACAAGCATGGCGAGGGTGAGCAGAAGACAACGTCGGTACATGGGGTGGGCTCCGTGGGGCGGAGGTACCACGGTAGGCATCGGCCTTGGCCCGGCGTAGATGATGGCGCCCGTTTCCATGTGTAGGCTTGCACCGTTCGTGTGCTGCGCATCTCGCGATCGGCGCCGTGCTTTCATGCCCTGCCTCGCGTTAGCGAAGCGGTTCATTCGCTTTCGCGAATGCATGTGACCAGCGGCTTGCGCCGCCTCGCTCTTGTGGGCTTGAGGCGAAGAGCCGTCGGTGCCCACCCTCGCGTCGGATGCTGCGGCTGCGCCGCCGCGCCTTTGATTCGCGCACAAGGTGCGCTCCTACAACCGCCGCCCCGTTAGCGAGCCATGGGCCAGCCCGATGTAAGGCTGGCCTACGGCCGCTCTCTTGTGCGGAACTCGCCTCGAGGGTGGGCACCGACGGCTCTTTTGACTCATGAGGTTGAGTGGTGGGAGAGCCGCGGCGTTGTCTGCGGGCAGATTGGTGCGTTCGGACAGGTATGAGCGGACAGCGGCTTCGTCCGCGGACAGGCGTGGTTGTGTGGCGTGGATCGGCGGAAACGGCGTCGTGGCGCCGTTTGTGGGTTGTGGTTTGGGTTGGCACGGCGGATGCAACGTCTCGGGTAACGGGGCCTGGCCCCACCTTATCCACCTCACGGAGCATTGCCATGAAAGCTGAAACCTTCCTGCTCAAGTCCTTCTTCGTTGCTGCCGTGCTGACCTGCGTGTTGGCGATGGGGTCGTTTGTCACGGCCAGCCCGTCGCAGCTGCCGGCGAACGTGGTGGCCGTCGCGCGTTGATGGGTTGCGGCGTCATCGCCGCGTCGGTTGATCGCGTGCAAGCACGCGCCTGCACGAGCAGGGCGCATCCGTTCCGCAAATCGCGGTACCCCATGTAGGAGCCCACCCAGTGGGCGACATCTTTTCGCCGAGCGCGCAGGCCCTGCGGCGGTATCTCGAAAGCTGTCGGCCACAGGGTGGCCTTGTGTCTTTGCCGCGGCGTAGGCTGATGGGTGAGAGCGGAGTGCGGCAAGCCGATGATGGCCGGTGCCAGGAGCACGTGTAGGAGCAAGGGCTGCCGCACTCCCTTCACCAAGCCCGAACAGTTGCTCGAGTCCTACCTCGAATTCACAAGCCGGGGCTGGTGGAGGTGCTCTCACTCCCGATCCTACTCCGGAGAGACGCCATGGGCATGCATATCGGTGTTGATGTGGGAAAGGCCACACTGGATGTGGTCTGGTTATCGACCAGGCGTCACGAGCGCTTCGCCAATACGCCGGTGGGCCGGGAAAGGCTGCTGAAGGTGTTGTCTCCCAGTGCCGTTGAGCACATCGTGCTGGAGGCGACAGGAGGCTACGAACGGGCCATCGTGGAAGCCTTGGCGGCAGCCGGCTACCAGGTGACGCGCCTGGCGTCGCACCGGTCCAGGGCATATGCCGCAGCGCTTGGAAACCTCGCCAAGAACGATAAGATCGATGCCTTAACGTTGGCCCGCATGGCCAAGACCATCGATCCGGAGCCCTACCAGCCGACACCGCCCGAACGGGCGCAACTGGCCGATCTGGTACGTTGCCGCCAGCAGTTGGTGAGCCAGCGCGATGACAATCGCCGCCGGCTGGCTCAGGCGACGTTACCCGCCGCGCAACGCGCTCTCCAAGCGATGATCGAGGCGGCGAAGGCGCAGATCGCGGCCATGGATCAGGCGATCAAGCCAGCCATGCAGGCGGTCGATCCGCACTCCCGCCTGTGCAGCGTCCCGGGCATCGGACCGGTGACCGCGGCCACGCTCATCGCATACCTACCGGAGCTGGGCCAGCTGGACCGCAAGCAGGTCGCTGCTCTGGTCGGCGTCGCGCCGTACGTTGATCAAAGTGGCCATCGCAACGGCCCCCGACGCGTACGCGCCGGCCGCTGGATCGTCAGGCGAGTGCTCTACATGGCCACCTGGGCGGCTATCAACGCCACGAACAGCCCTCTTAAGCTCCGCTACGACGCGCTACGAGCGCGTGGGAAAGTCGCAAAAGTGGCGGTCGTGGCCTGCATGCGACAGCTAATCACGGCCATCAATGCGATGGTCCGTGATCAGGCCGAGTGGAGGACTGCCTAAAGACAGTTGCTCCTACAACGGCATGGCGTCACGAGATACGAGCTCGCCCATCACGCCACCTCATGGGTGAAGAGAGCCGTCGGGGCCCACCCTCGAGGCGAGTTTCGGAGGCGAGGCCGACGGGAGGGAATAGCCCGCAGGGGGACGGCCATGGATGGCCGTTCCTCTTTGACAAGACAGGACGTCTCGTCGAAAAGCCCCTCACGGCGGCCGGTTCGCGGCCGTAGGCCAATTAAGTACATGGCCGCGTAGCGGCATCCTTGTCGAACGCTGGAGACTTGTCTGAGCAGCGAGGGTGGGCACCGACGGCTCTCGGCCTCAAAACCTCAAGAGCGAGGCGGCGCAAGCCGCTAGAAACATGCATTCGCGAAAGCGAATGAACCGATTCACTAGCGCGAAGCCGAAGGCGAGCCCAAAAGAAAAGGGCCAGGACAAAGTCTGGCCCTTTTCCCGGGAGTGACACGTTTGCTGTGGGGCTTACGGCGTCCAGGTCGCCTTGAGCGAAACGCCCGAGAACGACGAGTAACCACGCACCTTCACGTAGTACGTGCCCGCCTGCGTCGTCGCAAAGCTGCACGACTCCGCATTACCCGTCTTATACGGGCGGCAGTTATAGCTCGACGTCGTCGGGGCCGAACCGAACTTCACATACAGGTCCGCATCGCCCGTGCCACCGCTCGTCGCGATCACCAGGTTCTTTGCACCCGCCGCCACCGTCACGGTATAGCTCAGCTCCTGGCCCGACGTACCCGAAAGGCCCGTCTTCGCCGTACCGTTCTGCAGCGCCGTGCCCGTACCGCCACCACCACCGGTGGAGCACGCCACACCCACGCCATTGAACGCCGCGACCACATCAGCCGCTGCATAGCCCAGGTCGGTCGCCGCACTGGCCACACCGCAGGCGCCGGTGTTAAAGGTCGACGTCGCCGTCCAGTACACGGCGTTCGCGCGAGCAAACGCCTTGAACGCCTTCACCGTATCCCAGCCGCTGGTCTTCGCCAGCAGGCAGAACGCCTTGTTGTACACACCCGACGAGTAGTGCACATCCAGGCCGTTGTAGTAATCCGATGCGTTGCCGATCGAACCACCATCCTGCGGCGGGTTACACATATAGCGAAGCGCCGTACCGATGCCCGCACTGCTCTTCACGATATCGGCGCCCACGAGGAAATCGTTGGTGCCGCGGTCGTAGTACTCCGCCGCTTCACCCGCGATATCCGAGTACGCCTCGTTCATGCCGCCCGACTGCCCGTCGTACTCCAGGTTGGAGTGCTGCTCGGTGTAGCCGTGGCTGATTTCGTGCGAGGTGACATCCAGCGCCACCAGCGGATAGAACGTGCTGGCCCCATCGCCGAACGTCATCGAACTGCCATCCCAGAAGGCATTCTCATAGCTCGAGCCGTAGTGCACCTTCATGATCAGCACCTGGTTGAGCGGCGGCGCACCCGTGTACGAGTTGTACATGTCGTGCACCACGCCACCGAAGTGGTGGGCATCGTTGATCGGGCCATAGCCTCCGTTCACCGCATCGCCACTGGAGGTGGGACAGGTGAAGCTCCACAGCGTGCCGCTGCCGGAGGTCGCCTTCTTCATGTTGTAGGTTTTGACGTTGGTGTTCTGCATCGTGCACGTGGTGCCCGACTGGGTCACGTTCAACGCCGGCAAGCCATTGGCGCCCCATGTGTACTGGCCAGTCTTGCCGTTACCACCCGGGCCCGTGGCATCGGCGTAGGTCAGGCCATCCCACTGCTTGATCACTTCACCGGTGTTCGCATCCACGATCGCGGTGGGGCGCGACGGGTGGTCACCGCCGTTGAAGAACGAGGTGAGGTACACCAGGCGTGCCGGCGCGCCATCGCCCGGGTAGACATAGAGGTCTGCCTTGGCGTTTTCCGGCTTGACCGCCGCGCTGCGCAAGGTCGTCGCCTGCCGGGTCAGCACGGCCACCGCCGCGGCCTGGTCCAGCTTCGGTGCCACCGAGGCCAGGTCCACCTGCAAATCCGACGAGACGACGCCGTCGGCGACCAGCGCGTTGCCCTGCGCATCCTGCTCCACGGCAATGCTGCGGCCGTAGACCGGTACGCCCTTGAAGGTCTGCTGCATGCGCACGGTCTGCGTACCCTTTACCGTAGGCAATGCGTTCTTCGCAACGAACGCATTGTCGGCGGAAAGGCCAAGCTTCGTGGCCAGTTGGCTGGCCGGCGCGGCTCCCAGGTTCTGCGCGCGCAGCGCCTGCTCGGTCGCCGCGGAAGCGGCCGAGGTGGCGGCGATGCCGACGGCAACCGCCAGGAGTTTCAAGCGAACATGACTTGCCATTACGTTCCTCCTCCGGGAATGGGCAACACGAAGCCATTGCGGCCGTGGTGGACCACATTCCGAACGATGATGATTTCGCGCCGCAGCGCGAATGCCCGTGTGACTTGCGATCCCCCCAGACCGAAAGTCCTTGTCAACGTATCGCAAGATATAGCGGTCGACTACCTAGGGGTTTCCCTAGGTCGTGAAAAAACGCGATGCTATGCACGAAACGGAAGGGGCGCACCGGCGCTGCCGTTATAAGGGGAACCACGATGGCCAGCACCATGCTCGATATCGACGCCGACCTCGCCTTGCGCACGCCGGTGGTGAGCGCCTCGTTCCGTCTTACCTCGGAACGGCACGTGCTCGACCATCTCGTACGTGAATTCCAGATCGAAGGCGGCCAATGCTGGCAAAAAGGCGATGCCGAGGAAGGCACCGACGTGGCCCGGCGGGCCTACGGCTGGAGCGTCACCCTGCCGCCGCAGCGCACCTACTCCGTGGATACGGCGATCAGCGAGTTACTGCTGCGCCTGGCGCCGGAGCGGGACACGATCGTGCAGCTTGTCCGGATGATGGAACTGGACGCGCACGTCTGCCTTGAAGTGAAACTGGCCCCAGGGCACTTGCCGGTTTTGCATGCTTCACCGGCGACCATCGCCGCGATGGCCGCGTACAACGCGGCATGCAGCGTGGAACTTCTCGAGCTCTGAGCGGGGCTCAGAGCATCCCGGTTTCGAGCTTCGCGGCGTCCGACATCATCGACTGGTTCCAGGGCGGATCGAACACCAGGTCGACGTCGGCTTCCATCACCGTCGGGATCAGTTCAAGCTTGGTGCGCACGTCATCCACGAGGATGTCGCCCATGCCGCACCCGGGCGCGGTCAGCGTCATCTTCACGTACGCCTTGCGGCTGCCTTCGTCACTGGTTTCCAGGCTGACGTCATACACCAGCCCGAGCTCCACCACATTGATGGGGATCTCCGGATCGAAACACGTGCGCAATTGCTGCCACACCAGTTTTTCGACGTCTTCGTCGGAGGCATCCGCTGGCAGCTCGATGGCGCGCGGCGGCTCCTTACCGAGCGCATCGGCATCGTTGCCGGCGATACGGAACAGATTGCCCTCCACGTACACGGTGAAGCTGCCGCCAAGGGCCTGGGTGATGTAGCCGATCTGGCCGGCCGGGAGCGTCACCGTCTCACCTTGCGGCACCATGACCGCCTGGCAGTCACGTTCGAGGGTGAAGGGCTCGCTGCTGAGGCTGAAACCGCTCATGGGTGTCCTGTGGGGGCGGCCCCGGGGCCGCAAAGTCGTCAATTATGCGCCCGCCGGGGCCCGGCGGTCAGCATCCACCCTGCAAGGTTTGGGCGGCAGGTGCCGCCCTCAAGAGCGCGTAAGGCCCCGGCCCGCTATCATGCGGGCGTTTCCCCTGCCCCGGTTCCCATGCGCCTTCCGATTCCCTGCCATGGTGGCTAGCCCCATCCGCCGCCTCATCAATGTCGTCTCTGGCCTGCTCGGCGCCGTCCTGTTCGGCTTTGCCGCCGGTGCGACGTGGATGGTCCCCTCCATGATGTTTGGCCGCGCCCTGCCCGCGCTGGCCTTGCCCGTGGGATGGGCCCTGGGCTATGTCGTACGCCGCTGGCTCCGGTTCGAAGGCGTCCCGGGCGCCATCCTGGCCGCCGGCGCCACGCTCCTCGCCTCCGCATACGTCGGCTGCCTCGTGGCTGCCGCAACCATCGCCGGCATGATGGGGGTGGGCTTCGCGCGGGCCATATCCGATGCGGGGCCGGCCATGCTGGTGTCCCTCGCCCGCCTGGCCCAGGGGCCGGCCGACCTTGGCCTGTACGTGGCCGGTGCGATCCTCGCCGCCCTGGTGGCCTGGCCGCTGGGCCGCCGCCGTGGCTGACTTCACCCGCGGTAAATGCCTACGTTGGAAGATACCCAGCCATGGCACGTCAACCAGCGGTCGCCGACCGCGTTTAGCAGGGTGAAACCAGGCCGTATGGAGCACGAGGATGGCAAGACCGACGACGCGGAGAAAGCCGTGAACGGCTCGCTCGCGCTCGACAGTGCCCCCCTCGAGGACCTGCGCGATATCCCGGCCAGCATGGATGCGTTCCTGGCCGCGATCGAGCGCCGGGCGTGGCGCATGGCCGAGATCCATCTTGGTAACCGCGATGACGCGCTGGATGCGGTTCAGGACGCGATGCTACGACTGGTAAGGCATTACGGCGAAAAGCCCGCGCAGGAATGGACACCGCTGTTCTGGGGCATCCTCCGCCGGCGCATTGTCGATTTGCAGCGCCGCCGCAAGGTTCGCTCGATCGTCGTGGGCTGGATCGGTGGCGGCGTCGACGACGATGGAGCGGAGCTTCCCGCCTGGGAACCGGCCGATGACGCGCCCGACCCGTCGGTAAGGCTGCAGGATTCGCAAGCCTACGGCGATATCGTCGAAGCGGTTCGCAAATTACCGCGACGCCAGCGCGAGGCGTTTACCTTGCGCATCATGGAAGGCCTGGATGTCGCCGAAACCGCCCAGGCCATGGGCTGCTCGGACGGTAGTGTAAAGACACATCTTTCGCGCGCGATGCATGCGCTGCGCGAGCAACTGGAGGCATGGCGATGAGCCAGCACGATCGTGAACTTGAACGCCGGGCCAGGGATCTTTACCTGCGCGCCAGCCGTGACGTGGACCCGGCCATGGCCGGGCGGCTGCGCGCTGCACGGCGCACGGCGCTGTCCAGCCCTGCCCAGCACACCACTGCCCGCCGTATCCTGATCCCCGCCAGCGCGTTCGCCGTTGTCGCCCTTGCCACCCTCATGGTGTGGCAGCCGCTTGGTGGCTCGTCGTCGGCTCCGCCCGCCGCCCTTCAGGCCATGGACGCCACCGACCCGACCGATCTGCCACCGGACGCCGATAACACCGACCCGGCGCTTTACCAGGACCTGCAGTTCTACAGCTGGCTTGCGTATAACGACACCGGTAGCCAGGCCCGGAACAACAAGTGAGCACCATGCGCCGCCTCGCTCTTCCCCTTGCCATGCTGCTCATGCTCGGCACGCCGTTGGCCGCCAGCGCGCAGGCCGCCCCTCCGCCGCCATCAAACGACTGGCAAGGGCCGGATGACCACCATCCGTTGCCGCCACCGCGCCCGTGGAGCCAGCTGTCTGCGGACGAAAAGGACATTCTCTCGCCACTGGCGAAGGACTGGGATACGTTCCCGCCCCAGCGGCAATCACGCATGCTGGATAAGGCCCAGCGCTGGCGCGGGTTGCCGCCCGAGCGGCGCGCGGAAATCCGCGACCGCATCGCGCACTGGCAGCAGATGACGCCGGAAGAACGCGCGCAGGCGCGCCGCAACCAGCAGAAGTTCAACGATCTTTCGCCCGACCAGCGGCAGAAGCTGCATGAGGCCTTCGAGCGTTTCCGTACCCTGCCGCCCGACCAGCGTCGCGCCCTGGTGGAACAGTGGCGCAACCAGACCCCGGAACAGCGCCGCCAGGCGCTGGATCACCTGGGCCCGAACGACGCCCTGCCGCCGCCCCCGCCCCCTCGCGACCGCTAACCCGGTCTTCTGGATACATGGGTGCAGGAGCGGGTGGTAAAATGGGCGGATGAACCAGCCCAACCTGGATAGTCTTAACGCCCGCCGTTCCGTGCCCTCGCGCCAGCTCGGCGAACCCGCTCCCGACGACGCCACCCTGCACCGCCTGATCGAGGCCGCGATCCGCGTCCCTGATCACGGCAAGCTCGAGCCATTCCGTATCCGCATCCTGCGCGGCGATGCCAAGCGCAGCTTCGGTAACACGCTGGCGAACATGGCGATCGCCGCCAATCCCGATCTTTCCGAATCCAAGCGCGAGAAGGAACAGCGCCGCTACGAGCATGCGCCCCTGGTGCTCGTGGTTTCCGCCCGGATCGACGCCGACAGCAAGGTGCCCGAACTCGAGCAGAACCTTACCGCGGGCTGCGTCGCCTACAACCTGCTGCTGGGGGCGCAGGCCCTCGGCTACGGGGCGCAGTGGCTCACGGGTTGGGCCGCCTACGACCGCGATGTGGCAAAGCTGCTCGGCATGAAAAAGAACGAGCACGTCATTGGCTTCATCCACGTGGGTACGCCCGGCATGGAAGCGCCGGAACGCGATCGCCCGGCCTACGACGATATCGTGAGCGCATGGCAGCCGTGACCGGCAGCGATACCGTCCACCTCGTGGATGGCAGCCTGTATGTATTCCGGGCATGGCATTCCATGCCCGATGAATTCCATGACCACGAGGGTGAGCCGGTCAACGCCGTACACGGCTTCACCCGTTTCCTGTGTGAGTTGCTCGAACGCAGCCGCGCCGAGCACATCGCCGTCGCGTTCGATGCCTCGCTGACCACCTCGTTCCGTAACGCGATCTACCCGGCTTACAAGGCCAACCGCGAGCTGCCGCCGCCCCAGCTCGTGCGCCAGTTTGCACTGTGCCGTGAGATATCCGCGGCGCTGGGCATCACGGTCCTCAACGATCACCAGTACGAAGCCGATGACCTGATCGGCAGCGCCCTGTGGGGCCTGCGCGTGCATGGGTTCCGCGGCGTGATCGTGTCGGCCGACAAGGATTTTGGCCAGTTGCTGGGCGAACACGACCAGCAGTGGGATTTCGCCAAGGATGTTCGTTGGGGCGCGGCTGGTGTGTTCGACAAGCTGGGTGTGCACCCGCACCAGGTTGCCGATTACCTGGCCCTGTGTGGCGATGCGGTCGATAACATCCCGGGCGTACCGGGCATCGGCGGCAAAACGGCCGCCGCCCTGCTTGCACACTTCGGCAGCCTGGATGCGTTGCTCGAACGTATCGATGAAGTGCCCTACCTGCGCATTCGGGGCGCGGCGGCGTGCGCCGCCCGGCTGCGCGAACATGGCGAACTGGCGCTGCTTTACCGCCGGCTCACGCGTATCGCGCTGGACGTAGCGGTGGCCGAAACCGCCGATGCGCTAAGCCGCCGCCAGGGCGATGCCTCGGCCGTGGATGAGCTCTGCGAGCGCATCCGCTTTGGCCCCATGACCCGAAGCCGCCTGCGCGCCCTGCTTTAAGACTGAAGGAGCGCGCCGCGGGCGTCACACGGCCGAGATCGTTTTTCGACGATACTTGCCGGATTGCCCAAGGAGCCCGCCATGCAGACCAGCCCGCTGCCCCACGCCTCGCCCATCCCTGATGACGCCAGCCTGCCTGAAGAGACGTTGTACACGGGCAAGTGGCTGACCCTGAAGAAGCGCGGCCGGTGGGAATACGCAGCGCGGAACAATCCGGGTGGTGCGGTGATCATCCTGGCGGTGACGCCCGACGACAAGGTGATCTTCGTCGAGCAGTACCGCGTATCGATCCTGGCCAACACCATCGAGATGCCCGCAGGCCTGGTCGGTGACCTGGAAGGTGCCGAGGACGAGGACGTCTTGCTGGCGGCGGAGCGCGAACTCGAAGAAGAAACCGGCTACCGCTGTGGCCGCATCGAGTTCGTGCATGAAGGCCCGTCGTCATCGGGCATGAGTACCGAGATGATCGCGTTCGCCCGGGCGTGGGACCTGGAGAAGGTCGGGGCCGGTGGCGGCGACGACACCGAGAACATCATCGTGCATGAAGTGCCGCGCGCCGAAGCCGGCAAGTGGCTGTTCGATCGCGCGGCGGAGGGCTTTTCCATTGACGCCAAGCTGTTCGCCGGCCTGTGGTTCATCGACCACCCTGAGGCGCACACGCGCTGACGCCAGACGGCTTACGACTGGGTCGGATAGATGCTGAACTCCACATCCTTGATCCTGATCGCCGCCCCGTTGTCGATGGCGGGATCGGCGTAGGCGTTACCGAGCGCAGCGAAGCTGACGTATACGTAGTGCGGCTGGTAGCCGGTCTTCCTGCCCGGCGCCTCGACGGTGATATAGCCCATGCCATGGCGATCGACCGAGAGCTGGACCTCGCGTAACGCCATGGCATGCTGGTTCTTGTCATCCGCGAGCCAGACCTTCACCGTCAGGTTGTTGTCGAACAAACCCTGGCCCCGCTCCATGCGTGCGTTGAATTTCACCGCGTACGTCAGTCGGGACCCTTCGGTCGACGCATCGAGCGGCACGATGGCGCGGGCCGTGGCGGCCTGGCGCCGGGTGACGACCAGCGGCTCCTTCGAGGGGATGCCCCCCGCGCCACCCCCGTACCACGTACCGCGCATGTAGCACCCGGTTGCCAGGTGGGCGCCAATGGAGGTTGTGCAGCCCGGCAACGGTGCATGGGGTGGCGTGGCGTTCGCGGTGGGTGCGAACGCGGCAGCGCTCAACAGGGGCAGGAGCGCGGCGAGATATCGCTTGGACATGGGGAAGTTCCTTCTCGGGTGGGGACACCGGCCGTCCAGCCAGCGGGGCGTCACAACGTAGCCCGACCCATTTGTAGCCGAATACGCGGATGGGATTACTACCGGCGGCCGCTGCCGCGGCAATGCCCTACACGACATCGCGGCTTCCGCCGTCACGGGCCCGGCCACTGCACCGCACGGCCGTTTTCCCGCCTGTCAATTCTTGTTCCCACCCCCACTCCCGGTTAGCCTTTCCCATGGCCTGAACCGGCACCCCGCATGACCGTCCGCTTTGCCCACCTCCACCTCCACAGCGAATACTCGCTGGTCGACTCGACGATCCGCATCAAGCAGCTGATCGCCGCGTGCGTGCGCGCCGGCGTGCCGGCCGTCGCACTGACCGACGAGAACAACATGTTCGGGCTGGTGAAGTTCTACAAGCAGTGCGTGGCGGCGGGTATCAAGCCCATCGGCGGTTGCGATATCTGGGTTTCCAGCCCGGATGACCCGCGCCCGTGGCGCCTTACCCTGATCTGCCAGGACCGCGATGGGTACCTCAACCTGTCGCGGCTGGTCTCACGCGCCTGGCGTGAAGGCCAGGGCAGCGGCCGTGCGCTGGTCGATGCCAACTGGCTCACCGCCGAAGCGGTGACCGGCCTGATCGCGTTCGCAGGCCGCGAAAGCGAGGTCGCGCGCATCGCCCTTTCCGCCGGGTTGCCGGCCGCCGGTGCGCGGTTGGGCTTGCTTGAGCACCTGTTCCCCCAGCGCCTGTACCTGGAACTGACCCGAACCGGTCGCGAAAACGAAGAAAACTGGGTGCGCGCCGCCATGGCCCTGGCCGGCGAGCGGAGCTTGCCGGTCATCGCCAGCAACGATGTGCGCTTCCTCGAGCGCTCGGGCTTCGAGTCGCACGAGGCGCGTACCTGCATCAACCAGGGCCGTGTGCTGGCCGACCCCAAGCGCCCGCGTTTCTACAGCGAAGAGCAATACTTCAAGTCGGCCGAGGAAATGGCCGAACTGTTCGCCGATATTCCCGAGGCGCTCGAGAACACGATCGAGCTGGCCAAGCGCTGCAACCTGGAACTCACCTTCGGCACGTATTACCTGCCCGATTTCCCGGTGCCCGAAGGCCACACGCTCGACACCTACATCCGCGAGCAGGCCCAGAAGGGCCTTGAGGAGCGGCTGGCGGTGAATCCGCTCGCGCCGGGCAAGACCCTGGAGGATTACCAGGCGCGCCTCGATCGCGAAGTGGATGTCATCATCCGCATGGGGTTCCCCGGTTACTTCCTGATCGTGGCGGACTTCATTGGCTGGGGTAAGGATAACGGGATCCCCGTCGGCCCGGGCCGTGGTTCCGGCGCGGGTTCGCTCGTCGCATGGGTTCTCAAGATCACCGACCTGGATCCGCTCCAGTTCGAGCTGCTGTTTGAGCGCTTCCTCAACCCCGAACGCGTGTCGATGCCCGACTTCGACATCGACTTCTGCATGGATCGCCGCGATGAGGTGATCGACTACGTCGCACGCAAGTACGGCCGCGACCACGTCAGCCAGATCATCACCTACGGCTCGATGGCTGCGAAGGCGGTGCTGCGCGATTCCGGCCGTGTGCTCGGCATGGGCTACGGCCAGGTCGACCGCCACGCCAAGCTCATTCCCGCCCGCCCGCTCGACCTCACCCTGGGCGATGCCCTGGGCCGCACCGAGAAGTCGAAGAAAGAACCCGAGCGCGTGGTGAAGGAGTTCTGCGACATCTATGAAACCGAGGAAGAGTCGCGCACGCTGATCGACCTGGCGTTGAGCCTGGAAGGCCTCACCCGCAATGCTGGCAAGCACGCCGGCGGCGTGGTGATCGCGCCCACCCCGCTCACCGATTTCGCCCCGCTGTACTGCGAACCGAGCGGCGAAGGCGTGGTGACGCAGTACGACAAGGACGACGTCGAAGCCGTGGGCCTGGTGAAGTTCGACTTCCTCGGCCTGCGCACGCTCACCATCATCGACTGGGCCGTGAAGGCCATCAACAAGCGCCGTGCCACCGAAGGCACCGAGCCGCTGAACATCGATACCCTGCCGCTCGATGACCCCAAGGTCTACGACCTGCTGAAGAAGGCGCAGACCGTCGCCGTCTTCCAGCTCGAATCGCGCGGCATGCAGGGCATGCTGAAAGAGGCTCAGGCGGACCGTTTCGAGGACATCATCGCGCTGGTGGCACTGTACCGCCCGGGCCCGATGGACCTGATCCCCAGCTTCTGCGCCCGTAAGCATGGCAAGGAAGCCGTGGAGTATCCGGACCCGCGCGTCGAGCCCATCCTGAAAGAGACCTACGGCATCATGGTCTACCAGGAGCAGGTGATGCAGATGGCGCAGATCGTGGGGGGTTACACCCTCGGCGGCGCCGACTTGCTCCGCCGCGCCATGGGTAAGAAGAAAGCCGAGGAAATGGTGAAGCACCGCGCGACATTCCGCGAAGGTGCCGCCAAGGACGGGATCGACGGTGACAAGGCCGATTCGATCTTCGACCTCATGGAGAAGTTCGCCGGCTACGGCTTCAATAAATCGCACGCGGCCGCCTATGCGCTCGTGTCCTACCAGACCGCGTGGCTGAAGGCGCACTACCCCGCCGAGTTCATGGCCGCGACGATCTCGTCGGACATGGATAACACCGAGAAGGCCGTCACCTTCCTCGATGAAACGCGTGCGATCGGTATCAAGGTGCTACCGCCGGACGTCAACGCATCGGAGTGGATGTTCGAAGCCGTTGAGCCGCGTGTGGTGCGTTACGGCCTGGGCGCGATCAAGGGCGTGGGCCAGGGCATCTGCGAGGAAATCGCCGCCGAACGCAAGGCACGTGGCCCGTTCAAGGGCCTGGTGGACTTCTGCCAGCGCATCGGTTCTAACAAGCTCAACAAGCGTGTGATGGAAGCGCTGGTGCAATCCGGTGCGCTCGATGCCCTGGGCGAGAACCGGGCCACGCTGGTGTCGCACATCCCCGAAGCCATGCGCGCTGCCGACCAGGAGGCGAAGAATCGTGCCTCCGGCCAGGTGGATATCTTCGGCAACGCCTTCGGCGATGCCGAAGCACCGAGCATCATCGAGCTTTCCGGCTCCGTGCCGGAATGGCCGCTGGAGCAATTGCTGCAGGGTGAGCACGATACGCTTGGCCATTATCTGTCCGGCCACCCGACCGACCCGTGGACAACGGAGCTTTCGCAGCTATCCAGTTGCCCGATCGGCGAAATCCCGCACCGCTACCAGCCGCCCAAGCCACGCCGCAACGATGACGAGGAAGGCAGCCGCTTCCGGCGCAGCCCGGAAACGCCGTGGACGGTGGCCGGCATGGTCGTGGGCATGCGCAAGCGCGGCGATAGCGACGCCTTCGTGCAGATCGAAGATGCCACGGGCCTGCTCGAAACCAGTTTCTTCCGCGAAGTATTCACCGATGCGGCGCCGCTGCTCACCCGCGGCAACATCATCGTGGTGGAAGGCGGCCTGCGCATCGACGATTTCGCCGGAGGGTACCAACTGCGCGCACGCAAGGCCTACTCGCTTTCGGACGCCATGGAGCACTTCGGCCGCCTGCTGACGTTGAAGCTCAACGGTGTCGATGAGGAGTTCCCAAAGCACCTGAAACACGCGCTGATGGGTTTCCGCGGCGGCCGTACGCCACTAATGCTCGCGGGCTATCGCAATAGCGTGGGCCAGGCCAGTCTGGAGCTGGGCGACGAATGGCGGGTGCGTGCCCTGCCCGACCTGATGCGAACGCTACGCGGCTTGCCGGGTGTCCTCAGCACCGAGCTGCGCCTGGTGCGGCCCGCGGACTAACGATGCGGCGCCGGTCCTGGGCCCGGCGCCGCATCCGCCGTCATCGTCACCAGCGCGGCGTTACCTCAGGCAAGGGATCATCGGGGGTGGCGCGCACGATCACCACATCGGCAACAGGTGTGCGTCCCAACCCATCTTCAGCAGTGATCCGTATATCCATCGCGGACATGTCCTGCCCCCGCGGCGCCTCGATCCATGCCATCAGTTCGGACCGTGGATCATCGGTGACCTGGGCGACCTGCACGGCGCGGTTTGCCTGCGCCACTACCTTGTCGCCCGATCTCAACGCAACGTCCATCCGAACGCGGGTGCTGCCTGTCCACGTGCCGACATGAGCGTGCACGCCGTAGACGACGGGTTCGCCCGAGCCTGTCGAAGGCAACGTGACTCGTTGCTCCACGCCATCACCCGACTGCAGCAGCACAAACTGCTCACCGGCCTGAGCCTGGCCACCACCACGTCGGCCGGGATCAATGTAGCGCCACGGCGTGATGTGTTCGGCGACCGAATGGGGCGGAGCGAACGATGGAAACGAATAACCGTGGGAATGGCTATCGCCCTCAGGACCGCCAAAATCCCCGTTAGGCACGCTGATGAGGCAGGCATCCTTCCACGTCGCGTGCCTGCATTCGGGCAGGCCGCCGAACGGTGCGTGCCCCGGAATGGTGAGCGCGAACGCGGGCGCCGCCACGCCCATGGCGATGCCGAGCCCCAGGGCATGTATCGCCAGAGGCCACGCCGCCTTCCTGATACGTATTGAACGGTTCATGTCATTACCTTCCATGGGAACCAACGGGGTTCTCGATCAGCGATTCTTCTTCGTCTGGGTCAGGACGACTTCATCGATATATATGGGATGACCTTCTCCCGAGGGGCGCTCGAACTCCACGCGCAGCGATGCCGGAACGCTGAAAGGGGATGCCTTCATAGTGAATGGTTCCATGCGATCACCTTCCGGCTGGCTAGTGATGTTTGCAAGCACCACCTCCTGCCCCGTGACCATGATGCCAATCAGGCGCGCGGTCATGGGGCCACGCGCAGCGTAGCCAAGGCTTGATGCTTCGAACGAAAGCTCATAGGTCGGTAGCGCGGCACCGAATGTGTTGGCCGGCTGCGGGGCATGCACCGTTTGCCGGACGAAGGCGCCCGGCTCTACACCGATGGCAATGCCCGTGTATTGACGATTCACCCAGGTGCCTATCACCGGCACCGGGCCGCTGGTTTCCCAACCGGACACACGCGGGAACACCGTCATCTGCGTGTGATAACCCGGCGGCTTGGTCTGAAAGTCGTGATTCTGCAGCTCAATCTCGCAGTTCTCGTAGCCGAGTGGCGGCATGCTTGCCGGGCAACGGACCAGTTCGTCGCTGCCTCCCGCAAACACCGGCGTGATGCTGGCGCACAACAGGGTCGCAACCAGCGAGGCACGGGACACGCGAATAACCAATGATGTGCTCATGACGATCTTCCTTGAATGTGATTGAAAGCGGCATCTTCTGACACCGGCGGGAGTCGAACCCGCAGCTCGATCGGAACACAACATGTGCGTGGGTGGAGCGAGGCCTACACCCGAAGCGACAATCTCCTACACAAGCGCGCGGAATTTCCCCACAACGAAGCGACCCAACGGGGTCGCTTCGTTGTGGGGAAATTCCGCGGTAGGGACTAGCGCTGGCGAATCACCTGCACGTCATCGATATACACGGTGGCGCCCGCATTGCTGTCCTTGCGCACGATCTGAATCACCATAGCCGTGGCGGGACCGCGTGACGCGTCGAAGCCACCGGATGGCCGCGACCACACCCCTCCGACCGTGTAGGCGCGCGAAAAAGCCTCGTACGCCCCGTCAGCGCCCACGAGCATCACCGACACCTCGATGCCTGCGTCGCCCCCTTCCGAGCGTGCGAACAGTGAGGGGATGAAATAGGGAGCGCGTTCCATATCGTCGTTGCCGCCTGAGAGCGGTACGACCTGACTGACCGAACCACCCGGCGCCAATACCAGCTTGGGATTGGCGGTGTCGTCGATGCTCACGGTGTGCGGGTTGAACAGGTTGGGCATCCAGTTGACGAGCGAGCCTTCGCCATCGAACCCTGCATTCAGGATACTGACCAGACACTCCGTGGGCTGGCTGCCGGATGATGGGCACACGGGCAGGTCGTCGCCGTGGGGCGTGGTTGCCGAGGCGGGTAAGGTGATGAGCGCGGTGGCGAACGCCAGCGCACGTGCGGTTATACGAAACACGGGAAGACTCCTTGTCGTGAACCAGGGCCGGTCCATCCGGCCCATCTGTTGGGGCCTGAGCAGGGTACGCGGGACTCACTGGCCTCAGCGGCCCACCTACGCGCTTAGCTCCCAACTCCCACGGCAATTGACGGCATTCGCCTACACGAGGGGTACACCGAGTCAACGAAGCCTTCGGATTCATAGGGTTACGACCGAAGGCGTCACCGTACGTGAGCGCACGCCACCTACCGCGCAGCCCGGCTATAATGCTCAGTCTTGCCCGGATGCTTCGTACTCCATGAATCCTAACTTCCTCGATTTCGAACAACCCATCGCCGAACTGGAAGCGAAGATCGAAGAACTTCGCCACGCCAGCAGTGGCCAGGCGTTCAACATCGACGAGGAAGTGGGCCGCCTGCGTGAGAAGCTGAAGATCAAGACAGCTGAGATCTTCCGCAACCTTACGCCGTGGCAGGTCAGCCAGGTGTCGCGCCACCCGGCGCGCCCGTACACGCTGGATTACATCCAGGGCATGTGTGAGGAATTCCACGAACTGAAGGGCGACCGCATGTTTGCGGATGACCAGGCCATCGTAGGTGGCCTGGCCCGTATCAACGGCCGTTCCATCATGATCGTGGGCCACCAGAAGGGCCGCGACACCAAGACCAAGGTGAAGCGTAACTTCGGCATGCCGCGCCCAGAGGGCTATCGCAAGGCGCTGCGCCTGTTCAAGCTGGCCGAGCGCTTCAACATGCCGGTGTTCACCTTTATCGACACGGCAGGCGCATGGCCGGGCATCAACGCGGAAGAGCGCGGCCAGTCCGAGGCGATCGCCCGCAACCTGCTCGAAATGGCTGAACTGCGTGTTCCGGTCATCTGCACGGTCACGGGTGAAGGCGGCTCGGGCGGTGCGCTGGCTATCGGCGTAGGCGATCGGGTCAACATGCTCCAGTACTCCACCTACTCCGTCATCACGCCGGAAGGCTGCGCCTCCATCCTCTGGAAGAGCGCTGACAAGGCGAAGGATGCCGCCGAGGTGATGGGCCTTACCGCGCCGCGCATCCTCGAGAATGGCCTGATCGACAAGATCGTGCGCGAGCCGCTGGGCGGTGCCCACCGCAATCCGCAATCCATGGCCACCCGCCTGAAGGCAGTCCTGCTGAACCAGCTCGATGAGCTTGAAAAGCTTCCCGTCGACGAGTTGCTCGAAAAGCGCTACCAGCGCCTGCGCGGCTTCGGGGCCTACACCGAGTAACCAGCCCCCGGGCTGCGCGCACGCCGATGTCACGGCGGCGCGCTACCATGGCCGCTCGCCACCAGGGAGCCGGCCATGGCCAACGATGTCACCCACAAGCTAGCCGTCCTGATCGACGCCGACAATGCGCGGCCAGCCATCGTGGATGGCCTGCTCGCCGAGGTGGCCAAATACGGCACGGCCCACGTCAAGCGCATCTACGGCGACTGGACCGGGCCCAATCTCAATGGGTGGAAGGCCGCCCTGCTCGATCACTCCATCCAGCCCATCCAGCAGTTCGCCTATACCTCGGGCAAGAACGCCACGGATTCGGCCATGATCATCGATGCGATGGACCTGTTGTACGCCGAACGCTTCGACGGCTTTTGCATCGTATCCAGCGATAGCGATTTCACCCGGCTCGCCTCACGCATCCGCGAGGCCGGCCTCATCGTCTATGGCTTCGGGGAACTGAAAACACCGAAGGCGTTCGTCTCGGCATGTGACAAGTTCATCTACACCGAAGTACTGGTCAGCGCGGACGACGATGATGACGACAAGGCCATCAAGGCTCCGCTCTCGGTTAGCGAGCTGCGGGGTGACACAAAGCTTCTCAACGCCGTGCGCAACGCTATCAAGGATGCGTCGGATGAGAACGGGTGGGCTGCGCTGGGTGGCGTCGGCAGTATCCTGAGCAAGCGCATGCCTGATTTCGATTCGCGCAACTACGGCTATGCCAAGCTAAGCGGCCTGATCCACGGTATTGGCCTGTTCGACGTGGAAGAACGCCAGCACGGCAGCGCCAAGCACGTTTACGTCAAGCTACGCGCCAAGGGCAAATGAGCATCGCGCTTTCCGACCACCTCTCCGCCGCGCTGGCGGACCTGGACGACACGCCGCTCGTCGTCGCCTATAGCGGCGGTCCGGATTCCACCGCACTGCTGCATGCGCTGGCGATGCACGCGCCCCGTCCTGTCATGCGGGCGCTGCATATCGATCATGGCCTGCATGCCGAAAGCGGGGCGTGGGCCGTGCATTGCCGTCGCTTCTGCGAATCCCTGGACGTGCCGTTCGAATCGGTGCGTGTCAGCGTGGACCTGAGCCGGGGTGAAGGTGTGGAGGGCGCAGCGCGCCGTGCACGCCGCGCTGCGTTCGCCGCATCGCTGCGCCCGGGTGAACGCATGGTGCTGGCGCACCACCACGATGACCAGGTCGAAACCGTACTGCTCAAGCTCATGCGCGGCGCGGGCCCGGAAGGCCTCGCGGGTATGCGCGAACGGCGCGCCATGGGCGCAGGCGAGCAGTGGCGGCCGCTGCTGGGGCTACCCCGCGACGCCTTGCTGGACCATATCGCCCTGCATGCCCTCCATACGATTCACGATCCCTCAAACGACGATCCGCGTGTCGCGCGTGCGTGGTTGCGCAGTACGGTATTGCCCGCCCTGCGTGAGCACTGGCCGCATGCGGGCCAAAGCATCGTCCACAGCGCGCGGCTGTGCGGCGAGGCTGCGGCCTGCCTGCGCGATGGCTGGATGGAAGCCTACGGCCGCCTGCGCGGGCCGGATGGCAGTCTCGATGCCCCTGGCTGGCTCGCGTTGCCCGACGCGTGGCGCGGCCCCCTGCTGGACCAGTGGCTGCATGCGGCTGGCCTGTCGGCGCCCACGACCGCCCAGCGTGACACGCTCGAGCGGCAAGCACGCGAAGCGGCGGCCGAGCGGCTCCCGCTGGTCGGCTGGCTGGATACGGAAGTCCGCGTATGGCGTGGCAAGCTGTGGGCCATGCCCCGGCAGAAGCCGTTTGATACGGCCTGGTCATCGCCGTGGCGTGGGGAACCACTGGCCCTTCCCGGCGGCGGCTCACTGACACTTGGGGGCCGGCGGTTGCCAGCGGCGGTCACCGTCCGTTACCGGCAGGGTGGCGAATCGCTCAAGCCGGCGGGCGATCGCCACACCCGGGAGCTCCGCGACCTGCTCCAGCGCGGCGGGGTGCCCCCTTGGGAGCGTCCGCGCATGCCGCTGGTCGTCGATGGCGATACCGTCCTGGCCGTGGCGGACCGGTGGCTCAGCGAAGCGGGGAAACCCCTGTTCGATGCCGCTGGCGCCCTCCCCCTGTGGCATCGCGGCGATTGATCGAAACGCCCATGTGAGCTAGTTTTGCCGCCATGCCGAAGTCCCCTGCCGCCGCCGTTCCCGCCTCGTCCATCGCCGAGTTCGAGCATTCGCTCGATGAACTCGAGCAGTTGGTCACGCGCATGGAAGGGGGCGAGCTGAGCCTGGACGATTCGCTGAAATCCTTCGAGCGCGGCATCGGCCTTTACCGGCAATGCCAGACCGCGCTGGAGCAGGCCGAACTCCGTGTCCGCCTGCTGCTCGATCCCGAAGCCCCCGATACCGCCGAACCCTTTGACTCCCGCAACGACTGACCTGCCGGCGCCGCTCAAGGCGCTGGCCGGCCGGGCTGATGACGCGCTGGCGCGCGTGCTGCCCGGCGATGACCTGCCCCCCGTCGAACTCCACGGTGCCATGCGCTATGCGGTACTTGGCGGCGGCAAGCGCCTGCGCCCGTTGCTGGTGTATGCGGCCGGCCACGCGCTGGGCAATGACGGCCCGGTCCTCGATGCCCCGGCCTGCGCGGTCGAAATCATCCATGCCTATTCACTGGTCCACGACGACCTGCCGGCCATGGACGACGACGACCTGCGCCGCGGCCGGCCTACGTGCCACATCGTGTACGGCGAAGCCATGGCCATCCTGGCGGGCGATGCCCTGCAGGCCCTGGCCTTCGAAATCCTGGCGGAAACGCCTGAGGGCGATGACCCGGTCCAGCGCATCGCCATGCTGCGCACGCTCGGCGCGGCCTGTGGCGCCGAGGGCATGGCCGGTGGGCAGGCGTTCGACCTTTCCGCCGTCGGCCGCAAGCTGACGCTGGAGGAACTGGAGCGCATGCATGCCTACAAAACGGGCGCGCTGATCAGGGCGTCAGTACGTTTGGGCGCGCTCGCCGCCGGTTGCCGTGATACGGCACTCCTGGAACGGCTCGACCGCTACGGCCATGCCGTGGGGCTGGCCTTCCAGGTACGGGACGACATCCTGGATATCGAAGGCGAATCGGCGGTGATCGGCAAGACGGCCGGAAAGGATGCCGCGGCGGATAAGCCGACATTCCCGTCGATCATTGGCCTCGAAGCTTCGCGCGCCCGTCTCGCGGCATTGGTCAACGAGGCGCTGGATGCCATTGCGCCCCTCGGCGAACGCGGTGAATGGCTTGCTGAACTAGCGAGATATTCCGCGCATCGCGGGCATTGATCACGCTGCTTCATGGCAATATGCGCACATCGCGCGCAAGCGCGCCCCATCAGGGGGGCGCGAACATGCTTAGAGAACGTAGCGTGGCTTGCTCAGGTACGCATTTAAGCAGGGACGCCACGCTTCTGTATGGAGGCGCTCACCAACAAAAAAGGCCCGCTTCTGCGGGCCCTTTCTGATGCGTTGTAGGCAGAATTCAGTTGATCAGCCGCAACGTATACGGATACCGGTACGTGTTATCCGAACTCACCTTCAGCGCGGCGACGATGCAGAACACCACGTTCGCGATCCACGCCAGGAAGACGATCAGACCACCGATCAGGATGATCGTAAGAATGCCGCCAATGAAGTAGGCCAGCACGATAGTGATCTGGAAGTTCAGCGCTTCCTTCGCCTCGCGCACGAGGTACTGCTTGTCCTCGCGATCCTTGAAGACCAGCCAGACGATGAGCGGGACGATCACGTGGAACACCAGGCCCGACAGATGCGTCAGCATCGCGATGTTCTTGTCGTCGGAACTGGGAGCCGCCACCGGTGGCGGTACCGGATCGTACGGCGGCGGGGCGGGCGGCGGTGGAACCTGATCGGACGGGGTACTCATGGCACGACTCCCTGGGCGATGTCGGCTCCACTCTCCCTTTGCCCCGTGCCCATGTCAACAAGACTTGCGGCACGGGGGCTGGAAGTCATGCCCCGCGGCGGCCCCTTTACTCGCCCGCGATCGTCATGTTTTCGATGAGCCATGAGCCGGTGAGGATGTGCGAGCGATAATCCACGTCGCCCCCCACCGCCACGAGGTTCGCGTACATGTCGCGCAGGTTCGCGGCGATGGTGATTTCTTCCACCGGATATGCAATTTCGCCGTTTTCCACCCAGAAACCCGAGGCGCCACGGGAATAATCGCCCGTGATGATCGACACGCCCTGCCCCATCACCTCGGTAACCAGCAGGCCGGTGCCAAGCTTTTTAAGCATGCCCTCGAAGCTTTCGCCGCCATGGCCCACCAGCAGGTTATGGACACCGCCCGCGTTACCGGTGGACTGCAGGCCCAGCTTGCGGGCGGAGTAGCTACCCAGGATGTAGCGGGAAAGCACGCCATCGACGATGAGCGGCGCATCCACGGTGGCCACACCTTCGGCATCGAATACCGAGGAGCCCAGGCCCCGCAGAATGAGGGGTTTCTCATCAATGGTTAGCCACGACGGGAGGACCTGCTTGCCCACGTGATCGAGCAGGAAGCTGGAGCGGCGGTAAAGCGACCCGCCGCTCACGGCGCCCAGCAGGTGGCCGATGAGGGAGCGGGCGATCTCCGGGGCGAACAGGACGGGTGCCTGGCGAGTGCTGAGGCGGCGGGCGCCCAGGCGCGACAGGGTACGCTCGGCAGCCTTCCGGCCCAGCGCCGCGGCATCCATGAACTGGGTGGCATCACGTTGGCTGTCGTACCAGTAATCGCGCTGCATGCCCTCGTCGTCGCCGGCGATCAGGGCCACCGACAGCGAGTGCCGGGTGCCGCGCTCGCGGCCCAGGAAACCGTGCGAGTTGGCGTACACCGACAGGCTCTGGCCAGCATTGACGCTGGCGCCATCGGAGTTGGTGATCCCATCCATGTCACGGCCAGCGTTCTCGATATCGCAGCCGAGCGCGATGGCGGCATCCACGTCGATATCCCAGGGATGCCACAGGTCCAGGTCCGGGAACACGGTGGCCATGCGGTCCGCATCGGCCAGACCGGCCGCCGGGTCTTCCTCGGTGAAGCGGGCGATGGCGCAGGCCTGGTCGATCGTGGCCTGGATCGAATCCGGGTTCAGGTCGGCCGTACTGGCCGAGCCCTTGCGCTTGCCGAAAAACACCGTGAGGGCGAAGCCCCGGTCGCGGGTGTGCTCGACGGTTTCCACCTCGCCCAGGCGCACGTTCACGTTCAGGCCTACATCCACGCTGGCCGAGACCTCGGCCTGGGTGGCGCCCGCGGCGCGCGCCCGGCGGATCGTATCCTCGGCCAGGCTGGCGAGGCGGTCGAGGTCCTGGTGGCTGGTGTCGCGGGTGGAAACTTGGCTCACGTGGGCTTCCCGGGGGCTGGCGGTTAGAATGGCAGGCCGCAGGCGGCCAATATCCCTTAATGGGGTCGCGCCGCCCGAATCCAAAGCAACGCACCGCCCATGGTGCCATGGAAACCTTATGAGCATCCGTGTCGGCTATTACCGCCACTTCAAGGGCATGCCCTACCGCGTGCTGGGCACCGCCCGGCACAGCGAAACCATGGAGGAGCTGGTGGTGTACCAGGCTCTGTATGGCGAACACGGCCTGTGGGTGCGCCCCGCGGCCATGTTCGCGGAAACCGTAGAACACGAGGGCCGCGTGCAGCCGCGCTTTGCCTTCGAAGGTGAGGAGGCAACGCCATGAGGCCCTGGGACGATCGCCCGCAGAAGGATGACGAGGAAGATTTCGGCCCGAGCCGCAGCGAACAGCGCCGCAATGCGCTGGATATGCTGAAGCTGGCCAACCAGTTGGTGGAGCTACCGCCCTCGCGCATCCCCAAGCTGAACCTGCCCGAAGACATCATCGACGAGATTGGCCGTACGCGTAAGGTCACGGCGCACATCGCGCGCAAGCGGCAGATGGCGTACCTGGCCAAGATGATGCGCCGGCATGGCGATGAGGCATTTACCGATGCACGCGCCGCGCTCGGCGAGGATCGCGACCGCCAGCGTCAGGAAGCAGCACACGTGCACCGCCTGGAAGCGGCACGCGAAAAGCTGCTGGAAGGTGGCGATGCCGCACTGGGCGAGCTGTTCGACAAGCACCCGGAACTGGACCGCCAGCACCTGCGCTCACTGGTGCGCCAGGCCCGCGCCGAACGCGAAGCCAACAAGCCGCTGCATGCATTCCGCGAGATCTACCGGATCCTGAAGGAACTGGAAGCCTCCGAGGAATGATGTAGGAGCCCACCCTGTGGGCGACGCTGTTCGCGAATAAGCCACAGGGCCTGTAAGGCATCGCGAGAGATGTCGCCCACAGGGTGGGCTCCTACGACAACAGCCACGAAAAAGGGCGGTGGGTTTCCCCACCGCCCTTTCGTTTTACCTGACGCTCGTTACCAGCCAATCCCGAGTTCGAGATGTTCCGGCTGCGGCTCAATCAGCGTTGAGCTCTGGTCGGACACATCGTCGTACGCGAAACCGTACGCCTTGCCGTTCACGCCATGCAGGTGCCAGAACCGCGAATAGTAGTTCGCCGGCGACTGCTGGTAGAACGACGCGGGGTCCTTCCACTCGGTGTTGTCTTCCATGACGTGGCGGTTGAACGCCGCGCAGATCTGCGCTTCGAGCTGGCCTTCGACGCCCCAGGGGTCGTTCGAGCGGGCCAGTGCGCCCTTGCCTTCCAGCACATCCTGCGTGGTCGGCTTCTGCACGTTGAACAGCATGCCTTCGGCTTCGTTGGCTTCCTTCGTATCCGCCCAGTTGGTGTGGCGGAACGTGAGGACGCCATCCACCACGGTGCCTTCGAACTGCTTGGCACCGATGGTCATCTCAAGCACATGGGACTGGTAGTAGGTCCAGGCGCTGTCGATATACGCGTCGAAGTAGTGCTCCTGCGGCTGGCCCACGTCGAACTGCGCCTTGCCCGGGGCAAGTATGCGGATCGGGTCGGCATCGGCCAGCTGGAACTCGGCCGGCACTTCCTGGTTGTACGCCGCGAAGATCTCGGCGCGGGTCTGGGTGATGCCCGAGTTCACATGGCGCGTCTTGTTACCGCCATACACATCCAGCGACAGCGGGATGGAGAACTGGTCGACCTGCGTCGTGTTGATGAAGATCGCGTCGTTGTTCCAGGTGAACTCGTACCAATCGTAGTACACGCCGATGTTCGGGTCGGTGGCGTTCAACGGGTTGGGACCCGCAAACCCGATCGTATCGTCGGCAGCTTTCAGGATCTTGATGTACATCGGCTCGCCGACGGACACGAAGATGCGGCCCGAATCCATCTTCGGCAACTTCAACAACTTCGCCTGGGCCAGCGTGAAGAAGTAATTCGGGTAGTTCTGGCCATTCTTGGTGAGATGGCCGGCACCGTCGTTGTCCTCCACCTTCGCGGGCGTCAGCGTGCCATCCGGCTTCACCCACGAGAACACCTGGGTAACCGGATCGCGGCCGATGACAGCGACATAGACCTGGTCGTCGCGCCACTTGCCGTTGGTTGCGTTACGCAGCTGGGTACCGATGAAGCCGGGGTACGTGTCGTAGTTGAAGCCTTCCGACGGATCGTTCCCGACCGGCTGCTGCGGCTGCGTCGGATCGGTGCCATCCACCGTGCCGTACACTTCCATTTCCCACAACGAGTAGCCGTACTGCGTGTTGCGGGTCTGGCCGTGCATGCGCACATAGCGTGCCGAAACCGGCGTAAAGGTCAGCGTCTCGACGCCACCGTTGCTGCCGATCTTTGCATCCGCCACCTGCCACGACTGCCCATCGAGCGAGACCTCGATCAGGTAGTTCACGGCATGGGCGTTCTCCCACGTCAGCACCACCTTGTTCACCGTCTTCACGGCGCCAAGGTCCACGCGCACCCACTCATCATCCGTGAACAGCGAAGACCAACGCGTACCGGTGTCGCCATCGGTCAGGTTGGCGGCCTTGAACGCGACCGGGTTCTCCTCCGAGGAGGCGAGCACCGGCTGGTGCAGGGCCAGGTTGGTGTCGGACGACACCGGCGGCGGGGCCTGCTGGGCAGGCTGCTGCACGGCGAGCGTCGCGGGCTGGCTGGTCGCACTGTGGCCAGCCGCATCGGTCACCACCACGTCATAGCTGCCCGCGTTGGCGAGCGAGGCCGTGAACGAGTACGTGGCCTGGTTGGCGCCACCCACGGCGGCACCGTTACGACGCCACTGGTAGCCCACGTTGCCGTTGGCCTTGACGCTGACCGCGAAGGTCACCGGCTGGCCGGCGGTCACGGACTGCGCTTGCGGCTGGCTCACGAAGGTGGGCGCAGCAGCGGCATACACTTCGAACTCGTACAGCGAGACGCCGTAATCGGTGTTCTTCGCCAGGCTGGTCATGCGCACGTACTGTGCGGTGACCGCGGAGAAGTC
The DNA here is from genome assembly GCF_023078495.1 of Luteibacter aegosomatissinici. NCBI lineage: Bacteria > Pseudomonadati > Pseudomonadota > Gammaproteobacteria > Lysobacterales > Rhodanobacteraceae > Luteibacter > Luteibacter aegosomatissinici. The sequence goes on along the minus strand of NZ_CP095742.1, from coordinate 1,305,554 downwards.
CACGCGTTCCACGCCACCCTTGCCGGCGACCGGCTGCGGGGTGACCGCGGTGTAGTTCACGTCGTCGTTCGACACTTCGACGATGTACGACGTCGAATGCGCGCGTTCCCAACGCAGGAGCACGTGGTCGAAGGTTTTCTGCGAGCCCAGGTCCAGGCGGATCCACGCCGTCGGCGTGAACTTGGAACCCCAACGCGTGGTGAAGTCGCCGTCCACGGCGCCCTTCGGGCCGAGGTAACCGTCGTCTTCATTGCCACTGGACGTGGCGCCCGCGCCCACGGCGATATTCACGCCGCCCTGGCCATCACCCGGCGTACCCGGGCCATCGGGGTTATCCGGCTGGCCCGGATCGTCACCGCCATTACCCGGCTGCGTGGCCGTGCCCTGCTGCCATGCCGGCGGGTCGAAGCCATCGGTGGAGTTATCCACGCTGATGGTGGCGAACTTGCTCTGGGTCGTGAGGCCCTTCGCGCTCACCACGCGCACCATGTACTGCGTGCCGTTATCCGCCGCGGCGAGTGCCGGGGTGGCGTAGTTGCCATCGGTCGTCGACGAGGCAAGCTCATCCACGAACGTGCCATCGGCCTGCGGCAGGTGGCGGTACCAGTTGTAGGCCAGCGGGCCATCACCGGTCGCCGTCACGCTGAGGTGTGCCGAGCGGCCCACACCCGCCTTCTGCGCCGCCGGGTCCGCCGTGATCGCCGGGGCCACCACCGTGGTACCGGTAACGCACAGCGCGTGCGACGGGTTGTTCTCCGCCACGAGGCGGAACACCGAACCATCCGAAGCCACCTGGTACGCGTACTGCGTGTCGGTCGGGTCGTTGGTCGAGGTCCAGATCGTCCACGCCTGCGGGAACGCATTCGTCGACAGGTTCTGGCCGGCCACGGCCAGCGCCTCATCCAGGGTCGGCAGGCGTGCGGTAGCGGCCTTGCAGTCCGCGGCCGCATTCGACTGCTTGTACTGTGCGCCCTGGTCGGCCAGGCCACGCTGGGCACGCTCCCAGGTCAGGCCACTGAAGTGGTCCACGACATGGTTGGTGTCCTGCACGGCATAGCGATCACCATCCTGGCAGCAGGTCGGCGAGTCATACACTTCGAACTCGTAGAACGAGTAACCGTAGTCCGTGGCACGCTTGATACCCTGCATGCGCACATAACGAGCCGAAACGCGCTTGTCCGTCATGTCCTCGGTGCCACCGAGGCTGGTGTCGTTCTCGACCCAATCCTGGTAACCCGTGTCCTTGTCGTTCGAGTACTGGATTTTGTACTGAGCGGCGTGGGCATTTTCCCACTTGATCACCACGCGGTTGAACGAACGCACGGCGCCGAGATCGACGATGAAGTACGCCGCATCGTTCTTCTGTTCCGACGCGAATCGCGTGCCCTTGTCGTCGCCATCGACGGCATTGGCAGGCGCGGTGCCCTTCGGATCTTCTGCACCGCTGGCGTAGGTCACCTTCTGGCGGGCCAGGTTCGCACCCGGCGGGGCCAGGGTCAGTGCGGCGGCATTGCTGGTCGCGGCGGAAGCGTCACCGAGGATATTGGTGACCACCACCGTGTAGTTGCCAACATCGCTGAGGCTCACATTGGACACCGTGAGCGTGGCGCTGTCGTCGCCCACCGGCTGGCCATCATGCGACCACTTGTAGTGGAACGGCGACGAACCGGCGACGGACACCGTGAACTGGGCGCTCTGGCCCGGGTTCGCGCGCACATTGCCCGGCTGCCCGGTAATGACCGGCGGACGCGCGGCATTCACCGTGAGGTGGGCCGGCGTAGACGGGACATCGCCCAGCGGGTTGGAAACCACGACGGCATAGTCGACGTTGCCGTCGGCCGCGGTCAGCACCGGGGTGTCGTACGTGGGGCCGTTGGCGCCGGCGATGGCCGTGTTTCCGCGCATCCACTGGTACGTCACCTTCGGCGAACCGTTGGCGCTGACCGCGAAGTGCGCCTGCTGGCCCACGTCCACGCTCTGTGCCTGCGGCTGCTGGCTGATCACCACATGCTGCGCCGTGAACACCTTCAGGAGCGCAGGGGTCGATTCCTGGTCACCCTTGGCGTTATGCACCACCACCGTGTAAGCCGCGCCATCGTCGGTCATCGCCGCATTCGGCGTGGTGTACGTGGCCGCATTGGCGCCCGGGATTTCCTGGCCGTTACGCTTCCAGGTGAAGCTGAGCGGGGCTTCGCCCGTGGCGGTCACCGAGAAATGGCCCGGGAAACCCTGGGTCACATCGTCCTCGATCGGGTTGGCGATGATCGCCGGCGGACCCGACGCGCCCTGCGATGCCTTCGGCACGGCCTGGACGTTGAACGACGCCGTGCCTGGCAACAGGCCTGCGGCCGTCGCGGTGACGGTCACGGTGCCCGTGTCGAACTTCGTACGCAGCGCGATCTTCTGCAGGCCACCTTCGAACTTCAGTTCGTGATCGCCCGGGGCATGGTAGCCGTGGATCGGCTCTTCCGTGCCATCACCGTTCATGGTGTGGCCACCGGCCCAGTCCACCAGCTGCTGCGTGCCACCCTGGTAGGTGACCAGCGAGGCACCGCCGGTGACTTCGAAGTTCACGTTGACATCGGCACCCTCCGGCACGGTGTTGCCATCCTTGTCGACCACGCGGGCGACAATGAAGGCGGCATCCGAACCGTTGGCGGTGACGGCGAACGCCGTACCATCCGGCTTCACCAGTTCCGGCACCACGCTCAGTGCGATGTGGTCGGCCTTGCCGGCAGTCGTCAGCGTGTCCTGCACCGGCGAGCCGTTGGCGTCATCAACCACGGCACCCAGTGCATCGATGCACTGCGCGGTCGCGGTACCCGCCTGCCACGTGAGGTTCCAATGCACCTGGCCCGGAAGACCGGTGGTCTTCTGCGCCTGTGCCGAACCCTTGATATGGCCCGTATCCGGATCCTTGCCCGAGTTCTCGACGTCGTAACTGGCCTGGTCGATCGAATCCCAGTTGTTGGGCTTCTGGTCGCTACCCTGCGGCACGCCATTCACCAGCAGGCGCACGGCCGGGCAGTTACTGAACGCGTTCACCTGGATATCGCCAGCGCGATTCCAGTGGTGCGCCAGCTTCACTACCGGCTTCACTTCGAACGGCGTCCACACCGACTGGTAGATGTAATACATCATGCGGGGGAAGCGGTTCTGGTCGACCATGGAGCTGCCGATCGAACGCACGTTGTGCACGAACTGCTTCTCGCCGGTGTCCTTGGCGATGGTGAAGTGCGTGGCGTCCTCGGTGCCCTCATCGAACTCGATGGTTTCACCCGGGGTATCGGCGAAATACCACTGGGCCATGCCGAAGGTGCCTGCCTTGCGGCCCTTCGAGTACGGCACCAGGTAATTCAGCGCGTACGACAGCTCGTAATCGAACGCGTGGCGCTGCGAACCGATGCCCCAGTATTCCGCGCCCCATGCAGGCTTGTTCGGGTACTGCTGGTGAACGCCCTCTTCGCACCCGGCCTTGCTGCAGCTCAGGATGTCGCCGTTGGCCGGGTCCGGCGAACGGTCGGCGGCGGCGCGCGGCGCAATGCTGTCCCAGTTACGGGCCATCGTGCGCAGTTCCACCGCGAAGTTGGTGTCCATCTTGCCGTTGTTGGATTCCCAGGCAAGGATCGACGGATGGTTGCGGTCGCGGATCACCAGGTCGCGATGCAGTTCGCGCTTGATGTTCCACATGTTCACGCAGGCGTCGTCGCCGGCGGTGCAACGGTTGGAGAAACCGTTCTCACCATCGCCGCTGGGCTGCACGATGAACACACCCAGCGCATCCGCGGCCTCGACAAACTCGGGACTGGACGGCGAATGGCCCGGGCGCCACAGGTTGCCACCGGCGGCAGCAAGCTGCTGCAGGTCACGCCACTGCTGCTCCTCCGGCACGGACGAGCCGAGCGCCGGGTAGTCGTAGCGGCCGGAGGCGCCCCAGGTGTATTGCTTCTTGCCGTTGACGTACGGGAAATCCTTGTCCCACGTGATCACGCGAATACCCAGCGGGCTCTGCTTCGCGTCGACCACGGTACCGTCGATGCTGACCGTGTGCAGCACCTTGTACATGTACGGCTTGCCGTAGATGCTGTTGTTCGGATACCACAGCGTCGGGTTGCTCACCGTCAGCTTTTCGTCGAACACCGGTGTCGTATCGGCCGGTGCCACGTGCGGCGCCAGCTGCTTCTGCTGCTGGTCGGTGGCGACCACGTTACCCGCCGCATCCACGATCTGCGTGGTGAGCGTTACCGTGACCGGTACCTCGCGATCGTTGACCACGTTGGTCTGCACGCGTACCACGGCGCTCTTGTGGTCATCGCTGAGCGATTCGGTGCCGACGTAGGTGCCCCAGGTGTTCTGGCCGGCGTAGACGTTTTCCGGGATATGCACGAGGTTGGTGACGTGCAGCTTTACCGGGCGGAACAGGCCGGCTTCGGCCTGGCCGAAACGGAACGAACCCGAGAAGCCCGGGTCCTGGAAGAAACCGCCGCCGCTACGGCTTACCTTCACCGCGATCACATCGGTACCGTCGTACTTGAGGTACGGCGTCAGGTCGACGATGTGCGGAATGAAGCCGATGACGTGGGTGGCGTTGGCATCCACCTGGCCATCCTGGTTGAGCGCGCCCGTGCCCTTGATGAAGTGGCCGTTGACGTACACGCGGTCGCCCGTGTGCGCACCTTCGAACTCCACCATCACCTTGCGGCCGGCGTAGCTTGCGCTGTCCTTCAGGGTGGTGCGGTACCAGCTGGTTTCGCCATCGAGGCTACCCTGGCCACCGCCGGATTCCTGGTTGATGAAGGTGGTGAAGTCGTTCGCGGCATGGGGAATGCCGACGGTTTCCCACTTCGAATCATCGAAGTTGATGGCTGCGCCATCATCACCGTTCGGGACCTGTGCGTGGCCCGTCTGGTCCTGGTACTGCTTGATGTATTTCCACGGCTGCGCGCCGAGGTTCACATCCACGCGATCGGATGGCGCGAGGGTCACGGCGTGTGCCGTCACCGTCGCGCTCAGGCATAACGCAGCGAGTACCGCGGATAACCGCGCTCGCTTCGCATGCCCCGGGGGTGCTGCGGGGTGCATTGTCATGGAGGAGAGTCCCCTGTGGATTGGCCCGTTTGCAGCGGCGTTCCACGCACGCACGACACCGCCGGCCGGCGCATGCGCCAGCCGTACTTCGTCGTTTCGTGATAAGGGTGGGAGTCAAATTCCCGCCACGCGCCAAGGGCCCGTGGCTATTGGATATTTGGCCGTCCATACGCCGTCTGCGGGCGGATCATCGCGCCGCAGCAATGACGATCACAATACTAAAGTGCGCTCTAATTGAAGCTTTTCGTACCGTACGCTCGCGTTCCGTGACGTGAGTCGCGCTTGTCATACAAATGCACGTTTCGTCCTAGACCCTTAAAAAACGTGTAGGAGCCCACCCTGTGGGCGACGTCTCTCGCGAAGGGCAGCAGGACCTGTTACGTCTCGCGAAAGATGACGCCCACAGGGTGGGCTCCTACCAGGGATGGGCGCTTAAGCGGCGGTGCCGCCCACGGTCATGCCATCCACGCGCAGCGTCGGCTGGCCAACGCCTACTGGCACGCTCTGGCCATCCTTGCCGCACACGCCCACGCCTTCATCCAGCGCGAGATCGTTGCCGATCATCGAGACACGCGTGAGCACTTCAGGACCGGCACCCACCAGCGTCGCGCCCTTCACCGGACGCGTCACCTTGCCATCTTCGATGAGGTAGGCCTCGCTCGCGGAGAAGACGAACTTGCCGTTGGTGATATCGACCTGGCCACCACCGAAGTTCACCGCGTAAAGGCCACGCTTTACCGAACGGATGATCTCTTCCGGTTCACGATTGCCCGCAAGCATGTAGGTATTGGTCATGCGCGGCATTGGCAGCTGTGCGAACGATTCGCGGCGGCCGTTGCCGGTGGACTTCACGCCCATCAGGCGTGCATTGAGCTTGTCCTGCATGTAGCCCTTGAGGATGCCGTTCTCGATCAGCGTGGTGCACTCGGTCGGCGTGCCTTCGTCATCGATGCTGAGCGAGCCGCGGCGACCCGGTAACGTGCCGTCATCCACCACGGTGACACCTTCTGCCGCCACACGCTGGCCGATACGGCCGGCGAACGCCGAACTGCCCTTGCGGTTGAAGTCACCTTCCAGGCCGTGGCCGATGGCTTCGTGCAGCAGCACGCCGGGCCAACCGGGGCCAAGCACCACGGTCATGCTGCCGGCGGGTGCATCCACGGCCTCGAGGTTAACCAGTGCCTGGCGGACGGCCTCCTCGGCGAACGCCAGGGCACGGCCGTTCTCCATGAGCTCTCGGTAACCATAGCGGCCACCGCCGCCGGAATGGCCCTGCTCACGACGGGTACCCTGCTCGGCGATCACCTGCACGTTCAGGCGCACCAGCGGGCGCACATCGGCGGCCAGCGTGCCATCGGAGCCGGCGACCAGGATGGTATCCATGGTCGCCGCGATGCTCACCACCACCTGCTTGACGCGCGGGTCGCGCGAGCGGGCATAGGCATCCACCTCGCGCAGCAGCGCGATCTTGTCTTCATTGGGCAGGCTTTCGACCGGGTCGATGGCCGGGTACAGGCCACGGCCTGTGGCCAGGGCCAGCGGCTTTCCGGCACCGGCACCGCCCTGGGCGATCGCGCGGGCGGCGCGTGAGGCCTCGAGCAGCTGCGGCAGCACGATTTCATCGGAATACGAGAAGCCGGTGCGCTCGCCGGAAATGGCGCGCACGCCCACGCCCTGTTCGATCGAGTGGCTGCCATCCTTCACGATGCCCTCTTCCAGCACCCAGGATTCGCTGCGCGAATGCTGGAAGTACAGGTCCGCCGCATCGATGGAGGGGCCCATCAGTTGCGAGAAGACGCGGTCGAGGTCGGAGGAAGCGAGGCCGCCCGGGGCGAGCAGGCGCCGTTCGGCGAGGGTGATCAGGGAATCCATCAGGGCTGCCGGTGGTTAAACGAGTAGGTCCCCAGAATGGGGGCTAAGGCAGGCAGCTTAAACCCCGGGGGCTGGGCTGGCGAATCCGGTACCCGCGCGGCCAGGGGTACCGGCCGGCGAATGGTAGGATGAGGGCCGCATACCAACGGTAAGGAAAGCCGATGAGTCAGGGGAAAAAACGGGCTGTGGCCCGACGTGTTGCCACGGCGCCGGCGCGCCGTGCGGAAGCCGTGGTCGACGAAACGGTCGAGCTGCTTCACGCCAGCGGGTCGCTGGATCCGGGCAAGGCCATGGTCAGCACGGCCATCGCCATCTCACTGGCCTTCCTGTCGTTGCTGGCGGTCATCGCCTTTCATTTCCCGCAGTACCTGACCACGCCCGACCTGCGCCACAAGTACTCGGTCGATGTGCTCCGCCAGTTGCTGCTGGGTGCCTTGCTGGTATCCGGCGGACTATCGCTTGCGAACGTGATCCTCGGCCGGCGTCGCAACCTGAACATCGGCGCGTTCGTACTGGTGTTGGCCGCTGTCGCACTGGGTGGCGCCCGCGTGCCCGTCGGCAGCTTCCCCGATCACACGCCCTACATCGGCCTGGACTGGTTCATCCTCGACCTGCTCGGGTCCACCCTGGTTTTCGTGGTGCTCGAAAAGCTCTTCCCGCTCTATCGCGGCCAGTCGGTGTTCCGGTTCGAGTGGCAGACCGACATGAAGCACTTCGCGGTGAACCACTTCATCGTCGGGCTCGCGCTGCTGATCGTGAACTTCCTGATCCACCACGCGTTCGGCTGGCTGGTGAACAGCGACTTCCAGCGCATGGTGGCGTCGATCTACTTCGTGCCGCAGTTGCTGCTGTGCATCCTCGTGGCGGACATGGCCCAGTACTGGACCCACCGCGCCTACCACGAGGTGCCGTTCCTATGGCGATTCCACGCCGTGCACCACAGCGTGAAAACCATGGACTGGCTCGCCGGTTCCCGCCAGCACATGCTCGAATTGATCTTCACCCGCGTCTGCGTACTCGCCCCGCTGTACGTGCTGGGCTTCAGCGAAGCGGTGATGAACGCGTACATCATCGTGGTCGGCTTCCAGGCCGTGTTCAACCACGCCAACGTGCACCTGCCGTGGGGACCGCTGCGCTACCTCATCGTCACGCCGGACTTCCACCACTGGCACCACGCCTCCGATGACGAGGCGATCGACAAGAACTACGCCGCGCACTACGCGTTCCTCGATAACCTGTTCGGTACCGCGGTGAAGTCGAAAAAGGTGTTCCCTGAGAAGTACGGCGTCGTCGGCGATTACATGCCCGATGGATTCGTGAAGCAGCAGATGTTTCCGTTCCGCAAGCAGAAGATGTAACCGGGCGGATCGCGCGCAAGCGCGCTCCTACGGGGGCGCGCGTATCGCTTGGGCGGTAGGAAGGATGAGTTCGCGCCAGCGAACGAACCGCCTAGGGGGCGGGCTGGCGCGGAGGCGTCGCCGTTGAAGGCAGCCCCTTGTCGATTGGCGTAAACACCGGTTTATCCCACGTGCCGGTCACGTGGTAGCGCTTGCGCGCTGCCTGGTTCAGGCCATGACCCAGGATGCCCTGCACCGCCAGGCCCGCCGCCGCACCCACGGGGCCACCCGCGAGCGCGCCCACGATAGGCAGGCTGTTACCCACGTGCGGTACCACCAGCACTTCCTGGTCGTAATCGCGCGCCTTCAACCCCGCGCGGCCCGTGATCGAAATCTCCGCGGCAGGGGCGCGAATCTTCAGGTTCTGCGTACTGGCATTGCCATTGGCGAAATTGAAATCGCCCGTGATCGAATCAAAGCCGAAACCCTTGCCAAGCACATCACCGAAATCCAGCGCCATGCGCCGCGGTAGTTCCGTGATCGATACCAGGCCAAACAGGCGGCCCACGCCCGGTTGCACCTCGAGAATGCGGCCGTTGGCGACATTGATCTTCAGCGTGCCATCCATGTTGGCCAACGCCAGCGCCGAAGGGCCACCCGGCCACGTCGCATCCAGGCGCGCCTCGGTACGCCCACCGGACATGATGCCGGCGAACCCGAGCGCATCGAGCATGCGCGCCACGTCTTCGGAGGCGAAATCCATCGACAGGTGCGTGTGGCTCGTCTTTTCGTCACCGTTCCAGTCACCCGTGGCGGTGATCTGGACGTTCTTGGATTGCGCGCGCAACTGGTCGATGTGCAGGCCTTCGTCGGTCGGCCACGTTTCCAGGCGCGCTTCACCGAGCCGCGCCTTGCCCAGGCGCATGTCGCTCACCTGCAGGTGCAGCGGCGGCAAGCTCGATGGAGCAACGCCCGCTTCGTTCGTGTCAGCGGGTGGCTTGCCGTTCTTGTCCTTGGCTTCTTCCGCATGCGCCACGGTGACGGCCGCCGTCGCGACCTGCCCCGCTGTCGCACGCCCCTTCTTCGCCGCATCAGCCGCATCATCCGCCGAGGGCCAGTAGATCCGGTCCATGCGCGCGGTGATGCCACGCCGGCGCAGGTCGTCGTTCGGCACCGTCATGGCGCCGGCAAGGCCATCGCTATCGACGCGCAAGCTGAGCTCACGCGAACCCGGGCGAGCGACGATATGCATGTTGCTGAAGTGCTGGCCGAATACTTCGGCATCGTCGGTGACCAGGTCGAGGCCGGTCAGGCCAGGGCCCGCCGATCCTGTCGACAGGCCGACCACATACTGGGTCCACCCCGAGACATCGAGCTTCTCGGCGTGGCCACTGAACAGGTACCCCTGCGCGGGCATGACCTGCGGCGGCGTGGTGCCCAGGTTGAACGCGGCCGCGAGCGGCATGTTGTTCTGGGAGTTCGCCAGGCGCAGGCGGCCACGCACGATGTCACCCAGGGCGATGTCCAGCCGTGCACCATCGATGGGCAGCGCGAGGCGAACGGAAAGCGGCTGCACCTGCGCCGCGGGTTTCTTCACCGGCGTCGGCATCAGCATTTCAACGCCACGCAGGTCGGAATCCACCGCCAGCACCTGGCTGAGCTCGCCCTTGTCACCCGCATGGGCCAGGTCGAAACCCACGCGGAAATTGCCGCGGCCCTTAGCGATATCGGCCAGCCATTTCAGGTCGGGATAATCGGAAACCATCTCCTCCACGGTGAACGCGCCGGTGACGGCCGCACTCAGCACCTTCGCCGGGTCCCCCGTGCCACCGGCAATCGCAAGGTCCAGGTTGGCCGGCTGCCCGTGGAACTGCGTCTTCAGGCCGGTCGCCGTGAAGCCCTTGCCATCGAACGCCATGGACCCGGTGATCTTGTCCAGGCGAAGCTTCCACGCCTCCGCGACGAGATCCGCATCCTTGATGCTGGCCTTGCCCTCCAGCGTGAAGTCCTTTGCTTCCTTCAGCGGCATGAGCAGGTTGAAACCGAACTCACCCGTGCCACCCAGCTTCAGCTTGTCGAGCTCCTCGCGACTACTGCTCGCGATGGGGCTGTTCTTGATGAAGTCCATGAAGCTGCCGCCCGTACCCGCGCCACTCACACGCAGGTCGAGCACGCCATCGGCGAAATCAGGAATGGCGGCCGTGGCCGAGCTTACCGCCGTGCCGAGCGAATGGCCTTCGCTGGCTTCGACAAACATGCCGTTATCGACGAACGTCGCCGTCGCCGTAAGGCCCTCGGCCCTGGGCCAGCCCGTGCCGTAGTCGAGCACGGTATCGTCGATCAACGCGCGTGCCTCGAACCGCCCTTCCTGGTTCTTGAACGGGAAATCGCGCACGTTGCCGCGGATCATCGCGGAGCCGCCGACGATGTGGCCCGATACGAGCCCACGGTTGAGCCAGTTCTGCGCGCTCTCGGACATCGAATGGATAGGCCAGAACAGCTTCGCCGCCGGCACCTCGCCTTCGCCCAGGGCCACGTACATGTCCATGAACAGGCCGGTGTCGTTAGCGGGCACCACCATCTCGCCACGTGCCTGGCCACCGTAGCCTTCGCCGCGGAAATCCAGCGCATCCACGCCGATGTGCCAGCCGGCATCGTCGTTGAAAACCGCGATATCGCCACCTAGCGCCGACATGACGAACGGCTTGCGGAACACGCCGGTGGCATCGACCGTCGTGGCTTGTTTGGGTAGCGAGAGCACGATGGCCTCGTTATCGCCGAACACCTCGCCGCTCAGCGTGCTCAGGCCTGGCAACTTGCCACTGGCATCGATGCCGAGGCCGGAGAACGCGGCGTGCGCGAAGCGCAGGCCATCGACGGAATTCCAATCGGCGCGCAGCTGGTCGAAGCGGCCACGTGGCTTGCCACCGCCGAGCCAGCGCGCAAGGGCCGGTGACACCTGCGGCAGCAGCCCGGCCCAGGGCGCCAGCGGCGCCAGGTCGAGCTTGCGGGCCACCAGCGTCCCCTCGCTGTGATCGCCGTTGGTACGCAGCACGATGGCCGCATCGCTGCCATCACGGCCCATCCAGTCGATGCGCTGGCCGTTCGCAAAACGGTGCAGGTCGACGATACCGTGCAGGCCGGCGGTACTGACCGTACGTGCCGGGCCACGTACGGCGAGGTTATCCAGGTCGATACTGGACGTGGCGCGGACCACGTGCGCATCGCGCCAGTCCAGCCAGGTTTCGAAGCGGCCCTTGCCGCCGGCCAGCGCGTAGCCGCCCGCGACGAAGTCTCCGGTCAATGCCGCGAAATCGACATTGGCGCCTTTGACGTACACCTTGCCACTCGAACCATCCGCGGCGAAGCGCCCTGCGGCCGTCAACAGGCCCGCGGCGTTTTCACGGCGCAGGCTACCGCCCACGCGGACCACCTGCCCCTGCAGGCTCAGGCGAAGCTGATCGGCGACCAGGCCGAAATCGTGGTGGGTGGTTTCATCCGCGATATCGATGTGCGTGTTGGTGAGCCACAGGTCCACCGACATGTTGCCGAACGATACTTTCTGGGTCGTGCCGCCCGCGGCGAAGCCATCGATGCTCCAGCGTCCATCCGGCGCACGGCGAAGGCCGAGCCGCAAATCCTGCAGACGAAGGTTGATGAGGTGGCGCGACGGCAGCACCAGCCCGCCAAAATCAAGCTTCACCGCGGCCTGCGGCAGACGCAGCGGCGGCGAACCGGGATCACCACCGATGGTGACATCGCGCATCACGAACAGCGGACCGGTCGGGCGCCAGAACCCCTCCAGCGACGCAAACTGCACCGGCTTGTGCACCTTTTCGCTCAGCATCGCCGCAATACGCGCGGGGTACCGCGCCGCGAGCGGCAGCAAAAGCTGGCCAAGCGCCATCACGATCGCGAGCGCGACCAGCACGCTTGCGACCAACCCTATGAGGAAAAACCGCAGGCGTCGTGCGCGATGGCGCCAGGCCGGATTCACCGGCCCGCCCGTGAACCAACGGGCGGGCGGCCAGGGACCGGCCGTTGCCCATCACGGCCAGGGCCGCTGCTACAGGAGAACGACATCGAACTGTTCCTGCGAGTAGTGCTCTTCCGCCTGGAAGCGGATGCTCTTGGCGATGAATTCCTCGAGTTCCGCCACGGCCGCCGATTCCTCCTCGAGGATACGGCCCACCACTTTCGGGCTTGCCATCACCAGCAGCTTTTGCGCGTTGAACTGTCGTACTGCGCGCGTGATCTCACGGAAAATCTCATAGATGACGGTTTCGGCCGTCTTCAGCGTGCCGCGGCCGCTGCACGCGGGGCACGGCTCGCACAACTGGCGCTCCAGGCTTTCGGTAGTGCGCTTGCGGGTCATCTCCACGAGGCCCAGGGCCGACATGGGGTAGACCGTGGTCTTGGCATGGTCGCGGGATAACCCCTTCTCGAGCATGCGAAGGACCTGGCGCTTGTGCTCGTCGTCCACCATATCGATGAAATCGATGATGATGATGCCGCCCAGGTTGCGCAGGCGCAGTTGGCGGGCAGCCGCCTGCGCCGCCTCCAGGTTGGTGCGGTAGACCGTTTCCTCGAGGTTGCGGGTACCGAGGTAACCGCCTGTATTCACATCGATGGTGGTCATGGCTTCGGTCTGGTCCACGATGAGGTAACCGCCCGACTTCAGCGGCACCTCCTTGCGCAGCGCGCGCTGGATCTCGTCTTCCACGCCGTACAGGTCGAAGATCGGCCGCTCGCCCGAGTAATGTTCCACGCGGTCGGAAAGCACAGGCATGAATTTCTGGACGAATTTGACCGTTTTCTCGTAGGTCTCGCGTGAATCCACGCGCACCTTCTCGATGCCGTCGTTCAGCGAATCGCGCAGCGAGCGCAGCGGGAGCGAAAGCTCCTCGTACACCCGCTCGCCGACCTTCGCCTTCTGGATGTTCTCCTGCACCACGCGCCATACCTTGCCCAGGTAGGTCACGTCGAACGCCAGCGATTCTTCCGACTGCCCTTCCGCATTGGTGCGGACGATATAGCCCAGGTGGTTCTCGCCGATGAGTGGCGTGATGATGTCCTTCAGGCGCTGGCGCTCGGCCTCTTCCTCGATGCGCACCGAAACGCCCAGCGTGCGCGAATGCGGCAGCAGCACGAGGTAGCGTGACGGGATCGAGAGGTGGGTGGAAAGCCGGGCGCCCTTGCTGCCGATCGGGTCCTTGACGACCTGCACGACGATTTCCTGGCCTTCATGCACCAGTTCGCTGATCGGCGGTACCGGGCCGTGGCCATTCGATTTGCCACCGTCAGGCGCATCGGTCGGTGGCAACGACGGGCGCACGATATCGGACGCGTGCAGGAACGCGGCGCGCTCGAGGCCGATCTCGACAAAGACCGCCTGCATGCCGGGCATGACGCGCTGCACGCGCCCCTTGTAGACATTCCCCACGTAGCCGCGCTTGGTCGCCCGCTCTACGTGCACTTCCTGGAGCATGCCGTTTTCGACGATCGCCACCCGCGTCTCACGCGGCGTGACATTGATCAGGATTTCCTCGCTCACCGGCACCCCTTTTCCTTAAGCCATCGCGCTTTATAGCTGCGTGGCGGCAACATGTCACTGACCCCGCAAGAGCTGCGAAGTTTCGTAGAGCGGCAGCCCCATGACGCCAGAATAGCTGCCGGAGAGGTGTTCGATGAAAGCGGCGGCGCGGCCCTGGATCGCATACGCGCCCGCCTTGCCCATGCACTCGCCGGTGGCGACATACGCGGCGATGGTGGCGTCATCCAACGCGGCGAAACGTACGGTGGATACCGAGGTAGCGGTGCGTTCCGTGCCCGGCTGCACCAGCCAGGCAACCGACACCACGCGGTGCTCACGGCCCGCGAGGCGGCGGAGCATGTCGGCGGCATCGGCGGCATCGCGCGGTTTGCCGAACACCTCGTCGCCCAGGATGACCTCGGTATCGGCGCCAAGCACGCGTGCGCCTGGCTCACCCGCGACCAGCGCAAGGCCCGCCAGCGCCTTGTCGCGCGCTACGCGGCTCACATACGCCTCGGGTGGCTCCCCGGGCTGGCGAACCTCCTCGACATCCACGTTGAGCGTGCCGTGGTCCTCGCCAAGCTGATCGAGCAGTTCACGGCGGCGTGGGGATTGCGAGGCAAGGTAGAGCACTAAGCGATCCCTCAGGCGCGATGGTAGGGGTGGCCGGCCACCAGCGTCGTGGCGCGGTACAACTGCTCGGCCAGCACCAGCCTGACCAGCATGTGCGGCAAGGTAAGCGGGCCAAGTGACCAGCGTTGGTCAGCACGCGCGAGCACCTCCGGCGCGTGCCCATCGGGGCCACCAATGAGGAAGGCCAGGTCGCGCCCACCCATGCGCCACTGCTCCAGCTGTACGCCCAGCTCCTCGCTGGACCACAGCTTGCCGCGGCCATCGAGGGCAATGACGTGGATATCGCGCGGCAACGCCGCAAGGATGGCGGCGCCTTCATCCACGATCGCACGCGCATCATCGCGGCCCTTGCCGCGGACGCCCGGCTTGATCTCGATGAGCTCCAGCGGCAGTTCGTGCGACAGCCGCTTGCGGTATTCGGCGAAGCCTTCCGCCACCCAGGCGGGCATGCGTTCGCCGACCGCGATAAGGCGCGCCTTCACGGCGCGATCAATCGTTGGCGGCGGCGTCGGGGGCGTCGTCGCCCACCGTCCACAGGCGCTCGAGGCCGTAGAACTCGCGAATACGCGGGAGCATGACGTGGACGATGATGTCGCCCAGGTCGACCAGCACCCATTCGGCTTCGGTCTGGCCTTCGACGCCCAGCGGCATGACGCCGGCTTCCTTCGCGAACTTCACCACCTCGTCGGCGATGGATTTCACGTGGCGGGCCGAGGTGCCGGAGGCGATGAACAGGGTGTCGGCGATGGAGGTCTTGCCACGAACGTCGATTTCTCGGACGTCCTTGGCCTTGAGGTCTTCAAGGGCCGCGATCACGCGCTTGCGGAGAACTTCGTTGCTGGCGGCGGACTTGGCCTTGCGGGATGCGGACGAACTCAAGATACGGAAACCTCGTGCGGCGGAATGCCGGGGTGGCGCCAGTATACCCCCGGGCGGGCCAGGCTGCGTGTAGGAGCGTGCTTGCACGCGATGCAACCTTGCGGCAAGCCCCGATTGCGCTCAAGCGCGCGCCTACAGGAGGCGGGCGATTACAGGGCCAGGGCGCGATACGGCTCGAGGAGGGCCGGGTCGCTGAAGCAGGTCTCGGGCATCAGGAAGCGGGGCTCGTTGCCCGCGGCAAAGGCTTCGCGGATCGCCGTGGCGGCGATATCGAGCGGGGTGATGGCGATATCGATCACCTGGCCCGCCGGGCCATGCAGCCGGGTGACCCGGCGGCCTTCGACGAAGGCGGCCAGTTCTGCCGGAAGTGCGTGGTCGCTGCCCGGGCGCGTCAGCACGCCGATGTGGGCCAGGGTGAAAAGCTCATGCCACAGGTGCCATGCGGCCAGGCCGGCGAAGGCATCGGCACCCACCAGCAGGACCAACGGCCGCTCCGGCCCTATCTCGGCGCGCAGGGAGGCCAGCGTGTCCACGGTGTAGGACGGGCCGTCACGATCCAGTTCACGGGTATCGATGGCAAGCCGCGATTGCCCCTTCAGTGCCGCGTGCAGCAAGGCGACGCGCCCTGCAGCGTCGGCAATGGGGGGCGGCCGGTGCGGCGGCGTGCGCGCGGGCACCATCCGCACCTCCGCATCGAGCGCCTCCGCCGCCTCCCAGGCCGCCCGGAGGTGGCCGTTGTGCACCGGATCGAAGGTACCGCCAAGGATGGCGAGCGGACGCGTATGGCTCATGCGAACGCAGCCGCGGCGCGGGGCTCGGCAATCGCGGCGATGAGCCGTTCGGCTTCCAGCCACGGATCGCCTTGCTCACGCCCCTTGGCCATGCGGTCGATCCGGGCGGCGCGGGCCAGGCAGGCCAGCCAATGCTCGCGCGGTGCACGGCGCAGCGCCTTGCGGAACAACTGCTCGCGCGCCGGCCACAGCCGCTCCACCTTGGCCTGGGCCGCGAAATCGCGGGCATTGGCCAGGCGCAGCGCCAGCTGCAGCTGATTGACCAGCCAGCCCATCAGCGCGATCAGCTCATCGCCTTCGGCGTGCAGCCCGGCAAGGATGCGCAGGGCGCGCCCACCATCACCGGCGAACGCGGCATCGGTGAGTTTGAACGCATCGAAGCGCGCGCTGTCGGCCACCAGGCTCTCCAGCGTCGCGGCATCGAGCCGGCGGTCCCCGGCCAGCACCACCAGCTTGTCGATCTCCTGCGCGGCGGCGAGGAGGTTGCCTTCCACCCGTTCCGCCAGCATGGCGACGGCATCGGGCGTGGCTTGCAGCCCACGGGAAGACAGCCGCTGGCCGATCCATTGAGCCCATTCATTCGGGCGGGGCGCGTTGAAAACGACCTGGATACCGCCCTGGTCCACGGTCTTGGTCCAGGCGGCTTCGTGTTTGCTACTCCACTCCGTGGCAGAGATCAGCAACGTGGTATCCGGCGGCGGGTTATCGACAAAGGCCGTGATAGCGGCACCGCCGTCCTTGCCCGCGCGGCCACCCGCCAGGCGCAGGTCGAGGAGACGCTGCGTCGCAAACAGGGAAAGTCCCGCGGACGAACGGGCGAGGTCATCCCAATCAAAGCGGCTATCGGCTTCGAGCACTTCGCGCTCGCTGTAGCCAAGCCGGCGGGCCATGGCGCGCAGGGCGTCGGCGGCTTCCAGCACCAGCAGCTCCTCGCCCACCAGCAGGTACACCGGCGCCATCCGGTCGCCGGCAAGGTGCTTATGCCACTGGGCGGGCTGCATGGGCACCGCGCGTCCGCCCTTTACTGAGCGGACGGCGCCGGAGCCGCATCGACCACCGGCGGGTGGTTGCGGGCGGCCTGCAGGCGGAACAGGATCGACTGGACCATGTCGCCGATCAGGCTGCGCTGCAGCTCTTCGGTCTGCGCGGCCGTGCCGATCGTGTTGGTCGCGTCGTAGCTGAACTCGCGCGACATATCGACCTGCTGCGGGGCCACCAACAGCGTGCCATCCGGGCCCTTGGCGTTGAATTCAACGTGGTAACGCACGGCGTATTCCGTGACGCGCGCCGTTCCACTAACCGTAAGCGAATCGGTGCGGAACGAGTTCTGGGTGATTGCCAGCTCGGCGATGCCAGCGCCCGGCTTGTCCACCACCGTGGCGTTGGAGTTCTCCAGCGCACGCGACAGCTCACGTTCAAGGCGGCCACCCCCGACCACGGTGAGGTGTACCTTCTCCATGCCCGCGGGCAAGGCCGCCGACTGGCGCAGGTGGAATCCGCACGCGCCCAGCAGGGCGGTAGCGGCGACGACCAGGGCGATACGGAGAACGTTCGGGCTCATGGTTATCCTGCGACGATGTTGACGATCTTGCCGGGCACGACGATCACCTTGCGCACGGTCAGGCCTTCCAGCTGGGCCGCCACGGCAGGCACGGCCCGCGCCATGGCTTCGGCCTCGTCCTTCGAAGCGGCAGCGGGCACGTCGATGGTAGCGCGAAGCTTGCCATTTACCTGCACCGCATAGGTCAGCGAATCGCGGACCAGGGCGGCCGGGTCGACGGCCGGCCAGCCGGCGTCTTCGACCAGCGCCTCGCCGTGGCCCAGCGCCTGCCACAGGGCATGCGACACGTGCGGGGTGAACGGGTTGATCAACTGCACCACGGCCGTAAAGGCTTCCTGGCGCAGGGCAACGCCCTCTTCGCTCGTGTCATCGAACTTGTTCAGCGCATTCAGCAGTTCCATCAGCGCGGCGATCGCCGTGTTGAAGGACTGGCGGCGGCCGATATCGTCGGTGACCTTCTGGATGGTCTCGTGCAACTGGCGGCGCAGCGTCTTGCGCGCGGCCTCGCCGGCCGGGTTCGCGCCCTGCCCCTTGCCACCTTCGGCATGGGTGGTCACATCGCGCCACAGGCGGCGCAGGAAGCGGGCCATGCCTTCCACGCCCGCCTCATTCCATTCCAGCGACTGATCGGGCGGCGCCGCGAACATGGAGAACAAGCGAACCGTATCGGCGCCGTACTTGCCGATCATCGCCTGCGGATCCACGCCGTTGTTCTTCGACTTGGCCATTTTCTCGATGCCGCCGATCTCCACCGGCTTGCCATCCGAACGCAGCGTGGCACCGACGATGCGTGCCTTTTCATCGCGCTGTACATCGACGTCGGCCGGGTTGAACCAGGTGAACTGGCCGTCGGCTTCCTTACGGAAATAGGTCTCGGCAATCACCATGCCCTGGCACAGCAGGTTGGTGGCCGGCTCGTCGCTCGCGACCAGGCCTTCATCGCGCATGAGCTTGTGATAGAAGCGGAAATACAGCAGGTGCAGGATCGCGTGCTCGATGCCACCGATGTACTGGTCCACCGGGGTCCAGTACTTCGCGCGGTCATCGACCTGGGCGTTCGCACCCGGGCTGGTGTAGCGCGCGTAGTACCAGCTCGATTCCATGAAGGTATCGAAGGTATCGGTTTCGCGCTCGGCCGGCCCACCGCAGTTCGGGCACGTGGTCTTGCGCCATGCCGGGTCGGCCTTGATCGGCGACTGCACGCCGGAGAACTCCACGTCCTCGGGCAGTACGACCGGCAACTGGTCTTCCGGCACCGGCACCGCATCGCACTGCGGGCAGTAGATGACCGGGATGGGGCAGCCCCAGTAACGCTGGCGGCTGACGCCCCAGTCGCGGATGCGCCAGTTCACCCGGCGCTCGCCACGACCGGCGGCTTCCAGCTTCGCGGCAATGGCGTTGAACGCCTCGTCGAAATCCAGGCCGTCGAACTCGCCGGAGTTCACGAGATAGCCGTGCTCCGTATAGGCACCGGCCTCCTGGATGCCGGCCTCGAAGGCCTTGACCGTTTCCACGGCAGCCGACGGCGCATAGGCGTCGGTGCGGCCGCCTTCCAGCGCGTGCTGGGTGGCGTCGGTACCTTCGCCCTTGGCCAGATCGCGCTTTAGCTCGGCCAGGGCATCGACCACGCCACGATCCACGACCACCATCTTGATCGGCAGCGAGTACTTCTGGGCGAACTCCCAGTCACGCTCATCGTGGCCCGGCACGGCCATGACCGCACCCGTGCCGTAGCCCATCAGCACGAAGTTGGCCACCCAGACGGGTACCTTTTCGCCGGTGATCGGGTGCACCGCATCGACGCCGGTGTAGTAACCGCGCTTTTCCTGGGTTTCCAGCTCGGCCTCGGACACACCGCCGGCCTTGCAGCTTTCGATGAATTCAGCGAGGCCGGGGTTGCCTTCGGCAGCACGCGCGGCGATCGGGTGCTCGGCGGCCACGGCCACGTACGAGACGCCCAGCAGGGTGTCGGGGCGGGTGGTGAATACCTTGAGCGGCTCGGCCTGGCCTTCCACGTCGAAGGTGATCTCCAGGCCCTCGGAGCGGCCCAGCCAGTTGCGCTGCATGGTCTTCACGGCATCCGGCCAGCCCGGCAGGGTATCCAGGCCGTCGAGCAGTTCCTGCGCATAAGCGGTGATCTTGAGGAACCACTGCGGGATCTCGCGCTTTTCGACCACGGCGCCCGAGCGCCAGCCCTTGCCGTCGATGACCTGCTCGTTGGCAAGCACGGTCTGGTCGACCGGATCCCAGTTGACGACGCTGTTCTTGCGGTAGACCAGGCCCTTTTTCATGAGCCGGGTGAACATCTGCTGCTCCCACTGGTAGTACTCGGGGCGGCAGGTGGTGACTTCGCGGGTCCAGTCGTAGGCGAAGCCCATGCGCTTGAGCTGCTCGCGCATGTGGTCGATGTTCTTGTAGGTCCACTTGGCGGGCGCGGTCTTGTTCTTGATCGCGGCGTTTTCGGCGGGCAGGCCGAAGGCATCCCAACCCATGGGCTGGAGGACGTTCTTGCCCTGCTGGCGCTGGAAACGGCTGATGACGTCGCCGATGGTGTAGTTGCGGACGTGGCCCATGTGGAGGGCGCCCGAGGGGTACGGGAGCATCGAGAGGCAGTAGTACTTGGGCTTGCCGGTGTCTTCGGTGACTTCGAAGGCACGGGTGTCGCTCCAGTAGCGCTGGGCGGCGGTTTCTACGGCGTCGGGGGCGTAACCGCCCTGCTCGCGCGTGGCCTGGTCGTTGCTGTCCTGCATGGTGTCTGGTACCGGATGGGTGCTCGGGTGGCCGGCGCGGGAACGCGGCGCTCAATCGCGGGAGACTATCCCACGGGATATTGGGGGGCAACCTCGGGTTGCTGTCCAGCGGCATTTCAAGGGGTTCATTCGCTTTCGCGAATGCATGTGACCAGCGGCTTACGCCGCCTCGCTCTTGTGGGCTTGAGGCGAAGAACCGTCGGTGCCCACCCTCGCGTCGGATGCTGCGGCTGCGCCGCCGCGCCTTTGATTCGCGCACAAGGTGCGCTCCTACAACCGCCGCCCCGTTAGCGAGCCATGGGCCAGCCCGATGTAAGGCTGGCCTACGGCCGCTCTCTTGTGCGGAACTCGCCTCGAGGGTGGGCACCGACGGCTCTTCGCCTCAGCCCCACCAGAGCGAGGCGGCGGATGCCGCTCAACACACGCATTCGCGAAAGCGAATGAACCGATGCACTAGCGCGAAGCCAAAGGCGAGCCTTACCGGCAGGTACCCGGTTGGCCGGCGGCAAGCGAGCGGCTGGCGGTGGCGATCTGGTCGGCGAGCTGGCTGATGGCGCGCTGGTGGGCATCCACCAGCGTGTCGTAGCTGCCGCCCGCCGGTTCCACCACGCGCGACGCGCAGTTCGCCGACTGCTCACCTGATCGCACCGACCACGACGCCTCGAGCGTCGCGTTGCCGCCCAGTTCCGAATCGAAGCGGCGCACATCCACCTGCACCGCCACCACCTTCGCATCCTTCGCCCGCGGCAAGCCGTGGATATCGTGCGTACCCAGGCGCGACGACAGGTCCGCCGCCAGCGCCGAGCGGATCTCATCGCCCAGCGGCGAGGCCCAGCGCTCGCCATCCAGCACGCTCACCGACGAACTGCCCGAGCGCAACACCATCGACGGCTGATCCACCTGCGGCGGTACGCCCACCGCCAGCACATCGATCGCAAACGGCGCCGAGGACGCCACGGCCGCGGTGGCCGGCGGCACCAGCGTGTGGAAATGCACCGGTGCCGACGAACACGCCGCCAGCGTCGCAACAATGAGCGCCGAAGCGGCGAAACGGGTGAACGTCATCATGGCTGTCCTTCCTTGCCCTGCTTCGTAGACGGCGGCGCACTGGCCGGCGGCGGTGCATCGGCGCCACGGCCGCGCAACAGCGCCTCCGGGTGGCGGCCCAGGTAATCAGTGAACGCACGCACCGAGCGGACCGTGCGCTGCAGTTCTTCCAGCGTATTGGCGATGTTCTGCTGCAACGGCGAGTTCTCGCTCAAGGCATCGTTCGCGGTGCCCACCGTTCGGTTCACACCCTGCAAGGTCTTCTTCGCCTCGGGCAACAGCTCGGTATTCACCTGGTGCAGCGTGCCGTTCAGCTCCTTCAGGCTGCCATCCACGTTCTTGCCGATCGAATCGAACGGGATCTTCGAGATCTTGTCCACGATGCTCGACAGCTGCTCCTGCAAGTGATCGAAATCACCCGGCACGGTCGGCACTTCCAACGGCTTGCCGTTCGCATCGAAAGGCACCTTGGCGGCCTTCGGATCCACGTCCATCGCGATGTAGAGCTGGCCGGTGAGCAGGTTGCCCGAGCGCGCCTGCGCACGCAGACCGTGCTCGACCAGGCCCTTCATGATCCGCGGGAACAGCGTTTCCGGATCCCCGCCCAGCACCTGGGCCAGCTTTTCGTGGGCCTTGCCCAACCGCTGCGGGTAAACCAGCGCGCCCACCACCACCGGGAAGCTGTGCTTCTCCGGGTCGTAATCGAGGTTCACCGAAACGACCTTGCCCACCTTCACGCCGAGCAACTCGACCGGGGCATCCACGTTCAGCCCCCGGAGCGAGTGTTCGAAGCGCATGCGGATATAGCGCGGCTTGCCGTCTGGCGGCGCCAGGGCCGTGCCCTGGTCGGCAAACAGGGTGTACTCGCTCATTTCCGGTGCCGGGGTCTCGTCATGCGGCCCGAGCGGATCCTGGAACGCGACGCCACCCGCGATCACCGTAGCAAGTGACTGCGTGTTCAGTTTAAGGCCATCGGCACCCAGCGATACGTCCACGCCGCTGGCATTCCAGAAGCGCGAATCCTTGGTGACGAAGCGATCGTTCGGGCCATCCACGAACAACTGGAGCGAAACACCCTTGCCGTCCTTGTCCAGCTCGTACGACACGATGCGGCCCACCTGGATACGGCGGAAATACACCGGCGAACCGATATCCAGCGAGCCGAGGTCGGCCGTATGCAACTGGAAGCGGCGGCCCGGCGCCCCGTGGGTGACCGCAGGTGGGGTCTCCAGGCCCGTGAAGTCGCTCTGGTCCTCCTCCGAGGTGCCCGTATCGGCACCGATGAACGCGCCGGAAAGCAACGTGTCGAAGCCGGATACGCCGCCGGCACCAATGCGTGGGCGTACCACCCAGTAGCGCGTGCCCTTGGTGGCAAACTCCGACGCGTTCTTCTCCAGGTCGATCTGCACCCGGACATGGGTACGGTCTTTCGACAGCCGCATGCTGGTGACCTTGCCGATCACCACGTTCTTGTACTTGACCTGGGTCTTGCCGATCTCGATACCTTCGCCCGTCTGGAACGTCACCTCGATCTGCGGCCCGGCCGAGATGAAGTGGTTGACCAGCAGCGAAATGCCCACCAGCGCGGCAATGATCGGCACCAGCCAGATCAGCGACACGCCCATTTTCGAGCGGCGCACTTCGGGCTGGGGCAGGTCTTCGCCTTCCGGCGTGTTCCCTTCTTGCATGTGGCTCATTTCGCCTTCCTTTTGTCCCATATCAGGCGGGGATCGAAACTCATCGCCGCCAGCATCGTCAGCACCACGACGATGCCGAAATAAATCACGCCCGGCAGCGGCTCAACGCGCGAGAGCACCTTGAAATGCACCAGCGCGGAAAGGATCGCGACCACGAACACATCCAGCATGGACCAGTAGCCCACCAGCTCCACGAAACGGTACAGCTTGGCGCGCTGGCGCGGCCCGTAATCGCTGGCGCGCTGCACGGATACGAGCAGGTAGCCCATGATGCAGAACTTCAGCACGGGCACCACGATAGACGCCGTGAAGACGATGATCGCCAGGTCCGGCGAACCGTTCCGCCACAGCTCGAACACGCCACTCAGGATGGTGTTGTCATCCTTGCTGAACAGGCTCTGCGTCCGCATGATCGGGAACAGGTTGGCCGGCAGGTAAAAGATGGCGGCCGCGACCAGGAACGCCCAGGCGCGGGAGATACTGCCGGTCTTCCGTGCATGCAGCGGGTTATGGCAACGCGGGCAGCGCGCATGCGGGTCATCGGTGTAGGTGGTGACCAGCCGGCACACATGGCACCCCATGATGCCCAGGTCCTTCGCGCGTAACAGTTCGCTCACCGCCGCACCTCACGGGTGACATCCCACAAGTTGCGCGGATCGTGGCTGGCGAAGACCGTGATCAGCACCGTGAGGAACCCAAAGGCCCACACGCCGATACCGGGGACCACATCGAAATACGTGTGCGCCTTCACCACCGCCACCAGCACGCCCAGCATGAACACTTCGATCATGCTCCACGGCTTGATGTGGACCAGGGTGGACATGGCCAGCCCGAAGCCCGGCGCCCGCCAGCCCCGGCGACCATAGGCCAGTACCCAGCCAAACAGCGCGATCTGCACCAAAGGAAAGAAAAACAGCGTGAGCGCCGTAAGCGCCGCCACGATCTGCGCGCCGTCGTTCCACATGGCGATGACCGCACCCCACAAGGTGGTATCGGCAACCATGCCGGAGAAACCCAGGGTGACGATGGGCGAAACATTGGCGATCACGAACACAATGGCAGCCGCCACGATCAGGGCGTACTGGGCATCCAGGCCGAGCCACTGGTGGCGTTCGAGCACGGCGCCGCAGTTCACGCACTGCGCCACCTCGCCGCGCGCCAGATGGCGCCGCTGGTAAACGGTATCGCAGTGTTCGCAAATAATGAGGTCAGGAGCTTTTTGCATGCACGCCGGCGCGGTAAGGCCGGTATGGCCCGGCGATATGATCGCAAATCCGCGTAAACGGCGCATGACGGACCCATAGGGCATGCTCCTAAAGGGCCACACGACCTTGATATGCTGCCGAACTTCCCCGATTTAGGGGACATCTTTCCCCATTCCGCAGGAGCCCACCGTGAGCAGCGCCCAGACCCATAGCGACCACGTCTTCGACGCAACCACGGCCAGCTTCGAGAACGACGTCATCCAGGCCTCGCTGCAGACCCCCATCCTGGTCGACCTGTGGGCCGAATGGTGCGGCCCCTGCAAAACCCTGGGCCCCATGCTGGAAAAACTGGCCGCCGAGTACAACGGCGCGTTCCGGCTGGCCAAGATCGATGTGGACGCCGAGCAGCAGCTTGCCGCCATGTTTGGCGTGCGCAGCATCCCCACCGTCATCCTGATCAAGGATGGGCAGATGGCCGATGGCTTTGCCGGCGCCCTGCCCGAGGGCCAGCTCCGCGAATTCCTGACCCGCAACGGCATCGCGCCGGCAACGGGTGATGAGGCCGCCGAGGCCGATGCCGTGGAAGCCGCGCCGGAAACCGCCGAGGAGGCGATCAACCGCCTGCAGCAGGCCATCGCCGCCGATCCGGCCCGGGCCGAGCTGAAGCTCGACCTGGCCCTGGCCCTGCTTCGTGCCGGCCAGGTGGAACCGGCCCAGGCCGAACTGGATGCCCTGCCCGCCAACCTGGCCACCGATGCCCGGGCCGTGCGCCTGCGCAACCAGCTCGACCTCGCCCGCGCACTCGCAGGGGCCCCTTCCCTGGCCGACCTGCGCCAACGGGTCTCGGCCAACGGCGATGACTGGGAGGCGCGCGACCTGCTGGGCGTCCGCCTGTTGATCGAGGGCGATGCCGCGGCTGGCCTCGACCAGTTCCTCGACATCCTCAAGCGCCAGCGCGACTGGAAGGACGGCCAGGCAAAGAAGCGCCTCCTGGCCGCCTTCGCCACGCTGGATGATGCCGAGTTGGTCGGCACCTACCGCCGGAAGATGGCGTCGCTCGTTTTCTAAGCGCCGGGGTCAATCGACCGCGAACGCCGCCTGGGCCTGCTTCTCCAGGTCCAGGTACTGGTCCTTGCCCACGCTGACGCCCACGCCAAGGATGGTGCCGCCAGTGAACGCACCTGGCGAGGTGTACTCCTGGCTGACGTTGTCACCGCTATCGCAACCGACGCATAAGCCATCGCCGGAGAGCGTGAACTTGCCCGGTTGGGTCCGCATGGGACCTTCGGCGACGACCTTTTCGTTGACGTACAGCTTTGCGTGACCAATCGATTCGCCGTACTTGCCCGCCTTCTCGCGGATGAACTCGGCACCCAGGGTGTATTTACCCGGCTTGAGCTCACCCGAGACCAGTTGCTGCTCCGGTTTGATGCCGAGGAAGTTGTAGACGTAGTACAGCTTCTTGTCCTTGATAAAGAGCGCATGGCCACCGAAGCGCGAGCCATGCGCGAACAGCACGCCGGATGCCCTGGCATCGTCGATCTGCACATCGGCCAGGATCTTGAAGGAGCGCCCGCGGGTGTTCACCGCCACGCCTTCCGGTACCGGCGAGGTGCCCGGGTAGTAGATGTACGTGTCGCGCGGTGGTTCCGCCTGGGGCCGTTCAATCCCCAGCAATTCCACCGCACTGCGGTCATCCAGGGGCAGCACCTTGTTCGCATCCGCCTCATCGAACCACGCCTTGATCAGGGCCTTGAGCTTGTCAGGGTGCTCGCTGGCCAGGTCCTTTGATTCGGAGCGGTCCTCGTCGACGTGGTAAAGCTGCCACACGTCCTTGTCGAAATGACCTGCGCTGGAAAGCGGGGCATGGATGGCAACTGCCTTCCAGCCATCCTCCCATAGCCCGCGCGTACCGAGCATGGCGTAGTACTGCCGCTTCTTCGTCGTCGGCGCATCGGGTTTGCTATCGAACGAATAGCGCATGGACACGCCCGAAAGCGGGTATTGCTCGACACCCCGGTATACCTTGGGGAATGTGAGGCCGCATACATCAAGAATGGTAGGCACGATATCCACGCTATGGTGGTACTGGTGGCGGATTTCGCCGCGCGCCTTGATGCCTTTCGGCCAGGAGATGATCAACGGATCGCACGTGCCGCCGGCGTAGTTCGAATACCGCTTGAACATCTGGAACGGCGTGGAGAAGGCAGTGGCCCACCCCGTGGCGTAGTGGTTGTAGGTATCGGGGCCACCAAGCACATCGAGGTATTTCATGTTCTCCGACAATTCATCGGGGAAACCATTGAAGAACTTGTTCTCGTTGACCGATCCATTGGGTCCACCCTCGCCGGAGGCACCGTTGTCCGCGCAATACATGACAAGGGTGTTATCCAGTTGGCCGCTCTGCTCGAGGTAATCGATGATGCGGCCGACCTGGACATCGGTGTACTCGGAGAACCCGGCATACACCTCGGCCATCCGGGCGAATAGCTTCTTCTCATCGCCATTAAGCTCACTCCACGGTCGCACGGCATCCGCATCGGGCAGTACATCGGCCGGCAATGGGTTGATCGGCGTCATCTGCGTCCCCTTGGGCATGACACCTTTTTCGATCATGCGTTTGAGCACCCAATCGCGATAGGCCTCGTAACCGTCATCGAACTGGCCCTTGTACTTGTCCGCATACTCCTTCGGCGAGTGGTGCGGCGCGTGATTGGCGCCGGGGCAGAACCACATGTACCAAGGCTTTGAGGGGTTGCTCGCCTTTTGATCGCGCAGCATGCCGATCGCCTTGTCGGCGAGGTCCTTCGAAAGGTGATAACCCTCGTCCGGGCTATAGGGCTGCTCGATAAAATGATTGTCTTCGACCAGGTCCGGATACCACTGGTTGGTTTCGCCGCCAAGAAAACCGTAAAAGCGATCGAACCCCTTTTGCACCGGCCACTCGCTGCGGCTACCGCCGGAGGCGATGTCCTGTTCGGGCACGTTGTGATCCTTACCCAGCCAGAACGTACTGAAACCATTTTCCTGAAGCACCTGCCCGATGGTGGCGCATTCGGCGGGCAGCCGGCCGGAATAGCCCGGAAAGCCATTGGCCGCTTCGGTGATCGCCCCCATGCCATTTAAGTTGTGGTTGCGCCCGGTCAGGAATGTCGAGCGCGTCGGCGAGCAGAGCGCGGTGGTATGCCACTGTGAATACATCAGGCCGTTATCGGCCAGGCGCTGGGCCGTCGGCATGTTGATCTTGCCACCATACGGTGACCACGCCGCCATGCCAGTGTCGTCGTAGAGGATCACCAGTACGTTCGGCGCACCCTCAGGTGCTTTCGCAAGGTCGAAGGGCGCCCAATCGGCCTTCGAGCTACGGACATCCAGATCAATCTTTCCGCTGAACTTCTTTGCCATGGCGTGCTCCTCGGGATGGGACTACCGGTCCGGCAAAGTTTCCGCAGGGCCACCCATCCGTGCGTCCGTAGATCCACCCACTCACCCATACGCCATTTACGAAGCGCGTGGGCCGACGCCTTCCACCGAAGGCCACTAGGTAGTTTTGCGGACAGGGGTTACGCACATCTGCGCTTCCGGCCGCGTGGGTGCGGCCGGATGCTGCAACCGACATCGGCACTGGAGACGTCCCGTGAGCAAACGACTGTTCGCGATACTGCTGCGCAACGTGGTCGTTGCCATGCTGGCATGGAGCGCGCTGGCTGCAAGCGCTCAAAATTCGGGCGCGCAGGCCGCCGGGAGCACGTTCCCGAAGGAACAGCTCGATCAGTTCATGGCACCGGTGGCGCTCTACCCGGATGCCCTGTTGTCGCAGATCCTCATGGCGTGCACCTATCCAGCGGATGTCGCCGACGCCGCTGCGTGGTCGAAACAGAACCCCAAGGCCACGGGCGATGCCGCCGTCAAGCAGGTGGCGTCCAAGCCCTGGGACCCGAGCGTGCAATCGCTGGTCGCGTTCCCGCAGGTGCTGGCACAAATGGGCGCGCAGCCGGATTGGGTGCGCAACGTGGGCGATGCGTTCCTTGGCCAGCCCGATGACGTGATGGCATCCGTGCAACGGCTCCGCGCACAGGCGCAAAAAGCCGGTTCGTTGCAATCCAACGAGCAGCAAAAGGTCATCGTGCAACAGGCGACACCGCAAACCACGGTGATCCAGATCGAGCCGACGAATCCCCAGGTGGTCTACGTGCCGACGTACAACCCCACGGTGGTGTACGGCGCGTGGGCGTACCCCTCCTACCCACCACCGTACTGGCCACCGCCGCCCGGGTATCAGTATCCCGTCGGGACGGCGCTTGCGCGTGGCCTCGCGTTTGGTACCGGCGTCGCGATCGCCAACTCGCTGTGGGGCGGGTTCGATTGGGGCCACAACGACGTGCACATCAACGTCAACCGTTACAACAACATCAACGTGAATAACCGCATCAGCGGTAACGGCAACGTCAACTGGAACCACAACCCGGCGAACCGTCGCGGCACGCCGTATCGCAACCCGGCAACCCAGGCGCGCTTCAACCAGGGCGTGGGTGGCGCGCAACAACGCCAGGCCTTCCGGGGCAACGACGCTGCACGCAACGCAAACCGCGACCAGGCCCTGCAGAGCTTCAACCGTTCCACCGGTGGCGGCGCATCGCCCGCGCTCAAACGCGGTGACGCAGGAAACCTCGGAAACCGGGGCGCGGCGTCCGCCAACCTGGGCAACCGTGAGGGTGCCGCGGGCAACCTTGCCAACCGTGACAACCGCGGCGCCAACGCTGGCAACCGGGATCTTGGTAACCGTGGCGCAACCGATCGCTCACCGGGTAACCGCCCGGGTGCCAGCGGCGGTGGCGTACAGCGCCAGGGCGGCGGCGAGGCCCGCGCCAACGCATTCTCCGGTGTCCGCTCGCCCGGTGATGCCGGCGCCGCACGTCAACGCGGCCAGTCCAGCCTGCAGCACAGCGCAGGCGGCCGCCCCGGTGCCGGCGCGGGTGCCGCGCATCCCGTCAATCGCCAGGTGCCCAACCGCGCCGGCGGATTCCATCGCCGCTAGGAGCTCGCCATGACCATGACTGGCAAAACCCTCGCCCGTACGCTGCTTGCCGCCAGCCTGTTGGCCTGTGCCGGCGCATGGGCCGCCGCGGCAAGCTACCCCACCGCCGATGCCGCGGCCGATGCGCTTGTCGCCGCGCTGAAGGACCACGACGACGCCGCGCTCGCAAAGGTGCTGGGCAACGACTGGCGTACCTACATACCGACCGACGGCGTGGAGCGCGCCGATGTCGATGCCTTTGTCGATGACTACGCGAGCAGCCACCGCCTGGCGACCGAAGGCGGCACCACGCACATCACGGTAGGCGCCTCCGGGTGGCAGTTGCCCATTCCCCTGGTAAAGGATGCGCAGGGCTGGCACTTCGATGTGGCCGCGGGCCACGAGGAAATCGTCGCCCGCCAGGTGGGGCACAACGAGATGGCCGTCACCAAGGTATTGCTCGCCTACTACGACGCACAGCGCGAGTACGCGGCCAGCCTGCACGACAAGGACACGATCCCGCATTACGCCGCGAAGCTGCGGAGTACGCCCGGCCAGCACGATGGCCTGTACTGGCCACCCGAGCAGGGCCAGCCCGAAAGCCCGCTCGGGCCCTACCTGGCACCGGACAAGGTCGCCGGCGAAACCTACTACGGCTACCGCTACAAGATACTGACGGCGCAAGGGCCCTCCGCACCCGGCGGCGCGTACGACTACATGACGGGCAAGACGATGGCCAACGGTTTCGCGCTTGTGGCGTGGCCGGCCCACTACGGTGAAACCGGCGTCATGACCTTCGAGATCAGCCACGACGGCCAGGTGTTCCAGAAGGATCTTGGCAAGGACACCGACGCTGCCATCGCGCGGCTGACCCGGTTCGATCCGGATTCCAGCTGGACCGAAGTACCGGTAACCCCCTGAGCCCATGAACCGCAGCAGGCACGCCATGCAACGCCAGCCACTCGACTATTCGTTCGAGATCGCCACCATTCGCCACGTTGGCGACAACGATGCGGCGTGCTTCACGGCCGATGCCATCGTGCGTGATGCCGCCGGCAACGAACTGGTTCGCCTTCCCGGCAAACGGATGCACAGCTACGTGGAAGCCGCCGAGGATGATGCCGTCGATGCGGCACGCCAGGCGATACGGCGCTTGCGCAAGGGCGAACCGCCCGGCAGGGCATGACGGGCGTGCATGATGAGGCCGTGCGCCGCGTTATCCATCCTGGCCGGATTCGCGGTCGCGTGCATCGCCCCGATAGTGCGCGCCGGGGATGACACGGCACCGCCCAGGGAGAGCTACTGGCAGCTCATCCACGACCGTGACGATCACGCCATCGATCTGTCGCGCTGGCTGCTGCAGCACAAGGGTGCATTGATCGTCCCCATCGTGATCACCGAACCGGCGGTGGGGAATGGTGGAGGTGCTGCCGCCGTGTTCTTCCAGCCGGCGAAGCAATCCGATACGTCCAGGGCGGATGGAGAGCGCATTCCACCCAACATGTACGGGTTCGGTGCGGCGAAAACCGAGAACGGAACGTACGGCGCCGTCGCGGCGGGCGAGTTCCATTTTCGCGACGACCAGTGGCGGTACAAGGGGGCGGTGGGCAAGGTATCTGCCAACCTCGATTTCTACACGAAGGGCTTGTTCACTGGCCCACGGAAGATCGGTTACAACCTCGATGGCTGGTTCTCCTTCCAGCAGGTGCAACGGCGTATCGGCAAGCTGCCGTTTTATATCGGTGCGCGCTGGCTCTATGTCGACCTGGATAGCAGCCTGAATGTGGAAGGCAACCGCCAGTTCTTCAAGCCACGCGACTTTGCCAGCCGTTCGTCAGGGGTTGGCCCGGTGTTCGAGCTGGATACGCGCGACAACACCCTGACCCCATCGCGCGGCACGCTGGCCATGCTGGAGGGTACGTACTACGCCTCGGCGATCGGCAGCGATACGACGTTCCATGCCTGGCGCGCGCATGTGCTCAATTACACGCCCGTGGGCGAGCGCTTCATCCTGGGCCTGCGTGCCGATTACCGCACCACGTCGGGGAGCACCCCGTTCTACCAGTTGCCGTCAATCGACCTGCGTGGCATCTCGTACGGGCGCTACCAGGACCGCACCGTTGGCATGGTGGAAGCGGAGTGGCGCTGGAACGTGACCCGGCGCTGGGCCGCCCTGGTGTTCGGCGGCGCCGGCCGCGCATGGGGCCAGCGCGCCAGTTTTGGCGATGCCACGACCGAGACCACCCGGGGCGTTGGCTTTCGCTACCTCATAGCACGCGCGCTTGGCCTGTACGCCGGCGTGGATTGGGCGTGGTCGCACGATGACCACGCCTGGTACCTGCAGGTGGGCAGCGCCTGGCGCTGATGCCCCGGAGAATACGATGAGCAACGACACTGAGAAATTCGTTTACGTCCCCGCCTCGCTCCTGGGCGATCGCCCGGACCCGGCCGTGGAGCTCTCGGCGCGGCGCACCGGCATGTCGTTCCAGCGCACGCGCATGAGCACGGACCGCACGCTCATGTCGATCATGCGCACATCGGTGTCGCTGATCAGCTTCGGCTTTACCATCGCGCAGTTCTTCCAGCACCTGCGCAGTGCGAAGCTCCTGCCCGAGGACAGCAGCGCGCCCCGTCACTTCGGTATCGCGCTGGTTTCGCTGGGTGTATTGATGCTGGTGCTTGGCATCGCCTATCACATCCACTACATGAACTACCTGCGCCGCGAACGCACGGCCATGGCCCATGAGGGCCTTATCCACGGCGAATCACCCTACCCGGTCTCGCTCACGCTGCTGGTGTGCTTCGTGTTGCTGGTGATCGGTGTGCTCGCGGTCATCAGCCTGGCCGGGCACGTGGGTCCGTTCGGTTAGGTACCGCGTTTCACAAGCCTGGCCGCAGCAGCGAACCAAAGGTGAGGTAGACCGCGGTGTGCCCGCCCGCGGCGTGGCCCACGCCAAGGAACACAGGCCCCAACGGCGACTGCAGACCGGCGAAGATGCTGCCGGCATAAATGAGCGAATCCAGCCGCACATCGTTCTTGTCGCGCCACGTGTTGCCTGCCTCCAGGCTCATGCCGATGTAGATGGGCGTCGAGAAAATCGCATCCAGATTGCCGGTGCGCCGGTACAGGACAGCGCGGCCCAGTGCCGCCTGGGTGCCGTAGAGCGAACGCTCGCCGTAGCCGGACAGGTTGAGGAACCCGCCCAGGAAGGCCTGCGATTCGAAGAAGTTGGTGTTATCCAGCGCGCTCGATGCGCGCAGCCCCAGCAACAGGTGGTAGCGGCCCGTGCTTAGCCCCCAGTCGGGGATCCAGTCGGCGACCAGCCGGGCAACATCGCCATCCACCTTGCCCCCCATGAAGGTGCGGAAGCTGGTGTAGCGGAAATTAAGATGGCTCCCTCGTGTTGGAAACTGCGCGTTATCAAGGCTATCCCAATCCAGGCCGAGGCCCAGCGAGGCGTAGTCGGACGTGCCATTGGGGAAGGTGGAGGGCTCCCCCACGCGCAAATCACCCGAATCGCGCCCCCTGGCCACCGATGCGGAAATGCGCCAGTACGAGCGCGGCGTCCAGCCCAGTTCGAGTTCGCCCGCACGCCGACGGATCTGGTATTCCGCCAGTTGCTTGTCGCCCTTGCCGTCAAAGACCGGCACCTCTTCGTTGCGCGCGGTGAGCGTGGGCATGACGTACACCGAAGAACCCTGGCCGAACGGCTGGAAGAACTCCGAGCGAATGCCGCCGATGCGGCCGCTCCATAAGGTATTGCGCCACTCACCCCCACTGTCGTTGAGGTTGGTCGCGGTGATCTCGGCCGAGAGCAGGTACTCACTGCGACCGTTGAAGTCGTCATCAAGCTGGAAACCCATCTTCCCGTAGATCGGTCCCCAGGCCTTGTCGACCGGGGTCAGCCGGATGCCGCGGTCACCGTCGCGTTCCACCAGGTGGTAATCCACCTGCTGGTAGCTGCCCTGGCCGTAGATCGTGCCAATGCGGGCTTCGACATCCTTGGGGTCGAAGGTCTTGCCGACCTCGGGCTGCAGCTGGTTGCCGGCGAACATGCCGCTGTGGGTGTGGCGGTCATCGACATCGATGAAGGCCACCAGTTTCGGGTCGAAGTTGCGCTGCCGGTGGCTTTCGACGAACGCCTGCCACGCCTGGGGTGATGCGGAGAGCGCGCGTAGCCGGGGTAGTGCCGCCTCGGCGGCCGCCCGGCCAATCGCAATCGCTTCCTCGGCGCGGTTGAATTCACCCGCGCCCAGCTTGCCGAGCGCGGGTCGGATCAGGATGTCCTGGCTGGAAAGTGCTTTGAGTTGCCGGTCGGTCTTTTCCGCCATAAGGGCGCTGACCATCTGGTTCAGCAGCGCCACCGGATTGCTGAGCTGCGACTCTTCAGCCAAGGGCGAGCCCACATCGACCACGATCAGCCGGTCCGCGCCCATGTCGCGAACCACATCGATGGGCACGTTATCCATCAAGCCACCATCGACCAGGAGCCGGCCCTCCACGTTTGTCGGCGCGAATGCGCCCGGCACCGACATGCTGGAACGGATGGCCAGTGGCAGGTCGCCGCTGGCAAACACCACCGGCTTACCGATGACGATATCCGTGGCGACCGCGCGGAACGGAATCGAAAGATCGTTGAAGTCGTGCACGTTCCATGTGGATATCAACAGGCGCCGCAGGAGCAGCAACAGCTTTTGACCCTGCACCACCCCGGCGGGGGTCACGATGTGGCCATTCTTGTAACCCACCTCGAAGTTCAGCAGGTAGCGGTAATCCGCATCCTTGCGGTGCATGGGTTCTTCAGCGCGATCGGGGTCATCGGAGAACAGATCCTTCCAGTCGAGCTGCCCGATCACACGCGCCATTTCATCGGCGTTATAGCCGGCGGCATATAGTCCGCCCACGATCGATCCCATGCTCGTGCCGGCGACCCTGCAGATGGGGATGTGCTCACGCTCAAGCACCTGGATGACCCCGATGTGAGCCGCGCCGCGTGCGCCACCCCCGCCGAGCACCAGGCCGATACAGGGCGAAGGCTGTAGCGATGCCGCATGCACCGTCGTCACGGACGTGAAGGCAATGAATGCAGCGACCGCCAGCCGTGACCTGCGCATGTGCGCTTCTCCACCCGGGAATTACCGCAGTTTCCATCGGGGAAGCAGGCCAGGGCAGCGAAGAAAAAGCCGGTACGGCTACGCAGAACTACTTAGTAAAAACTGCGACTTACAACGAAGTTTGCCCTTTTCGAACATCCTTGCACTCGCTAGTATCCATCAAGGCGACGCAGGGGCCGCCAGTGGAACATCACACCGAAAAAGGAAGTGCGCCTCACGGCGTGCGGGAGCGACGGTGATGGCAACACGGGCATCCGACCACCGGCAGGTTGCCACCTGGTGCGCGATCACATGCGCCGGGGTTGTCGCCGCGCAACTAGTTTCCACCGCACTGTGGGACCACCAGAACGGTACGCACGTCGTCTGGTTTCCAGGTGCGGTCCTGCTGGGCGTACTGCTGGCCACCCCACGAGCGATGTGGATCGCCTTGCTCGCCTCGGGCTACGCGGGCCTGGTCGCCACGGTAAGTGCCTTCGGCTGGCCCCTGCCCGATGTCGCCCTGGTGGCGTTGCCCAACGTCGCCCTCATCCCGGTTGTCGCATGGTGCATGCGGAAGGTTCCACGGCGCATGCCACCACTTCAGGATTTTCGCATGCTGGTAGTGTTCACCCTGCTGGCGATCATCGCGCTGCCCGCCGCCGCGGTAGCGTTGACCACCCTGCTGGCCCGGTTTACCGCATTGAGCGAGATGCTGCTTTCCGGGTGGGAGAACCTGATTACGGCGCAGGCGCTTGGCTACGCCCTGTACGTCCCGGCATGGTGTAGCTTGCGCGCGCGGGAATCGGCGCTGCGTGATAGTGGTGGCGTCGATATTGGCTTCCTCATCCTGCTGGTGCTCGCCATCGTCATGCTGGTCATTCTCTGGTACGCCTATGGCGACCAGGAACAACTCCGGCCGCTGCTGTGCGTGGCCCCAACACCCATCGTGATCGCCGCCATCTTCTTTGCCCAGATGCCCGGCAGCTCGCTGACCATGTTCAGCATTGCGGTGATCGCTGCGCACATGACATCGCGTGGGCACGGCCCGTTCACCATCGATTCCGCCCAGGGCACTACGCTGGCGCTTCAGCTATGGACGTTGCTGGCATCCATTTCCGCGCTCGCCGTCGCGGTGCTCGTGGAACAGCGCTTCGCGGGGCGGCGCTCGCTGGTTGCCGCCCATATCGAACTGCGCGAGCTGGCGGGGCGCCTCATCGCCACGCAGGAGCAGGAGCGCGCCCACCTTGCGCGCGACCTGCACGATGACATCAACCAGCGGCTGGCCGCGGCATCTATCGATCTTTCGACGCTGCGCAAGCGCCTGGCACCGGAGTACACCGAGGATGTAAGCGGCTTGCAGGACCGGATCGTGGCGCTATGCGATGACGTGCGCCAGCTTTCCCATCAGCTGCACCCCAGCTGCCTGCAGCACGTGGGCCTGCGCAGCGCGCTGGAGAACCTGTGCAGGCACCCCAGCGGCCATGCATGGCCGCGGGTGCGCGTACTGGCCGATGATGCCGTCAACGAGCTCGGACCTGACATTGCCCTGTGCTTCTACCGTGTCGCGCAGGAGGCGCTGGCCAACGCCGTACGCCACGCCGGTGCCAGCGAGATCACGCTACGGGCGATGGTCGATGAAGGGATCGCCACGCTGCAGGTCCTCGACGATGGCCAGGGCTTTTCCGCACCATCTTGCCCCGCGGCACGCACGGGCATCGGCATTACCAGCATGAATGAACGGGCGAAGCTGCTGGGGGGCAGCTTTGATATATCCAGCGCACCTGGGAAGGGAGTAGATGTATGTATCCGGATTCCGACGACAACGATGTGATGTGTGCGACGCGAGCGCGCGTCGTCTTCGCCGATGACCACCGCATGGTGGCCGAAGGCATCACACGCCTGCTGGACGAACGCTACGATCTTGCGGCACTGGCCCAGGATGGCCACGCCCTGCTTGCCCATGTGCGTAGCGAGGATCCGGACCTGGTCCTTTCCGATATCAACATGCCCGGGTGCAACGGGCTGGATGTGCTGAAGATCCTGCGCGCCGAAGGCAATACGGTGCCTTTCGTCTTCCTCACCATGCATGCCGAGCCCGCGCTGGCAGCGGCAGCCATGCGCTCCGGTGCCAATGGCTATGTACTGAAACTCGCCGCAGGCGAGGAACTGCTGCTGGCCCTGCAGCAGGTGCTGGAGGGCCGTAGCTACGTCACGCCATCGCTGGGGGCGCGCTACCTGCGTGGCCACCTGGGCGAACTGCACGAGCTGACGCCCAAGCAACGCGAAGTACTGCGGCTGGTGGGCACCGGGCTGCGCTCCAAGCAGATCGCCGCGCAGCTGGGCCTTTCCGTGCGCACGGTGGAGGCACACAAGTACACGATCATGCAGATCCTGGACGTGCATAGCACACTGGAACTGGTGCGGCGATCGGAAGAGTTGGGGCTGTTTTTCTAGGTCTCAATGCGCGTAGATCTACGCAGTGGGTTGCGCGTGCGTTTACGCTGTCGGCGGCCATGGCATGCCGCCACAGTCGGGCCATGGAAGCCCGTGCCGCGCCTGCCCGCCGCCCTACCCTCGTGCTGGCGGAAGACCACCCGACGATCGCTCGCGTGATCGCCGGGTTGCTGGCGGCCGAGTTCGATCTCCTCGCCGCCGTCACCGATGGCGAATCGCTGGTCACGCTTGCCTCGCGGCTGCGCCCGGACGTGGTCGTCACCGACATCGGCATGCCGGGCATGGATGGCATCGAGGCCGCCAGCCACCTGGTTCGCTCACTGCCGGGCTTGCCCGTGGTATTCGTCAGCGTCCACGACGACCCTGAGATCGTCCGCCATGCGCTGGCCGTGGGGCGGGGCTTCGTCATCAAGGCAGCAGCGGGCGATGAGCTGGTGGACGCCGTACACGCGGCGCTGCGCGGTGAGGCGTTCGTCTCCCGCTGGCTCGGGCGGTAAGCCAGGCCTGTGTTGATGGCGTACCGCGGTTCATCGCTTCCTGCAGGAGCGCGCTTGCGCGCGATGGGTGCTCGCGGCGACGTCCATCGCGCGCAAGCGCGCTCCTGCAAGAGCGGCGGTTATGCCAGTGGGGGGAAGGCGGTGATACGCAGTTTCGCGCCCGCGTAAGGCACCAGTTTCAACGTCGTTTCCGGTTCGTCGGTGACCACCACTTTCTCAGGTACGGGATCCGCAGCCCCCTCCTCTGCCTTCCACGCCACCGGCCTGCCACGCACGCTCAATGTGACGGCCGGTGATGCGCCTGCGAACGGACGCGCGCCAATCGGGTGTTCCTCGGCCTTCGCTTCAACGCCTACGCCGTAGTTCCACGCGGTGGTGGGATAGACCTGCCAGTCGTTGGTCAGGCCACGCGGGCGCCACTTCACCCACGCCTCGCCGATAGGCAGCGAAAACACCAAAGGACCCCGGGTGAACGTCACCGCCTGATTGAAACCGCGCTCGGTGATTACCTCAGCCGGGAACGACAAGGCGATCCGGTCACCCCGCCTCCAGGTGCGCTCGATCGTGTGGAACCCCGCGTCGGCCTTCACCGCGACGGCTTCGCCGTTCACCGAGATGGATGGCTTTTTACACCACGCGGGAATCCGCAGGCGGAGAGGAAACGCCAGCGGGTGCTCCGGCGTGAGCGTGATCGCTATATCCCCGCGGAACGGGTAATCGGTCGCCTGATCGATCGCCACCGGCACATCGCGCACGACCGTCGAAACATGGCACGGCGCGTAAACCGTGGCGGCCAGCCCGCGATCGCTGGTCGCCATCCACAGGGAGGCTGTCAGCTTCGGCCAGCCCTGGTGGAAGTTCGCGGTGCAGCAGCCGAAGTGCGGATCGAGGCCGAAGATATTGGCCTCGGGACCATTCGTGGTCCACGGGCGGCGGTGCAGGCTTACCTCCACCTGGTTGGGCTGCTGGTCGTACTGGTGGGCCCACATGTCGTCGGTAAAGGTGCCGGGCAGCGCGTTGTACGCGATGCGTTCAATGCGATCGCCAAGCGTGGCATCGCCCGTGATCGCCAGCGACATCTCCAGCGAGTACATCGCCTCGACCACGGTGCAGAGTTCCACGCCCTGCGACGGACTGCGCCCGGCAAGGTGTTCGTCGCACGAGAACATGCCATTCGGCAGGCCGTGGTAGGTATCGAGCATCGCGAGCTGGTGATGGATGGCGGCGCGATCGTCCGCGCTGCGCGATACCAGCGACCATACCGGCGACGCTTTCAGCGCCTGGCCGTTGTTCACGCCATGCACCTGCAGCCCGTCGTCGACCATGAACACGTCGCCGCCGTTATGCATCTTCGCTTCCAGCGCCTTCACGTCCACCTTCTCCTTGAACGGAAAGTTGGCGAACATGCCCTGCCAGTCGTAGCCCTGCTTCTTCAGCAGGTGCGCCAGCTCCAGCAGCTTCGGGTCCTGCGTGCGTGTGTAGAGCCACAGCACCACGGCCACTTCGTCCTGCCAGCGCATGCGGCCCCAATCGCGCAGGGGGCGCTCGGGCATGGCCTGGAGCTGGTAATGGAAGTAGTTCGTCATGAACGGCATGACCCGGGCATCGCCGGTGAGCTCCTGGTACTGCGCGAGCACCTTCAGCATCACCATGCGCGGCCACCAGTCGTTGTTGCTGCGCGGGCCGAACATGCCGTTGGGCTGCGCGCTACCGAGCGTCCAGTCGATGAAGCGCTGCGCCTTGGCTTTCAGCGGCGCTGAATCGAGCTGCCAGGCCAGCGGGAGCAGGCCATCGAGAAAGTACGGGCCACGTTCCCACGATTCGCCCTTGCCGCCGAGCCAACCGCTCTCGGGGCCAAGATCGGGCCAGGTCTCGTCAACATGGCCACCAAGGCCATCGGCCTGGACCTGTAACTGGCGGCGGAGCCAACCCGCCGGTGCGATCGAGCCGGCGGGGAGGAGCTGCAGCGGCTGGGGCGCCAGCGGCGCTGGCGGGAACATCGGCGCGGCAGGCGCGACCTTGCCGGGCGTTGCTCCGCCTGTCGTGCGCGGGGTGCCTGGGGCGCCCGAGGCCGCGGCCAGCGGTACGAAAGAGGCCAGCGTGCCCATGGCGGAAGCGCGCAGGAAGGCGCGGCGGCTCGTTACGGCGTCACCCATCGATCGATATCCCGTGGTTGTCCCGGTCATCGATACTGGCAGGCGCAAGGGCTTACGTCACCCCTTGGGCTTCTTCTTCCTCACATACAACTGCTTGCGCACCGTGGCGATGAGCTCGCCCGACGCCGTCCGGATATCGGTATCGAACCAGCGCAGGTGCTTCTGCCCATCCGCGCACTCGGCACGGATC
Source organism: Luteibacter aegosomatissinici (assembly GCF_023078495.1). Classification (NCBI taxonomy): domain Bacteria; kingdom Pseudomonadati; phylum Pseudomonadota; class Gammaproteobacteria; order Lysobacterales; family Rhodanobacteraceae; genus Luteibacter; species Luteibacter aegosomatissinici. The sequence goes on along the minus strand of NZ_CP095742.1, from coordinate 1,265,753 downwards.
TCTTCGAGCATGGCGTCTTCCACGCGGAATTCCGCATAGACGTCTTCACGGCCAGGTGCCACGAAGCGGATCTCGCCGGCCTGGTCCCACACGATGTAGTCGTTACCCAGGCTCTTCAGCACCATGATCATCCAGAACGGATCGGTCATGGAAAACAGGTTGCCGCCAAACTGGGTCCGCACGTAATTGCGGTTATACCAGGCGAGCTTGAGCTTCACCTTCGCGTAGCGGTAATCGTCGAACCGCACGACGCGGATGCCGGCAAACAGGAAGGGCGGCCAGGCGTTGAGGATGCGCCGGAGGGTGGGAGCTTTCATGCCTGCCATCGTAGCGGCGCGGAGGCCCCCGCCGAAGCCCCCCGTTTCAAACGCCCGTGACCTCTGGCATATACGTCGCCGGTGCCAGCCGTTCCACCATCGGGGCTTCATCCGCCGCCGGGATCCGCCCCATGCGTCTTGCCCTTCGCCGTGCCTCGCTCGCCTCCGCCCTTGCGCTCGCTATCGCCGCCCCTTCCGCGTTCGCGCAGGATCTTCCCGCCCCGGTGAACCAGCCCTACAAGGGCAACCTGTCCGTCACCGTGGACCTGACCGACCAGGCCCGGCACCTGCTGCATGTGAAGGAGAGCATCCCGGTTTCCGCGGGCCATGCCATCCTGTATTACCCGAAATGGATCCCGGGCGAGCACGGCCCCAGCGGCCCGTTGGCCAATGTGGCCGGCCTGCAGATCACCGCGAATGGCAAGAAGATCCTGTGGCGCCGCGACCTGAAAGAGATGTTCGCGTTCCACGTCGACGTGCCCGAGGGCGTGGACAAGCTCGACCTGAGCTTCGATTACCTGGACTCGGCCACGCCGCATTACATCCCGCTGGAGTTCAACGAGGTCTCGTTCTACCCCGCCGGCTACTACACCAGCCAGATCATGATCGAGCCGACGGTGAAGCTGCCTGCCGGCTGGAAGTTCGCCACTGCGCTGGAGACCGCATCGCAGGATGGCGACACGGTTAAGTTCAAGCCGGTGAGCTACGAGAACTTCGTGGATTCGCCGCTGATCGCCGGCCAGTACTTCAACCGGGTAGACCTTGCGCCCGGCCAGTCCGTACCGGTGCACCTGGATATCGTCGGCGAGACCGCGGAAAGCGTGAAGATCACTGACAAGCAGATCGCGCCGCAGCGTAACCTGGTAGTGCAGGCGAACAAGCTGTTCGGTGCGCACCACTATGGCCACTATGATTTCCTGCTGGTCGTGTCGGACCACACGGGCCACTTCGGCCTTGAGCACCACCAGTCCAGCGACGATCGCCTGTTCGCGAACTTCCTGACCGACCCGAAGGTGCACGCTGCCGCGGGCACGCTGCTGCCCCACGAATACATCCATTCGTGGAACGGCAAGTTCCGCCGACCTGCCGATCTGTGGACCCCGACGTTCACCGAGCCGATGCAGGACGACCTGCTGTGGGTGTACGAAGGCATGACGGATTACTGGGCGGGCGTGCTCACCGCGCGCTCGGGCATCTGGACCACCGACCAGTGGCGTGATTCGCTCGCATCGATCGCGGCGGACATGGGCGCACGCACCGGCCGCCAGTGGCGTTCGCTGCAGGATACGGCCGATGGCATCCCGCTCTCGTCGCGTGGCTCGTCCGGTTGGGTCAACTTCCGCCGTAGTTCGGATTACTACCCGGAAGGCCAGATGCTGTGGCTGGACGTGGATACGAAGATCCGCGACCTTTCCGGCGGCAAGCACACGCTGGATGAGTTCGCCAAGGCCTTCTTCGGCATGGATAGCGGCAGCTATGTACCCAAGACCTACACCTTCGACGACGTGGTGAAGACGCTCAACGACGTGCAGCCGTACGACTGGGCGAAGTTCCTGCGTGAACGCCTGGATTACACGGGCGATACCATGCCGGAGAAGGGTATCGAAGGCGGCGGGTGGAAGCTGGCGTTCGATGACAAGCCGAGCGAGTTCGCGAAGACCCAGGAATCCCTGCGCAAGGCGATCAACCTTGCCTACTCGCTCGGCATTACCGTATCGGACAAGGGTGAAGTGCGCGATGCGCAGTGGGAAGGCGTCGCCGCGAAGGCAGGCCTCGTCCCGGGTGTCACCATCGTCGCCGTGAACGGCAAGGACTTCTCGGGCCAGGTGCTGAAGGATGCCGTGGCCGATGCGAAGAACACGACCACGCCGATCGAGTTCCTGGTGAAGAACGTGGATGACTACCAGACCGTGAAGGTGGATTACCACGGCGGCCTGAAGTATCCCCACCTCGTGCGCGGCGAAGGCAAGGATCTGATCGGCGCCATCGCCACGCCCAGGAAATAAAAGACATGTAGGAGCCCACCCTGTGGGCGACATCTTTCGCCTCTCCGCATCATGGCCTGCAGCCTTGTCGCGAAAGATGTCGCCCACAGGGTGGGCTCCTACCGGCTTCAGCCCTGCACGGGGAGCGTCACGACCACCCGCAGGCCACGCCCCGCGTCGCGATCGAGCAGCTCGACCGAGGCGCCATGCAATTCCGCTGCGCGCTGCACGATGGACAGGCCAAGGCCGTAGCCCGTGCCGTGCGTATCCGCGCCCCGCTGAAAACGACCGAACATGCCGGCGCGGCGCTCCGCGGGAATGCCCGGGCCATCGTCCACCACCTCCACCACCGCGTGGCCATCGCGGCGCTCGATGCTTAGCGCGACCTGGCCCCCTGCCGGGACATGGCGGAACGCATTGTCGAGCAGGTTGCGCAGCAAGGCACCCAGCGCCACCGGGTAACCCTCGACCACCAGGCCATCGTCCAGCCGCTCGATCGAAAGCTCGACATTCCCGCGCGCGATGATCGGGGAGAGTTCCTCGACTACGTCGAGAGCCAGCGCGGCCAGTTCCACGCGGGCCCTCGGGCCCGATGCCGCGCCCGCTTCCAGGCGCGCAAGCGCCAGCAACTGCTCCGTACGGCGCGCGAGCGACACCAGGCACTCACGCGCAGCCTCGAGCGCCGCCTGGGCCTCGTCGGGGCGCGCGGAAGCAAGCGCGTTCTCGAGGTTGATCATCGTCGACGCCAGCGGCGTCCGCAGTTCGTGCGCGACATCCGCGCTGAACCGCCGCTCACGTTCCAGCGCGCTCTCCAGCCGGAAGATCTGGTCGTTCAACGCCGCCATCACCGGCTTCAGTTCTTCCGGCGCATCGGCGAGGTGGATGGGCTCCCGGCTCCCCGGTTCGCGCTCGGCGAGCGCGCGGGCCAGGTCCTCCAGCGGGCCGAGGCCGCGGCGGATGGCCCACCCCACCAACAGGGCAAGCAGGGGCAGGCCCAGCAGCGTGGGCAGGCCATGCTCCAGCCACAAGGCGTGGGTGATCTCGTGGCGGCTATCGTAACGTTCGCCCGCGCGTATCGTGATGCCCTGCTCTTCCATGATCAGCGTGAAGACCCGCCAGGTGTAGCGGCCATGGTTAATGTCTTCAAACTGGCCATCGGGCACGTGGGTGCGCGGCACGCCCGAAAGGTTCTCCGTCGCCATGAGCAAGGTGCCATCGCGGTCGAACACCTGGAACCCGACTTCGGATTCATAGGTGCGCCCCTGCACCATCAGTTCGGGCGGATGGTTGGAGACACTGGGGACCAGCAGGCGCGCCGTGCGTTGCTCACGCAACTGCTCCACGCCAATGCGGTTGACCAGCACCTCGAGCGTCCGCGCCGCCTGGGCGAGGCGGCCGTCCGATAGTTCATCCACCTCTTCGAGCGTGCGTTGTGCGCTCAGGATGCCGAGCGGCAGTAACACCGCGGCGAGCACGCCGATGATGAGCAGCAGCAAACGCGAACGGAGGCTCAGTGACCTCACGTCGGTTCCCGCGGCACCATGTAGCCGAAGCCACGCACAGTCTGGATTGCTTCAGGGCTCAGCTTGCGGCGCAACGCGTGGACCAGCACCTCGAGGGCACTGGTGCTCACCGCGTTATCGGGGCCATAGAGCGTGGTTTCCAAGGCTTCGCGGCGAACGATCCGCCCTGCCCGTTCCATCAGGGCCTGCAGCAAGGCGAACTCGCGCCGCGTCAGGTCGACCTTGCCACCACGCCAGGTTACGTCGAACGTGCCGAGGTCGAGGCTGAGCGCGCCCGCCTCAAGCCGGTTCACCGCCTCGCCGCGCGCGCGGCGGGACAGCGAGCGGATGCGTGCCGCCAGTTCATCCAGGTGGAACGGCTTGACCAGGTAATCGTCCGCGCCCGCATCCAGCACCTGGATGCGCGCATCGAGCTGGTCGCGCGCGGACATCACGATCACCGGCGTGGTCACGCGCAGGCGGCGTGCCTCGGTCAGCACATCCAGCCCGTCGCGGCCGGGGAGGCCCAGGTCCAGCAGTACGAGGTCGGCCTCCTGCTCACGCAGCGCCACCAGCGCTTCCTCGCCATCGCGCAGCCAGGTAATGGTGTGTGCCAGCCGCTCCAGCGCACGGCGGATGGCATCACCCAGCTGGGCATCGTCTTCGACGAGGAGGATGTGCACGCGGGCATGGCCTTGGAATGAGGGACGCTGCAGATTATCGATAGGGCCAGCTTAGCGCCTCCTTACACGGGGCCACCGTCCGTGAAACGGGCAAGCTCCTCGAGCCGCTCACCGGCCCGCCGCACCGAACCGCCTTCGGGCGCCTTGATATACCGGGAAAGGAAGAGGAAGCCGCCAAGGCAAAGGAACCCCGCCAACACATTGAACGCCATGAAGACAGGGCGCGCAGCCACGATATCCACGCCCAGCCATGCAAACCCCCAGACCAGCATCGGCACCCACATGAAACACCCCACGACGCCAAACCAATAGCCCTCGCGAATCCGCCAGGCCCGCAGTTCGGCCACCCGCTTCTGCAGCGTGAGCACCGGTGCGGTCTCGGTGGCGCGGGCGGCAAGCACCAGGTTGCGCGCTGCCGCCACGATCATGGCGATGCCATAGGCATGCAAAAGCAGCCCGGCCACCAGCGGCCCTGTGGCATCGCGGTTATCGACCCAGAACGATCCGGCTGCCAGGGCCAAGCCGGCTCCCAGTACGGCCTGCATGGCCTGGCCCCAGCGCAGCGGACGCAGCTCCGAACGCACGCCGGAGACGGCCCGCCCGGCAACCAGCGAGACCTCCAGCGCCGACAGGCGCCGATCCAGGATCGCCCAACCCTCTTTCAGTTCATCAAGTTCCATGCGGCACTCCCTTTTCAACCGGCGCCGGGCCGGCAAGCTGCCGGCACAGGCGCTGCTTCAGGCGCGCGATACGCGTACCCACGTTGGTTTCGCTAAGGCCCAGCACGGCAGCGATCTCGGCGTAAGGCAGCTCCTCCAGGTACAACAGGGCCAGTGCGCGTTCCAACGGCTCCAGTGCCTCGATCGCCCGGGCCAGTTGCGCCAGGCGCTCGTCCGGCTCGGTGATGGGCATGCCGCCTTCCAGGGCATCGAGTGCGTCGGCGCCCAGCATGGCCGGCTTCTCCCGTTCGCGCCGCGCGTGCGACAGGCCAACGTTCAACGCCACCCGGTACATCCACGTCGCGAACGGGCGCGCCGGGTCATAGCTGCCGAACGAGCGCCACACCTGCAATGCGATGTCCTGCGCAAGGTCCTGCCGGTCATCGGCGTCACGCGCGTAGACGGCCGCCACCTTGAACACGATCCGCCGGTGCTCGTGCAGCAAGGCCTCACATTGTCGTCGGCGTCCTTCGTCGCTCATGGCCCCTCCTCTTTCCCCCATGATTCGCCCGGCGCGGAAAAAAATCACACAATGGCCGGATTCCCCGTCCCGGAAGGTTCCATGCGCGCCACACGCCTTTTCCTTGCCCTGCTCGCCGCCGCCCCTTTCACGCTCCACGCGAAGGATGCCTGGATCACCCCGGCCGAGGCTTCGGGCTTCCACACCACGCCCTCCTACGCCGATACCCTGGCCTACCTGCACCGGGTAGTCGATGCTTCGCACGGCACCGTCACCATGCAGACCTTCGGCACCACGCCGGAAGGCCGGCCCATGACCGTCGTGGTCGCGGCAAAGGATGGCGACCTGACGCCGGAGAAGGCACACGCCGCCGGCAAGCCCATCGTGCTGCTGCAGGCGGGCATCCACCCGGGTGAGATCGAGGGCAAGGATGCGGGGCTGATGCTGCTGCGTGACTTTGCCGTGACCGGCAAGCTGGCCCACCTGCTCGACCACGCCGTGCTCGTGTTCATCCCGGTGTACAGCGTGGATGGCCACGAGAACTCCGGCCCTTACTTCCGCATCAACCAGAACGGCCCGGATGAGATGGGGTTCCGCGGGCAGTCGCAGTACCTCAACCTCAACCGCGATTACGTGAAAGCCGATGCGCCGGAGACGCGCGCCTGGCTGCAACTGTGGAATACCTGGCAGCCCGACCTGCTCATCGATATCCACACCACCGATGGTGCCGACTACCAGTACGACTTGACCTACTACACCGAGGACGCGCACAAGCTGCCGCCCTCCGTCACGGCGTGGCAGAAGGCCGTGATCGAAGGCGAAGCAATCCCGGCCTACGAGAAGATGGGCCACCTCGCGTCGCCCTACCTGGAATTCAAGGACGGCCGGGATCCGACCCAGGGCATCGAGAACTTCGGCTCCGGCCCGCGCTTCTCCACCGGCTACGCGGCGATCCGCAATCGCGCGGGCCTGTTGATCGAGACGCACATGCTTAAGCCGTACCAGGTTCGCGTGCAGGGTACGTACGATGTGGTGCGCGCGGTACTCGGCAACATCAACAAGGACCCCGCCGCGCTGCTGAAGGCGTCGAAGGACGCCGACACTTGGGCGTCGTCACTCGCCGCCCATGCCGATGCCTCTGTACCGGTCACGTTCAAGGCCGATCCGACGCCCAAGCCGTTCACGCTGAAGGGCTTTGCCTTCACCCAGACGAAGAGCGATATCTCCGGCGATACATGGATCCAGTACGACCCGACAGAGAAAAAGACCTACGCGATCCAGAGCTGGCTGGACCTGCAGCCCGATGTGGCCGCACCACTCCCTGCGGCGTGGGCCATCCCGGCGCAGTGGACCGAGGTCATTGCCCGGCTCGATGCTCACCATATCCCGTACACGACGACGCATGCCGCCGTGAAGGTAGCCGCCACGCAGGACACGCTTACCAACCCTACGTGGGCGGAAAAGCCGTTCGAAGGCCGCCACATGTTGCGCGATGTCACCATCACGCCCGCGACCACGGCGATGACCCTGCCCGCGGGCACCGTCATCGTGCGCGCCGATAATGCGGACGCCGTGCTGGCCGCGAACCTGCTGGATGCGCGGGCGCCCGATTCGATGTTGCGCTGGGGATACCTCGATGCGATCTTCGAACCGAAGGAATACGGCGAGCCGCGGGTGATGGAAGCCCTCGCGCGCAAGATGATCGCGCAGGACCCGGCCCTGAAGACCGAGTTCGATGCAAAGGTAGCGGCCGACCCTGCCTTTGCCAAAAGCCCGCGTGCACGCCTGTCGTTCTTCTTCGAACGCAGCCCGTGGTACACCGCGCAGAAGGTAGGCGCCTACCCCATACTGCGCCTCGACAACGCCGCGCTACAGCAGATCAAATAGCCCGTGTAGGAGCCCACCCTGTGGGCGACAGCTTTCGCATTGCGGCAGCAGGGCCTGATGCCTTTTCGCGAAAGCTGTCGCCCACAGGGTGGGCTCCTACGGTTACGGTCCTCGTCAGGCAACCACCTCGAACGGCCGCATCATCTCGTTGGCCTCGTGCTCGGCCAGGTGGCAGTGCCACGCGTAGCGCCCCGCGTAGCCATCGAACGTCGCCACGATGCGCGTCACCATGCCGGGGTAGGCCTGCACCACATCCTTCCAGCCCTGCTCGTGCGGCGGCGGGGGCTGCGCGGGCCCGACATAACGAATGGTTTTCTTTTCCATGTACTCGTCGACGTCGTAAGGGCGCCGGTCGAGGATCTGGAAGCGCACCAGGTGCAGGTGCACCGGGTGGGTATCCTCGGTCAGGTTCACCAGGTTCCACATCTCGGTGGCGCCCAGCTTCACCGTCTCGGTCACCGGATCCTGCCAGCGCTTGCCGTTGAGCAGCATCAGCATGGGTGTAGCGACGCAATCGCTGTACTCGTCCAGCGTCATCTCGCGCGTCTTCGCCGCACTCGCCTCAGTGAAGCGCGTGACGTCGCGCAGCGCATCCGGCACGCGGCTATCGTCCTTCACCTGGCCCTGCCCCACTGCGAAGCGCATCAGCGGCAGCGCATCGTTCATCAGCTCCACCGTGCCGCCACGCGTCGTGGCGAAATCGACCACGATATCGGCGCGTTCGCCCGGGGCAAGGAAGATGGCGCGCAGCGTGGCCGGCGCAGCGAGCAGGCCCTGGTCGGAGCCAATCACCTGGAATGGCCGGCCATCCTTGAAACGCAGATGGTAGAAGCGCCCGTTCGCCGCGTTGACGACGCGCAGGCGGTAGCGGCGCGGCTGCACATCGGCACGCGGGAGGATCGCACCGTTGACCAGGGTCAGGTTGCCGAACACTTCCGGCACCCACGGTGCGCTGGCGTCGCCGGAATCGGGGTAATACAGCCGGCCATCCTCACGCAGCCAGCGGTCGGCGATCACCAGGGGTAATTCGAACTCGCCCGAAGGCAGGCCGAGCGAGCGTTCGTGCTCATCGCGCAGCAGGTACAGGCCCATGAGGCCGGCGTACATGTTCAGCCGGTTAATGCCCATCGCATGGTCGTGATACCAAAGCGTAGCTGCCTCCTGCGCATTCGGGTAATGGTGGCGACGGGATTTCCCCGGCACGTACCAATCCTCCGGGTAGCCATCATCCTTGCGCGGCACCTTCGCGCCATGCAGGTGGGTGATCGCACGGACGAGGGGCTTGTCGGCTTCCGCGCCGCAGATGTTGTGATCCACCGGCAGGAAGTGTTTCGTGGGCAGTGCGTTGTCCCATGCCACATCGAAGGCCTGGCCACTGCGCGCCTCGATCGTCGGGCCCGGGTAGCTGCCGTTGTACGTCCACAGTTCGGTGGGCGGCAGGTCGCGATGCAGCTTCTGGCTGCTCGCAGCCATGCGCACGGTGAGCAGCTTGCCCGGCTCGGGGCGCAACACCGGCGGGATGGGCAGTGGATCGACAAAGGCCGCCAGCTTCGCCGGATCGACCAGGCCCGGCATGTGCGTGCTATCGCCCATGGCATGCATGCACAGGTCGTTACCAACCTTTCCCGCCGGAGCGGCCTGCATATGCTTCATGTCGTGTGCAAAAAGCCGCGACGGGATCCATCCCGCCGCAGCCGCGCAACCCACCGTCTTCAGGAAACGACGGCGATCAGCCATGCTTGTTTCCGTACGGCCACCCGGCAGGCTGGCCGGTCTTCTCGTCCAGGATCAGCTTGCGCTCGAACAGGCGCGGCAGGAAGAAATCGAACATCGAGTCGATACGGCCTGCCGTGGCATCGCTGGAACCGCCACCCAGGCGCTTGCCTTCGAGCCAGTTGTCCTCGATGAAGCGGGTGATCGAACTCTGGTCCGTCACGCTGTGGTCCACGAAGTTGTCGCGGGCCCACGGCGAGACCACCAGCAACGGCAGGCGCGGACCAAAGCCGCAGCGGCCCATCGCCGGCGTCTTGCCATCGATGCCCGGCAGTACGGTGCGGCCCTTGCAGACGCCATCGCCGTCGAGCGCATCCGTGGTACCCGTCGAGCCGTGCACGTGCGGCGGATCCTGGTGGTCGTACCAGCCATCGGAGTCGTCATACGCGATGACCACGGCGGTGTCCTTCCACTCGCCGCTCTGCTGCAGGGCGTTGATCACCTTTACTACGAAAGCCTGTTCATCCAGCGGATCGGAGTAACCCGCGTGGCCGTCCTGATACGCAGAGGCCTTCAGGAAGCTCACCGCCGGCAGGTTGCCCGCATCCAGCGCATCGTAGAAATCCTCGATGTCATACTGGTGGTTCGCGGCATCGGTCTTGCCGATCGTCGCCACCGAGGTCGGGCGGGCATGGGTCGGGTTGGCCGTCGACGGGTAGTACTGGAACGGCTGGTGGTGCGGGCTGTAGTCGTTCGAATTGGTGTTGGTCACCGCCGAGAGCGTGCGACGCGCACAACCCGTGCTGCCATCGGCATTGGTGCGGGTGAGGTCAAAGCCACCCTGAAACCAGCCCCAGGTGATGTTGCGATCGTTCAAAAGGTCGCCAATGTTGCGGCCGCCCATGGTCGCCTGGTTCGATGTCGGCGACGAGCACACGTCACCGATCGGGTCCGGATCGCCGATCATCGTCAGGCCACCGTGGCCATCATCGGTTTCTGCGCCGGTGCCGTTGAGCGTATCGATCACGCCGGCGGTCTGGCCGGAAACCAGGTTGATCGCACCTGGCGAGGACGGGCCGAATACCGTGCCGTAGCTGTTATCGCTCATGGCGAAATGCTGGGCATAGTTCCAGAAGGCGGTGACGGTGTTGCCGTCGTAGTAGCCCATGACCTGGCCCTTGCCCTCTTCCGAGGCCTCACCGCCCGGCAGCGCTTCACCGTGGCCGGTGTAGAGCGGGAACAGGTCCATCTTGCCGCCGTGGAAGGCGCGCTGCTCCGAGGTGTAGCCGTGGTCCTGGTCGGCCGTGGCCGCCTGCGCGCGGGTCAGCCGGAACGGGTTGATGGCCGCATCGGCATTGGCGCTGTTCTTCGCGTTCGGGTTATTGGTCAGCAGCTTGCGGTCCAGCCCGTTGATACCCGGAGTGAACGGGCGGGCATAGAACGTCGGTTCGCCACGCCCGTTGGCGGCATACGGATACGTTCCGAAGTAGTGATCGAAGGAGACGTTCTCCTGGAAGATCACCACGATGTGCTTGATGGGCGTGGCGGTGCGCGGGTCGTTGCCGTGCCCGCCGTGGCCCCAGCCAAACCCGAGCGCGCTGCTTGCGGCGTCCGCCGGGGAATTTTGCTGGGCGACCACCAACGTGGCGGCCGATAGGGACAGCACGCAGGCGATGCCTGCGGCCAGGATCTTGCGCATGACAGTGGCTCCTCGGTGGTTGTAACGCCGACTGGCTAGAGGCCGCATCCCCTGTCATGCGGTCAGGGGGAGCGTAGGAACCTGTTATGACAGGCGCAGGACAAAACGACCCCTCTGCTGAGTTTTTTCTCAAACCATGACTTTCGTCACGGTCGGCCCCTTCCGGGCCGCGCAGGGACTATCCTCGGGCGGGGGCGGCGCCGGGGAGTGCCGTTTGATGACCATCCACTGAGGGATATCCATGACCAAGCAGTACCTGAAGCCGCTCGCGCTGGCGCTGAGCGTCGCGCTCGCCGGCACCGCCTGCAGCAAGCAAAACGATGCCGACACCGCCGCACCGGCTGCGAACACGCCCGCTGCCGCCAGCACCGCCCCGGCCGCGGCCGCCGCGCCGGCCAAGCCCAGCTTCGACATTGCCGACCTGGATACCGGCATCAACGCCTGCGACGACTTCAACGGCTTCGTCAACAGCAAGTGGGTTGCCGCCAACCCGATCCCGGAAGACCGCACCCGTTGGGGCGCGTTCGACCAGCTGGCTGAAAACAGCCTCAACACCCAGCACGACATCGTCGATGCCGCCGACAAGGGCGCCGATAGCGCCAAGGCTGGCTCGATCGAGCAGAAAATCGGCCTGATCTACCGCTCGGGCATGGACGAGGCCGCCATCGAGAAGGCGGGCGTCGATCCGCTCAAGCCGGAACTGGCCAAGATCGATGCGCTGAAGACCCCGCAGGACATCGCCGATTTCCTGGATGCCAGCTTCAACGACGGCAATGGCTACGTGTTCGGCTTTGGCTCGGGCGCGGATTTCCAGAACGCCAAGGTCCAGATCGGCTACGCGCAGCAGGATGGCCTGGGCCTGCCGACCAAGGATTACTACACCGACCCCAAGCAGGCGGATAACCGCAAGGCTTACGTCGATTACATCGCCAAGACCCTCTCGCTCGCCGGCGTCGCCGATGCCGATGCGAAGAAGCAGGCCGATGACATCATGAAGTTCGAAACCCAGCTGGCCGCGGCCTCGCTGGCACCGGTGGAACTGCGTGCGCCGGAAAACCAGTACCACTTCGTTTCCGTGAAGGACGCGGACAAGATCACCCCGCACTTCAACTGGGAGAAGTTCTTCGCCGCCCAGGGCGTGACGATCGACAAGGGCTTCTCGCTGTCGCAGCCGAAGTTCTTTGCCCAGTTCGACAAGATGCTGGCCAGCACCCCGGTCAGCACGTGGCAGGCGTACCTGCGCTTCCACGCCATCGACAGCGCCTCCCCCTACCTGTCGAAGAACTTCCAGGACAACAAGTTCGATTTCTACGGCAAGACCCTTGCCGGCCAGCCGCAGCAGAAGCCGCGCTGGAAGCGCGTGCTGGGCACCGTGAACTCGTCGATGGGTGAGGGCCTGGGCCAGCTGTACGTGGCCAAGGTGTTCAAGCCGGAAGCGAAGCAGCGCGCGAACGAGCTGGTCGACAACGTGCGCAACGCCCTCAAGGCGCGCATCGAGAAGCTCGACTGGATGAGCGACGAGACCAAGCAGAAGGCCATCGCCAAGTGGAACACTTTCCTGCCGAAGATCGGCTACCCGGACAAGTGGCGCGACTGGTCGGGCCTGGAAGTGTCGGGCACCAATTACTTCGGTAACGTGGAAGCGGCCAGCAAGTTCAACTACCACTACGACATCGCGAAGATCGGCAAGCCGACCGACCGCCTGGATTGGGGCATGACCCCGCAGACGGTGAACGCGTACTACAACCCGACCGACAACACGATCAACTTCCCTGCCGCGATCCTGCAGCCGCCGTTCTTCGATGCCAACGGTGATGACGCGATCAACTACGGCGGTATCGGCGCGGTGATCGGCCATGAAGCCAGCCATGGCTTCGATGACGAGGGCAGCCAGTTCGATGGCGAAGGTAACAACAAGAACTGGTGGAGCAAGGAAGACCGCACCAAGTTCGATGAGCGCACCGCGAAGCTGGTCAACCAGTTCAACGAGTACGCGCCGATCAAGGACAAGCCGGACCTGCACGTGAACGGCAAGCTGACCCTGGGCGAGAACATCGCTGACCTGGGCGGCCTGAACGTGGCGTACGACGCGCTGCAGGAGGCGCTGAAGAAGAACCCGCAGGAAGCGAACGAGAAGATCGACGGCTATACGCAGGACCAGCGCTTCTTCCTGAACTGGGCACGCGTGTGGCGCGGCAGCGTCCGCGAGAAGCAGGCGATGCTGTACCTGAACGTGGATCCGCACGCACCGGCATCGCTGCGCGCGATCGGCGCCCCGTCGAACATGGAGTCGTTCGCGACGGCGTTCCAGTGCAAGCCTGGTTCGAAGATGATCCGCGAGGGCGACAAGCAGGTGAAGATCTGGTAACTCGCGTTAGCGAACCAGCTCTGCGTTAAACCAAGGCGCCGCATGCGAATGCGGCGCCTTTTTCGTTGTTGCGTTCAGGCGGGCTCGCCTTCGGCCTCGCGCTAGCGAATCGGTTCATTCGCTTTCGCGAATGCATGTAACTAGCGGCTTACGCCGCCTCACCCGTGTGAGCGTGAGGCCGAGAGCCGTCGGTGCCCACCCTCGCTGCTCAGACAGGTCCTCCGCGTTCGTACCGGAGTGCGCCTCCGGCGCATATGTACCTATTTGGCCTACGGCCGCTCTCTTGTGCGGAACTCGCCTCGAGGGTGGGCACCGACGGCTCTCTTCACCCATGAGATGGCGTGCGGGCGAACTCGCATTTTGTGCGGCCATGCCCTTGTAGGAGGCCACCCTGTGGCCGACAGCTTTCGCGACACCGCCGCAGGGCCTGCGCGCCTGGCGACAAGATGTCGCCCACAGGGTGGGCTCCTACCGGGCGGTATCGCAATCGTATGAATGGATGGACCAGGCTCGTGTGGGAGCGTGCTTGCACGCGATCAACCTACGCAGCGGTGACGCCATAACGCATCACCGCGCGACGATCGGCAAACGCTGCCACAACACCGCGTTTGCCGATGCACGCCACACGACTGCCCCTGTCAGCGGACGAAGCCGCTGTCCGCCCGCACATGCCCGACCGCACCGATCAACCCGCAGACAACGCACCGGCTCTCCCACCACCCAACCTCATGGGTCAAAAGAGCCGTCGGTGCCCACCCTCGAGGCGAGTTCCGCACAAGAGAGCGGCCGTAGGCCAATTAAGTACATATGCGCCGCAGGCGCACTCCGGTACGAACGCGGAGGACCTGTCTGAGCAGCGAGGGTGGGCACCGACGGCTCTCGGCCTCACGCCCACCAGCACGAGGCGGCGCAAGCCGCTGGTCACATGCATTCGCGAAAGCGAATGAACCGCTTCACTGGCGCGAGGCCGAAGGCGAGCTGCTTCCCCGCTCCGTCGGCTTATCGCGCGCAAGCGCGCTCCTGCACATCCCATCGATGATATACACGAAGTAATTGCAACTCGTTCTCATTCTCTTTACGATACGCGTTCTGTAGGTGTCGCACCCTGCGTTTACTAGGGACAACCCGAGCCACTTCCCACCGCGGGCCACCGGCCTGCGCGGGTCCGCTCGTGCCTGCGGCAGCCCAAACCTTTTCCAAATGCCCCTCCAAGGAAAGCGTCCATGGCCCACATCAAGAGCCGCAAGCACCCCGTGCCCGCCGCGCGCACCGTCGGTGCCGCCGTCCTCCTCACCCTCGCCCACACCGCTGCTGCCGCCGATGCGCCGCCCCAGCAAGCCAAGGTGAACGACGCCCAGGCCCTCCCCGGCATGCAGGTCGAAGCCGACCGCTCCTCGGACTACCGCGTCGAAAAAGTCTCCTCGCCCAAGTTCACCCAGTCCCTGCTCGATACCACCCAGAGCATCCAGGTGATCGGCAAGGAACTCATCCAGCAGCAAGGCGCCACCACCCTCACCGAAGCCCTGCGCAACAGCCCGGGCGTTGGCACCTTCTACGTCGGCGAGAACGGCACCACCAACACCGGTGATGCCATCTACATGCGCGGCTTCGACACCTCCGGCAGCATCTTCGTCGATGGCGTGCGCGATCTGGGCACCGTCTCCCGCGATGTGTTCAACATCGAACAGGTCGAAGTCACCAAGGGTCCGGACGGCACCGAGTACGGCCGCACGGCCCCCACCGGCGCTATCAACCTCGTCACTAAGCAGCCCGTGCTCGGCAACGGCATCAGCGGCAGCGTGCAGGGCGGCAGCGGTTCGCGTGAGCGCGCCACCGCCGACCTCAACCGCCAGATGGGCGATACCGGTGCCTTCCGCCTCAACGTGCTGAAGCAGAACAGCGGCGTCGCCGGCCGCGACCAGGTGGAGCAGAACCGCTGGGGCATCGCACCCTCGCTCGCGTTCGGCCTGGGCACGCCCACCCGCGTGTACCTCGATTACCTGCACGTGAAGCAGCGCAACACACCCGATGGCGGCATCCCCACCATCGGCCTGCCGGGCTACACCTCCCCGGACACCCGCGCATTCCTCAACGATGCCCCGAAGGTCGATACCGATAACTTCTACGGCACAGCGCAGGACCACGACAACAACACCCAGGACCTGTTCACCGTCATCGTCGAGCACGATTTCAACGACAAGGTCGCCATCCACAACACCTCGCGCTGGGGCCGTACGCAGCAGGATTACCTGCTGACCTCGTTCATGGGCAGCACCGCCAACCTGCTCACGCCCAACCCGACCGATCCCTCCACCTGGACGATCGCGCGCAGCTCGCCGACCTTCAAGCACCAGTCCAACCGCATCGCCACCAACCAGACCAACGTCACGGCGTCGATCGGTGATGGCCCGGTCACGCATGACATCAGCGCCGGTATCGAGCTCACCCAGGAAGTGGCCAAGACCGTCGGTATCGCCGCACTCACCGGTAGCACCTGGCCGGCCGCCAACCTGTACAAGCCGTACTCCGACGTACGTGGCCTGCGCTACGCCGAGAATGGCGCCAGCAGCTACGGCAAGACCAACACGGCTGCGGCGTACTTCTTCGACACGATCAAGTTCGGCGAACAGTGGCAGGTGAATGCGGGTGTTCGCCTGGATCACTACAAGACCGACTTCAACAGCCTGGTCGTCTGCGGCGCGCGCAACGGGCCGACCTGCGGTCGCCTGCCCACGGGCAGCATCGTGCCGGGCGTGGATGCCAAGACCAGCGACAACCTGAAGAACTACAAGCTCGGCATCCTCTACAAGCCGGCGGCGAACGGCAGCATCTACGCGAACTTCGCACAGTCGCAGCAGCCCCCGGGCGGCAATACGCTCACGCTCTCCAGCTCGACCAACAGCGCCGATAACCCGAGCTTCGATCCGCAGAAGGCGCGGACCGCCGAAGTGGGTACGAAGTGGGACCTGTTGGGTTCCAAGCTGCTGCTGACCGGCGCGCTGTACCGCACCACCGTCACCAACGACCTGGTGCAGGATCCGACCGACCTGCTGTACTACCAGATCGGAAAGAAGCGCGTGACCGGCGTGGAAATCACGGCCGTGGGCAAGATCACCGACGACTGGGCGATCAGCGCCGGCTTCACCACCATGAATGCGAAGGTGGAGACGGGTACCAACGTTTCGCAGGACGGCAGCTCCGACCTCGCTTACACGCCGAAGCAGGCGTTCACGCTGTGGAGCACCTACCACTTGCCATTCAACCTGACGGTCGGCGGTGGTGCGCGTTACAACGGCGAGATGAAGCGCGGCACCGACGGTGCCGTGGGTACGCCGGACCATACCGAGAGCTACTGGGTGTTCGATGCGATGGCCAGCTACCCGGTCAACCGCAACTTCGACCTGCAGCTCAACGTGTACAACCTGTTCGACAAGAACTACGTGGCGGCGATCAACAAGAGCGGTTATCGCTACACTCCGGGTACGCCGCGTTCGGCCATGCTGAGCGCCAACTTCCGGTTCTGATCGCCCCGAGGGTTATCCATCATGCTCCTGCACATTCCCGACGTGCTCACCTCAGAAGAGGTCGCAGGGATGCGAAAGCAGATGGACGGTGCCGGGTGGACCGATGGCAGGGAAACTGTCGGTCCGCAGGGCGCCAGGGTTAAGCGGAACCTGCAGCTTCCGCAAGCGTCGCCGTTGCGCAAGGCGCTCGGTGACCAGGTGGTGGCGGCACTTGGCCGCCACCCGCTCTACCACGCGGCGGTGCTTCCGCTGCGTACGCTCTCGCCCCGTTTCAACCGCTACGAAGGCGGCGGCGAATACGGGTTCCACATCGATGGCGCGGTGATGGCGGTCGATGGGGAAGCCCATGTGCGCAGCGATGTCTCCTGCACCGTGTTCCTCGCTGATCCCGACGAATACGACGGCGGCGAACTCATCATCAGCGACCTGTACGGCGAGCACGAGGTAAAGCTGCCCGCAGGCGATGCGGTGGTCTACCCCTCATCCAGCCTGCATCGCGTCACGCCGGTAACACGTGGCGCGCGCATTGCGTCGTTCTTCTGGGTGCAGAGCCTGGTGCGTGACGACAGCGCACGCCGCCTGCTGCTTGAGATGGATACGGCCATTCGCAAGCTCTCCACGGATGGCGCCGACCAGGCATCGATCCTGCAATTGACGGGCGTTTACCACAATTTGCTGCGTCGCTGGGCAGAAACGTGAGCCAACGGGCCGTTTTCGTCCCGGCTTAACGAAAAGGTAGGCATGCGGCCCCCGGGGCGGGATAATCGTCCGCCCCACCCAAGCCGTACCCCAATCAAGCATGTTCCAACCCGGTCAACGCTGGATCTCCTCCGCCGAACCCGAGCTCGGTCTCGGCACCATCCTCCGCGTCGAAGGGCGTGGCGTGCAGGTTCTGTTCGCCAAAGCGGGCGTTTTGCGCCCCTATGCCGTCGACAGCGCCCCGCTTGTTCGCGCTGAATTCCGCGCCGGTCAGCGCGTATCCGGCAAGGGCATCGCTTTCCTGGTGGAACGCGTGGAAACCCGCGAAGGCCTGCTCGTCTACCGCGGCGAAGGCCGTGAGCTGGAAGAAGGCCAGCTGGATGACGAACAGGCCATGTCCCAGGCGGATGACCGCCTGATCGGCGGCCGCACCGATACCAACGACAAGTTCGATCTGCGCGCGGAAGGCCTTCGCCGCCGTGCGGAGGCGCGCAAGGCCGCCTCGTGGGGCCTGGAGTCATCGCGCATTGGCCTGGTGCCGCACCAGCTGCGCGTGGCCGGCATCGCGGCGGCACGCCGGCCGCCCCGCGTGCTGCTGGCGGATGAAGTGGGCCTGGGCAAGACCATCGAGGCGGGCATGATCCTGGCCCGCCAGCTTGCCGCCGGCCGTGCCGAGCGCGTGCTGGTACTGCTGCCGGAAACCCTGGTGTACCAGTGGTTCGTGGAGTTGCTGCGCCGCTTCAACCTGTCGTTCTCCATCTTCGATGAAGAACGCTGCGAAGCGATCGAGCAAGGCAACGATGGCCGTAATCCGTTCGAAGACGAACAGCTCGTCATCGCCGATTTCGCCTTCCTGGAAAGCGCCCCCAAGCGTGCGCGCCAGCTGATCGAGGCCGGCTGGGACCTGATGGTGGTGGATGAAGCGCACCACCTGGAGTGGACGCCGGAAGGCGCCAGCCCGCGCTACCAGCTCGTGGAAGAACTGGCCGTGGCCACCCCGGGTGTCATCCTGCTCACCGCCACGCCGGAGCAGCTCGGCCGCTCGGGGCATTTCGCCCGCCTGCGCCTGCTCGATCCGCAGCGCTACAGCGATCTCGATTCGTACCTCGCGGAATCCGCGGATTTCGCGCCCATCTCCGAACTGGCTTCCACGCTGGCGGACGGGCGGCCGCTGGATCCGGCGCAGCGCACCCTCATCAGCGAACGCTTCAAGGGCGATCGTGAAATGGCCGCCCTGCTCGATCGGCCGAATGGCAGCGCCGCGCTGCTTGCCGCGCTCATTGATCGCCACGGCACCGGCCGCGCCATGTTCCGCAACCGCCGCGCCGGCATCGGCGGCTTCCCGCGCCGAGTGCCCGAACTGCTCGAAATCGACCCGGGCACGCTGGTGCCTGGCCGCCGCGAGGCCCTGCTGGCCGAATTCCGCTCGGATATCCAGCAGCCGCCCGCACCGCTCGAGGTCGATTACGCCGACGATCCGCGCATCACGGAGCTGATCGGCCTGCTCGACGCGCACCCCGACGACAAGTTCCTGCTGCTCTGCCGCAGCCAGGGCAAGGTCATGGCGATCGAAGATGCCCTGCGTACGCGCAGTGGCGTCGGCGTGGCCCGCTTCCATGAAGGCCTCGGCATCGTGCAGCGCGACCGCAATGCCGCGTTCTTCGCCCAGCCCGATGGCGCTCGCCTGCTGATCTGTTCGGAAATCGGCTCCGAAGGCCGCAATTTCCAGTTCGCGCACCGCCTGGTCATGTGGGACCTGCCGCTCGACCCGGATCTGCTCGAACAGCGCATCGGCCGCCTCGATCGCATTGGGCAGAAACACGACATCGTGATCCACGTGCCCGTGGTGTCGGAAAGTGCGCAGCACATCCTTGCCCGCTGGTACGACGAAGGCCTGGATGCGTTCCGCACCAGCCCTGCGGACGGCCGCGAACTGCTCCGTCGTTTTGGCCCGCTGCTTGCCACGTTGGCGGATGAGCACGCGCGCGAGGACGACAACCGCGACCAGGAGCTCGATGCCCTCATCGCCGAGACGCGGGGCGCGCACGAAGAACTCTCCGCGCTGATCCACGCCGGTCGCGACCATCTGCTGGAACTGGCCGCCAGCCGCGATCCGCACGCCGATGAACTCGCCAGCAGCTTCGCCCGCGACGACAACGATCCGTCGCGCGATGCCTTCATCCAGCGCCTGTTCGAAATGTACGGCGTGCATGCCGAAGAGCTGGCGAAGGACATCACCCTGCTCGATCCGCAGTACCTCTCGACCGATGGCTTGCCTGGCTTCGCCGAGGGTCCGCTCTCGGTGACGTTCTCGCGCGATACCGCGCTGGCCCGCGAAGACCTGCCGCTGCTGCGCCTGGACCACCCGATGGTGCTGGCCGCGGTCGACCTGCTGGTCTCCGGCGAAACCGGCAATGCCGCGTTCCTCGTCGATGACAACCTGCCGGTACGCACCGCGCTGCTGCAGTCGGTTTACGTCCTGGAAGTGGTTGCCGATCGCAAACTCGATGCCGGCCGCTTCCTGCCGACCACCCCGCTGATGATTTCGGTGGACACCAAGCTCACCGAGCGTCCGAACTTCCGCCCCAGTGACGTGGCGTTGCGCCGTGCGGCCGATCGCAATATCGACGTGGCCCGCTATCGCAAGTTCCTGTCGAAGCTGGTTCCGCCGATGCTTGAGCACGCGAAGGACCTGGCGGAAGGCCGTGCTGAAGTGCTGAAGATTGAAGCGGTCGAGATGGCCACTGCCGTGCTGGATGGCGAGTTCAGCCGCCTCCTCGCCCTGCGTAGCGTGAACCCTTCGATCACCGAAGCGGAGATCCAGGCCGTCGCGGCCGAACGCAGCGCCCTGCTCGATGCCCTGCCCGAGGCGCGCCTGCGCCTGGATGCGGTGCGTTTCGTGGTAAGCCCGGACTTCCTCGCGCTGCGCTAGGCCGGATCAATAACCAGGGCGTGGCGGCCTGACGCCCCACGCCCACAGCAGCACCAGGCCAGCCACCAGGCCGCCCAGGTGTGCGAAATGCGCGATACCCGCCAACGTACCGGTGACGCCGAAGAACAATTCGGCGGCACCGTACAGCGTGACGAAAAGCCATGCAGGGATACCCACCGGGATGGGAATAAGCATGAGCTTTTCCTTCGGAAACAACATGGCGAACGCCGCCAGCAGGCCGAAGATGGCGCCTGACGCGCCGACCGTCGGGTACATCTTGTCAGGCTGGAAGAAGTACAACACCGCCAGTTGCGCCACGCCCGCCGCCACCAGGCACACGAAGTAGTAAATCGTGAAGCGGCGCGCGCCCATCACGCGCTCAAGCAGGCCGCCAAACATGTACAACGCGTACATGTTCAGCACGATGTGCATGACACCGCCGTGCAGGAACGCATAGGTGACCAGCTGCCAGGGCCGGAAGCCCAGCCCCAGCACGTTGCCGCCCACGTTCACCGCGATATCGTGGCCCACCGGCCACAACGCGAGCCACTGCGTGACCGCCAGCGTGTTGTCGTCGTCAAGCAGTTGCTGCAGGACAAACAACACGATATTGGCGATCAGCAGGTTACGGGTAACCGGTGGCAAGCGCGGGGACATGGGAGCTCCGAGGGGTGATGCTGGATCAGGCCGACAACGGGGTCGGCTGCAGGATTTCGATCCAGTATTCGTCCGGGTCGCGGATAAACGCAATGTGGCGCATGCGGCCGTCGGTCAGGCGCTTCTGGAACGTGACGCCCAGGGCCTCGAAGCGGGCACAGGCCGCGTTCACATCCGGCACGCTGACGCACAGGTGGCCAAAGCCGCGCGGCTCGGTGTTGCCGTTGTGGTACGGGGTGGTCGGTTCGTTCTCGGTGCCGTGGTTGTGGGTGAGCTCCAGCACGCCCGGCTGGCCCAGCACCCAGCGCTTGCGCTCCTCATCGTCATCGGGAATGACCGAGCGATCGCCGACGAGCACCAGGTAGACGATGGTGAACTTCGCCTCCTCGAACACGTTCTTGTACACGGGCGTGAAACCGAGCACGCGGGTGTAGAAATCCAGCGACACGTCCAGGTCGCGCACGCGGATCATGGTGTGGTTGAAGACATACCGGCGGGTGGCGATATCCGGCGATTCCGTGACGCCCGGCAACGAGGTCAGATCGGAAAGGGGCATGGGGAGAGGCTCCTTGGGGGACAAACTCCAAGGGTGGCCGCACCGCCCGCCCAATTCAAGCGCGGCAAAGCGCCGCTACACAAATAAGGCGAATACCTACACGGCCGCGCGGGCGCCGCCTTCACGAATCGACAGGGCCACAAGTACTGCGGCCAAGGCCGCATACGCGCCGACAAACTGCCACACCAGCGATCGCGACATCGGATCGAGCAGCCACGGCAGGTACACAGCGCCGATGGGCTGCACGGAATGAATAATGCCGAAGGCGGTAAGCACGCCGCCCAAAGCGACGATGCCGGCGGCCTTGCGCACATGGCCGTCGATCATCGCCACGACAAAGCTGGCCCACACCATCGAGGTGATGATGAAGCCGTTGCCGAGTATCACGATGGTGGCCATGGCGGATACGCCATGCGATCCATCGGCATACAACGCCGCGAAGTGCGCGGGGTCCACGATGGATGGATCGCCGAGCTTGATCGCGACCATGCGTGCGATGGCCGGAAAGAAACTGAACACCACGGCGGCCGCGTAACGTAGCGGCACCGCTTCGAACGCCTGCACCGTGATGCCGATGGCGACGAACACCAGGATAGGGGCCAGCACGGCGACCGGCAGCAATTCGACCAGGTTGGACAGGTAACCAAAGATGCCGCCGAGACCGATGATGAGCCCCGTGACCAGCGTGTACCCGGTACGTGCGCCCATTGCCTTGTAGGCCGGCTGGCCAATGTAGGGCGTGGTCTGCGCCACGCCACCGCACACACCAGCGACCAGCGTCGCCAATGCCTCGACCAGCAGGATGTCACGCGTGGGGTAATCATCACCGGCAGCCCGGGCGCTTTCCGTCACGTTGATACCGCCGACGACCATCAGCAAGCCGAACGGCAGGATCAAGGGCAGATACGGCACCGTGGCAGGCAGCCCCGCGATAAAACCCAGCGACGGCCACGGGAAACCGAGGCGCCACTCCCACGCGGCCGGGGCGTGATAACCGGTGCCGAGCAGGCCGAGTGGCCCCAGCGAGTAATACAGCGCGACCGCCACGACACCTGCGGCCAGCACACCCGGCGTGCCGAACGGCAACCGGCGCTTCGCGACGAGTGCATAGAGCACGATGCCAAGACCGGCAAAGCCCACCACCGGCACGCGCAGGATTTCGACCAGCGGCAGGAAGCCCATCAGCACAAGCGCGATACCGGCGATAGAGCCCAGCAAGCCGGCACGCGGGACATTGCGCTGCACCCACGCACCAAAGAACGACAGAATGAACTTCAGCACGCCCATGACCACCAGCGACGCCATGCCAAGCCGCCAGGTGGCCTCACCTGCGGTGGCCGGATCCATGCCCGCCGCACGATAGCCAGCGAAGGCCGGCCCCAGCACCAGCAAGGCCATGGCGATGCTGGTGGGCGCATCTAGCCCCAGCGGCATGGCGGTGACATCCGCCCTACCCGTCCTGGCGGCCAGGCGTCGGGCCATCCAGGTGTACGCAAGGTTCCCCAGCAGCACGCCCAGGGCTGTCCCCGGGAACATGCGCCGGTAAACGATATCCGCGGGCATGCCGAAGATGCCGATCAACGCGGTGGCGAGGAACGCCAGGATGGAGAGGTTATCGACGACGAGGCCAAGGACACCGTTGAGGTCGCCACCGCCGAATGCGCGGCGACGGGCAGGAGCGCTGGACGCGACCATCAGAACGACACCTCTGCAGGCTGGGTCACGCGCAGCACCGACTGATCGCCGGTCTTCGCTTTCCAGGCGGCGCGGATCGCTTCGATAGCCGCGCGATGCGCGGGGGTATCGGCGTAGAGCAACACCAGGAGCTTCGACCGCAGCCGCTCAGGCTCGGCCTGGTCCTTGCCCTGCCACTGGCCGTAGGCGTCTACCACGGTAAGCCCATCGGGGAACCGCGGCGTCACGTCGTGATCGAGGAAAGCCCGCCAGCCGGATTCGTCGACACCGCCATTCGCCCCCTCCATCCCCAGCCCGAAATAGAGTTCGGTACGTAACCAGCCCGTCGTGCTGCCCGGGTGGGCGGCGTCGCCTGCCAGCGTGGCCGAGGCTGCGACATGCCCGCTGCCAGGGGGAGAGGACGTTGCGCAGCCTGCAAGGAGCAGCAGCGCGACGAAGGCAAGACCTGCGATCGATTTCATGCGGGTTCCGGGTAGGCCGTGGTCATGGCCATCCAGAAGGCCAGACATCCGTGCGGTCGGCACAGCCTACACTGCGATGCAACAAATGTCGCATCGGCCGCCTGATGCGCGCCGCGCTCCTCAGAACGCCCAGGACAGGGTCAGGCTGGGCCCGCTCAGGCGGGTATCACGCAGGAACGCCAGGGCACCATGCTCGTGATATTCGAGATCCCGATAGGCCAGTGACACATCGCCCCAGCGAAAGGCATAGCCGATGCCGGCCATGTATTGCTGGGTACGGTCGGAACTCCCCTTGCCGATGTCGAAGTAGTACGGAATGAACACCGCGCGATTCGGGAAAGGTGTCCAGCGGCCACGGATACCGATGACCGCGTCGGTGACATGGGTCTGCCGGTTGAGGTGGCCGCTATCGGAAAGACCATACCGGCCTCCCGTGCCCGCTATGCCGAAGTTCCAGCCCACGTTACCCTTCAGCCATAAATAGCGCGTGCCCAACAGCACATCCGCATAGCCCTGGCTGCTGTGCCCCAGGGTATACAGGCCGGCCAGTGTCACCAGGCCGCCCTTCGCGTTCCAGCGTGTATCCAGGTGCGCATCAGCACCGATCCAGCGCCCGTTGACCTGCGCGATGCGCCCGTTCTCGTCGGAGAACTTCGCCCAATCCACATCGGCATAAACACCCCAGCGGCCCTTGCGTACGGTCATGTCCATCATGAACGCGCCACTGAGCTTGCTCAGCAAGCTGCTGCCGGAGCGATTGATGAACGTACCGCCGTTCGGCAAGCGGTAACGCATGCTTGCGGAGATGCCCGGCAGCCAGCCGTACACCGACACGGTGGTGTGCCAGGAGCCATCCCATAGGTCGGTATCCGACGCGAGGCTGGCCGTGGGCCATGCCAGCAGCGCCATGCACGTGGCGGCCACGGTGAACGAAAAGCGCAGGCGCATGCTCACGGGCGAACTCCTGGCCACGAAGGGCTCGCGGGATACCAGCGTGTGCATTGTCCTGACCACGGCTTGCACGGACAGCGCACTTCTGCCCACGACAGGTACGGGAAAACTACCTAAGCAGCCACACGCGCCGCCCGTACATCTACGCAGGTACGGCCGCGTACCCTTTCGCTGGGGCATGTCGACACAGCCTCCTAGCCTTTAGCCTCGCGCGGCACCCGCGCCCTGTGAGGAGCGCTTGACCATGGCAACGGAACGATCCCCCCACGCAGCGACCCCGGCCGATCCCCACGCGGGCGAACCGCTATCCAACATCTTCGCCCGCGGCCGTACGCACATGGCGAACGAACGTACGCACCTGGCGTATCTGCGCACGACGGTCTCGTTGATCGGATTCGGCATCACGATAAATCGCTTCAGCACCTACCTGATCCAGAACAACCAGGCACCCACCGGCGGACGGCCCATGCTCCGCGATGCAAGCAATGCGGGCTACGGGATGGTCCTGCTTGGCCTCGCGCTGTTGATCTGGTCGCTGTTGCGTTACTGGCATGTCAGCAAGGAAATCGAGAGCGGCCACATGAAGCCCCGCCATCGCGCCACCAGCCTGTTTACGCTGGGCCTTCTGCTGATGGGCGGCTTCACCGCGCTTTGGTTGTTCTCCGATACGAAGTAGGTAGAAGTACTCACCGGCCAAGGGAGCGAATTACGATTGTTCAACGGTAGTGGCGCGCGCCAGCATGAGCTTCCCTCGTGCCCATCGAACCAGGAGCGTGCCGTGGCTGAGAAGAAAGCGAAAGCAAAGAGCGGTGACAAGCCGAATATCCTTGTCATCTTCGGTGATGACATTGGTATCCCGCAGATCAGTGCTTACACGCGCGGGTTGATGGGATACCAGACGCCTAACATCGACCGAATCGCCAACGAAGGTGCAATTTTCACTGACTCGTATGGTCAACAAAGTTGCACGGCTGGCCGCGCATCATTCATCCTCGGCCAGGAGCCATTCCGTACGGGTCTGCTCACCATCGGCATGCCAGGTGACCCACACGGTATCGCTGACTGGATGCCGACGATTGCCGATGTAATGAAGACCGCTGGCTACACCACGGGGCAGTTCGGCAAGAATCACCTGGGTGACCAGGATCAACATCTTCCCACCAACCACGGCTTCGACGAATTCTTCGGTAACCTCTACCACCTGAACGCGGAAGAAGAACCGGAAGGTTATTTCTACCCGAAGGACCCACAGTTCAAGAAGAAGTTTGGTCCACGCGGGGTGATTCACTCAACCGCCGGCGGGAAGATCGAAGACACGGGCCCGTTGAACAAGGCACGCATGCCCACGGTCGACGAAGAGTTCCTCAAATCGGCCAAAGGTTTTATAGAGAAGAGCGTGAAGTCGGATACCCCCTTCTTCGTGTGGTTCAACACCACGCGCATGCACATCTTCACCCACCTGAAGAAGGAATCCGTGGGCAAGACAGGCATGGGTCTGCATGCGGACGGCATGGCGGAGCACGATGGCCATGTCGGCCAGCTACTCGATCTTCTGGACAAGCTGGACATCGCCGAAAACACGATCGTGCTTTACACGACCGATAACGGTGCCGAAATCGCCATGTGGCCGGATGGCGCAATGACGCCATTCCGCGGCGAGAAGGGGACGACGTGGGAAGGCGGCATGCGCATTCCCATGATGGTGCGCTGGCCAGGCGTCATCAAGCCCGGGACAGCCTATAACGATGTCATTTCTCTGATCGACTGGTTCCCCACCTTGTGTGCGGCGGCGGGCGTCGACGATGTCGTGGGCAAGATGAAGAAGGGATTCAAGGCCGGTGCCAAGACCTTCAAGGTGCATCTGGATGGGTACGACTTCGGACCCTATTTCCGCGGTGATGAAAAGCGCGGACCGCGTCACGCCCTTTACTACTTCGACCAGGGCGGCAACCTCAACGCCGTTCGCTATGACGACTGGAAGGTGAGCTTCGCTGTAGCCAGCCACGGCAACATCGCCACCGCCAAGCGCGAAACACCCTCCTGGGCACTGATTACCAACCTTCGCATGGACCCGTACGAACGCGGCATGGAAGAAGGCGGCAAGGCCCTGGAATTCTTTGGCCAACAGATGTGGCTTCTCGTTCCCATCCAGGCCCAGATCAAGCAGTTCTTCTCCGATTTCGCCGACTATCCGTATCAACCAGGCTCCTCACTCAACCCAAGCGGTATCAACTACAGCCTGCTCCAGAAGGAAGCGGCGCTGAAACGCTTGAAGGAGCTCGAGACCATGCGGACCAACTGAGCGTGCTGCTTGCGAGGAGGCTTACCAGCCTCCTCGCGTTGCCGGGATGCATGGCATGGCGACCTTTTCATCAACTCGGGTGATCGGCGTGGTGGCCTTTACGGTGGCGCTACTTTTCAGTGCCACCGGCTGCGGCATTCGCCAGGCTGTATATGCACCGCAGGGTTACCAGGCGGTCGAGGAAGATGGCTCGTTCTTCCACGACGAGTCGGGCGTCACCATCCGGATGCCGATGCTTGTGGTGAACAAGAGCGACATCACCTTGCATCCGGCGATCACCATCCAGCCCCATGACCATGATGTGCGCGTGATCTCGGCAAGCTGGCTTATGGATGGCAAGGAACTGGCCCCGGTAACGCGAGTGGACAGCAGCAAGCCGGTCAGTGCCCGCGAACCGCTCGACCTGCACTGGAACATAAAGGCCATGGGCAAAGCCGTGCCGACGCTGGGCGATACGTCGTCGATCCGGTTGGTCCTGCGTATTGATGGCCAACCACACGAGCTGCGGATCAAACTGAAACGGCGCGATCGTATCTAGGCATCACGGAGGCCATCATGTGGCGCAGGCTGCTTTACCCATTCGCCATCCTGCTCTTCCCCGCCGCGGCGCTGGGACAGTCAGCATCCGCGGGGAACGACGCCGCCGACCTCGCCCAGAAGCTGTCAAACCCGGTCGCCTCCCTCATCAGCGTGCCGTTCCAGTTCAACTATGACCAGGGCCTCGGGCCTGGCCAGAATGGCCACCGGCTGACCATGAACCTTCAGCCCGTCGTTCCCGTATCGATCAGTGACGACTGGAACATGATCTCCCGCACCATCCTGCCGGTGGATCGACAGGTCGGCGTATCGGGCCGCGGCGAAGACCAGTTCGGCCTGGGCGATACCACGCAGAGCCTGTTCTTCTCACCCAAGGCGCCCACCGCGGGTGGCACCATCTGGGGGATTGGGCCGGCTTTTCTTCTGCCCACGGCCACCGACGACAAGATTGGCAGCAAGAAATGGGGTGCGGGACCTACCGCGGTCGTACTGCGGCAATCGCATGGCATCACGTATGGCTTTCTCGCCAACCAGATATGGTCGGTCGCCAGCGTGGGTGGATACCGCGATCGCCCGCCGCTGAGCAGCCTGTTCCTGCAGCCGTTTATCTCGTACACCACGCCCAGCGCGTGGACCTATGGCGCCAACCTGGAATCGACGTACGACTGGCACGCACGCCAGGCGTCGGTGCCCATCAACCTGACGGTCGCCAAGCTCACCAAGGGCGCCGGCATGCCTATCAGCCTTACCGGCGGCGTTCGCTACTGGCTGCACGGCGCCGATGCGGGGCCGCATGGCTGGGGTTTCCGCGCCGTGGTCACCCTGCTCTTTCCCAAGTGACCCGGGGCGCCCATGTCGACCTGCCGCTCCCGCCTCGCCACGTTGCTCGTCGCATGGTGCATGGCCGTGTCGATGGGCACCGCATTCGCGCAGGAACCCGCCGCCGCTGCATCGGTTACGCCCGCCGCCGCATCATCGTCCGCCACGGTCGAGCAGCCGCCTCCCGCGCCGATCATGGTGTGGAACCGCAAGATCATCGACCTGCACGCACCGTTCCACGGCACGCCGGCACAGGAACGGGCACGTGGCGCCAGCAACCGCATCAATGCCCTGTTGGACGCGCTACACCCCGATGAGCTGACCGTGGGCTGGACCGAGATCGGCGCCGAACACGGTGCCGTGGTGCGGGGAAACAACGTGGTGCTGTTCGCGGTATTGCCCGGCGATGTGGAAAGCGATGACCGCCCGACCATGGAAGCGGCGGCAAACGACGCGTTGAACCGCCTGCGTGGCGTGCTGGCCGAGCGCGACGAAGCGCGCCGCCCGCAGCAACTCGTCCGCGCCATCGCCCTGGCAATCGCCGCGAGCGCCGCCCTCGTCCTGGTCTGCTGGGGCCTTGGCTGGATCAACCGGCGCGTACAGGCCACACTCATTCGCATTGCACAGGCGCGGTTGAAGCTGAGCTTTGGCGGCTACGATCTACGCCCGCTGATGTGGTCGTTGCTGCGCCGGACGGCAGGCTTGCTGCACTTGCTCCTGGTCCTGTTCGTGGGCTACCTGTGGCTTAGCTTCGTACTGCGCCAGTTCCCCTACAGCCGCCCGTGGGGCACCCGCCTTGGCGGTTACCTGGTGGACGTGGGCGCGGGTGTCGCCACCGCGTTCGTCAGCCAGATTCCCAACCTCATCACGCTGGTGGTGATCTTCCTGGTGACCCGAGGCGTCGTCCGTATCGCCGGCGCCTGGTTCCGCGCCGTGGAGGCGGGCACCGTGCAGGTGCATTGGCTCGAGGCACCGACGGCCGCGGTGACGCGCCGCCTCGTTGGCTTTTTCATCTGGCTGTTCGCGCTTATCGTCGCCTACCCCTACATACCTGGCGCACACACCGACGCGTTCAAGGGCGTCAGCGTGTTCCTCGGCCTGATGCTGTCGCTGGGTTCCGCCGGCATCGTGAACCAGGTGATGAGCGGCCTGGTCGTGCTGTATTCCCGCGCCGTGCGCGCAGGCGATTTCATCCGCATCGGCGACCATGAAGGGACCGTGCTTGCCCTTGGCGCGCTGTCGCTGAAACTGGTGACGCGCAAGCGCGAGGAAATCACCGTGCCCAACTCGGTGCTCTCATCGTCGTCGCTGCAGAACCTGACCAGGCAATCGGGCAAGGATGGCCTGATTCTCACGACATCGGTCACGATTGGCTACGACACGCCGTGGCGCCAGGTGGTGGCCTTGCTGGAGCTGGCCGCGTCACGCACCGAAGGCCTCCTCGCGGCCCAGCGGCCGTTCGTGCTGCAAACCTCGCTTTCGGATTACTACATCGAATACCAGCTCAACGTCGCCACGATGCAACCATCGCTTCATCTCAAGACCGAGTCGGCGTTGAACCGCAACATCATTGATGCCTTCAACGAGTTCGGCGTGCAGATCATGTCGCCGCACTTCCACCACCAGCCTGACGAGAAGGTATGGGTCCCCGCAGGACAGTGGCATGCGCCACCGGCGGGACCTGCGCAGGGAGGCCGCGATGAAGCATGAGGCATGGGCCCGAACCCTCGTCGCCGCCGGCATGATGTGCTGCGCATACCACTGTGCCGCCGCCGACGGCCAGATCGTCAACGCGGCCGACGCCAGGCTGCAGAAACGTGCCAGTGGCGTCATGGCCTTGATGGGTTATTCGCAGACACCGGATGTCACCTCCGGTGCGCTGTCGATCAAGAATACCGCGACCGGCAATCCGTCCTTCAACAACACCTCGCTCGGCGGTGGCTTCACCATCAGCGATAGCGTGCCGTTATACATGGAAGGAACGCTGGGCTGGGCGCGGTACGATCCCAAGTTCGTCGCCACCCAGGGCTCCGACTCGCGGGTCATCCCGACCAAGTGGAACAGTGCGATCGCCACGGTCGGCGTGGGTTGGGATTTCCGCCTGGCCGAGCATCTCGTGCTTCGGCCGATCGTCAATGGCAGCTATGGCCGGGTACGCAGCGACATATCCATCGGCAGCGAGGTCATCACCAACCGCACGGACGTGAACCTGGATTTCCTGGCCCACGGGCACCTTGACGCCGCTGGCATGGGCGGTTCCATGATGCTCGACTACGAGAACTACCAACCGAAGCACGAGATCGACGTCGAGCTTCGTTACACGGATATCCAGCTGCACAGCGTCAACAATTCCTACCGCGCGGTCAGCGGCCACGCACGTAACCAGAATGCAAGCCTGTGGGCACGCTGGCGTGCCCCCATCGATGGCTGGCACGCGCTCGGCCGGCCTTTCCGCTACGTGCTGGAGTTCGCGCATACCACCTACCTTGGCGACGAAACCGATGTGGTCGGCATCAACCACCTCACCTCGTTCGGCGTAGGCGTGGAGCTGGATAGCAGCAAGTACAACCCCCTATGGATCTCGCGTACGCGCGCGGTGGTGCGGTACGTCTATGGCCAGAACGTCCATGGTGTCTCGCTGGGCATCGCGGTGACGTTCGATTGAGTGCCGCCGGCTAGAAGCCACTCTCGCGCAGGAAGGCAGCCGCGACGCGTGTCACACCTTCGCCGAGCAGGCTGCGCCGCTCACCCTCGATCCGCAGGCGCCCTCGCCATTCACGCGTACCGGGTGGCGCCCGCTCCAGGGCCACCACGACGTGGAAGACCGGCACGGTCGGTACCAGCTTGTCATTTTCGCGCGAGGTGGCGAGTGGCCCGCCGTACCGCGCCGAGAGCATCGGTTGCCCCAGCGACGAGACACGCGTCGTGGCTATGGCGGTCACCGTGCCCCGGATGGGCGATACCTCCCCATCCGGGAAGAACAGTGCAGGCGCACCCTCCCGGATGCGCTGGACATCGTCCTGGCGGACATAGGCATCCACTTCCCAGTGATGCGTATCCACCAGAACGCCCAGCGGCAAGCGCGTGCCAACCCACTGCCCGCTGCGCCACTCCGGGCTCACATCCAGCCAGCGCCCCGCGAAAGGTGCGGTCAGCGTCATTCGGTGGATCTCCGCGCGCGCGGCCTGCGCCTCATCCACTTGCACGCCCAGGCGCTGCAAGACGGGGGCACGCTCACCCGCGCCGTCGGGCGCGGCCATGAGCCCGGCAAGCTGCGCCTCCAGCACCGCAGCCCCTGCCTCGCTGCTGGCCAGGCGCAAGCCGATGTCGGGCTGTTCAAGCACCACCAGCGCATCGCCCTGCACCACGCTGCCCACGGGGCGCACCGACGATAAGCGCGCGGGAAACGGGGCGAATACCTTCAACTGGTGCGCCGTACGGGCCACGCCATAAGCAGGCACGTGGCTGTTCCACGGCAGTACCAGTGCAATGACCGCCAGCAGGGCCACGCCGGCGGCGATACGGCGGCGCGACCGGCGCACGCGGTGGCGTTGGGACCACGCATAGCGCACCTCGCTGGCGATGGGCCGCGCGATGAACCAGGTGACCTCCACCACGAAAAGCACGATCCCCAGCGCCTTGAACACCATGAGGTAAACGGCGACGGCGATGGCAAGGAACAACGCAAAGCGATATACCCACGTCACCCAGGCAAAAGCGATCAGGAAGCGCCGCCGAGCAGGCGGGAACGGTTCGGGCCACGCCTCATCCAGGCCGAGCAGGCCGCGGCGAAGCGCGGTTCGCGCCAACGCCGATGAGCGTTCGTGCAGGTTGGGCATATCGAGCAGATCGGACAGGATGAAGTACCCGTCGAACCGGGTGAAGGGACTGGCGTTGAGGGTGAGCGACAGCACCCAGCCGGTGGTGGCCAGGTAAAGCAGGCCGCTACGGAGTGCGCCCGGTTCACACAAGGCCCAACCCAGCGTGGCAAGGCCCGCCAGGGCCATCTCGGTCACGATGCCTGCGCTGGCCACTGCGAGTCGCTGCCGTGCGGTGGGCAGCTTCCACGCTTCGCTGGTATCGGTGTACAGCATGGGCCACATCACCACGAACGCTACGCCCATGTGCGCCACGCGCAGGCCAAGGCGCGTGGCGACGATAGCGTGGCCCAGCTCATGCATCGTCTTGCCAACCACCAATGCGCCAGCGAAGCCGAGCAGGCCTTCGGCGGAAAACGCGTCGGCGACCGCCGCACGGAACGTATCCCACTGGTGCGCCACCATGACCAGCCCGGCCAGCGTCGCCACGATAAGCACCAGGGCCACCCACGGCGTGAACAGCCAGCCAAGCTGCCGGGCCAGCCAGCGCAGCGGTACCGCAGGGCGCACCAGCGGAATCCGGAAGAACAGGTAGTGGTGCAACCACCAACGCCAGGTCAGCCACTGCACGCCTTCGCTCGCCGCAGCCATTCGCCGCACGGCATCGGGCCCGGGACGCACCAGGTGGTGGTTTTCGAGGAAGCGGCGCAGCGCCTCCACTTGCCGCGCATCGACGGCCAGCGACGTTTCCCGGGCCACCCGCTCGGCCACCGCGCGGGCCGACGCCCCCCAGCGCAAGAGGCATTCGAACTCGAGCCAGCCGATACGGTAGAAGCGGTTCACCACCGGGTCCAGGATCATCCACGCGGGCTCGCCGCTCGCACCGCTCGACGCTTCGCTAAGGCTCAGGTCGTCACGCAAGGGCGGCAACGGCAGGTCAGCGAGCGTCTCCATCACCACCCTGTCCATGCACGCAACGCCGAGATGGGGCGCCGCAGGAGGTAATAGCCCAGCACGACGCGTTGCCCGTACAGCTTGGCGGTGCCGTGCAGACCTAACCGTGCATGCGCGGGTAAGGGCGCATCATCGATGCTCGCCAGCAACCGGTAGGCGACGACACTGTCATCCGTGGGCCTGGCTTCGTAGCTGGTCTCGACGATGTGGCCATGCAGGGGTGCAAGCGGATACGCCGAGAGGTACAGGGTGATGCGCGCACCGGGTTCGAGTGAGATGGCATCCGCGACGGGAAGCTGCACCACGACCCCGGGAATTCGAGGATCGGCCACTTGCAGCACGCGCTCGCCCGTTGTCACCGGCCGGCCCAGCCAGTCGTTGGGATCCGCGTAGACGGCCACCCCGGCACGTGGCGCCCGTGCCACTGTACGTTTCAGCTGAGCGGTCACTTCCCCCAGCTCCGCACGGCGCTGCTGCGCGCGGCCCTGTAACAAGGTGAGCTGGCTCTTGCTTTGCGGGCTGTCGAACGCCTGCTGTGTCGCCGCGGCGAGTTCGGCGTCGGCTACATCCACTTCGCGCGAGAGCACGGTCGCACGGCTGCGTAACGTCGTTTCGTCCAGCGCGAACAGCGGGGTGCCTGCCGCTACTGGCTGGTTGGGCCGCACGAGCATGCGGGCGATGACGCCATCGATCGGTGCGCTGATGACATCGGCCTCGCGGGAGATGATTTCGGCAGGCGCGAGTGCGGTCTGCCGCACCGGTACCAGCATGAGCAAGGCCAGCAGCCCCGCCGCGATCACCCACTGGCGGCGTGAGATCCGGCGCCGGCGCCGGTGCCGCCCCGCGAGAGCCTCCCAGCAGTACGCGAAGGTGCGCCATACACCGCGCAGCACATCGGTCAGCGGCAACGCGGGTGGCGCATCGAGCAGGAAAACCAACATGCCCATGCGCGACCCATCGCGCGCGTGCATCGGCACCACGAACGCACCCGCGGGCCACCATTCGCGCCAGCCTTCATCCACGCGCGGCGTCGCCACCACCGCATCGCGGGCGATCCATACCGGCTGCCAGCCATTGGCCTGTGTCGCGAGCCAGGGAACGGCCGCACCCAACCAGACCAGGTAGGGCGAATCCTCCACCGGCGTCGCCAGGCCCGATACGCAGAGCATGCGCCACGCATCACCGCGGTGCTCGAAGACCAGTGCCTGATGGAACGGCAGCAACGGGTACAGCTCGTTGGCCATGACGAACGCCAGCGCGTTAAGGGTCTGCGCATCCATGGCGTGGTCGCGCAGGCTATCCAGGTCCAGCAGAAGGCGCGCTGGGGATAGTGGCGCCGTCACGGCGGCGTGCCCGGCAACTGTGCCACCCCGCTCATGCCGGGCCGTACCTCCGCATGCGGTTCATCGAAACGCGCCTCGAGTTCGATGGTCTGCGCCACCGCATCGACGCGGGCGTTGATCGCGCTGATATGCGCTGGATAGGTCTTGCCGGTCTCCAGCAGGCGCACGTGGATCGGCAGGTCTTCCTTCAGCCGCGCCAGCCATGGCGACGGCACGTTCAGGCGAATCTTCAGGTCGCCATCACTGACGAGGTCGAACAGCGGCGTTCCCTCCGCCACGGTCTGGAAAGGCTTGACGTACACCTTGGCGATGCGTGCCGCGAAGGGTGCACGCACCTGGCAATAGCCCGCCTGGGTCGTGGCCAGGCTACGGGCACCCGTGGCCTTCTCCACATCCGTTTCGGCCTGGGCCACCTCGACGTCACCCACTGCATTGAGCTTGCGCATGCCCTGCTTCGCGGTGAGGTTCTGCCGGGCCATACCCAGTTCGGCGACAGCAACCTTCGCCCTTGCCTGTGCCTCGGCGCAATCGAACTGGGCCAGCAGGGCACGGCGCTCCACGCGCGTACCGAGCGAGGTGCGGAGGTCGCCGAGCGTACCGGCCATCTGTGACGAGAGCGTCGTCTCCAGCGCCGCGGTCACCAGGACGCGAATATCACCGGGCGATGGCGGCGGGGCATCCGCCGCAACGGCACAAGGCGAGACGACCGCCAGCACGGCGACGACCGCCAGGCGGCCGGCCTCATGGCGTGGCGGGCGCACGGGGCGTCTCCACAGGTGGCTGGAGCACCTCGCTACGCTCATACTGCGCCATGGTCTGCTGGATCGCGGCAGCCACGGTCTTGATGTCGTGATCACGGATCGCTTCGGGGAATACATCGAGGCCGACGGAGTTGTACAAGCGCCCCCAGGCGGCCTGCGCATCCGCGTAGGCCGCCTCGCGCTGGTAGCGCGAGAGCAGGTAACGACCTTCGGCGCGGATCACTTCCAGGTCCGACCCGAGGGCCGTGCCGCGTGCCGCCTTCGCGTAGTCGTAGAGCCGGCCATCAACACGCAGGCTCTCCTCGGCGAACGCCATCTCCTGGCGCGCTAGGTCGTAACGCAGTACGCCGACGCGTACCTGGGTAAGCACCGCCATGGATAGCGCGATGCGACGCATGTCACTGGCCTGTTCCTGCGATGCCTGCGCACGGTTCAGCGATGGCAGCTGCAACAGGCGTAACAGGTTGAGCGAGACCTGCAGGCCGGTCTCCGACCAATGGTTGTTGTACAGGTACTTGTTGGAATCGTATTGCGCGGAGGCTGTCACGCTGACATTCGGCCAAAGCTGTGCCTTGGCGATGGCGATATCGTTCAGGTCCACGCGTTTGCGATACCACTCTTCCATGATCTCGGGACGCTGTTCCAACGCCACCTGCTCGAGCTGGGCGGTATCGGCCACGGCGCCGGGTAACGGAGCGTCCGGCGTATCGGCCAGCGCCATGGGCGAACCGGGTGGCAGCGACATCAGCGCGGCGAGTTCGGCCTGTGCGAATTCCAGGTCCTGGCGCCGCTCGGTCAGCAGGTACACCGCATCGAGCAGCGACCGCTGGTAGGCCAGCACCTGTTCCCGTGGCGCGAGCCCTTTGGTCTCGGCCTCGCGCGCCTGGGCCAGCGCCTGTTGCGTGCGCGCCAGCAACCCATCCACTTCCGGTAGCAGGCGCTGCGCACCCAGGGCGCGCCAGTACGCGTTACGCACATCCTGCAACACGTTCTGCGCCACCTTGCGCCGGCGCTCTTCGGCCATCTGGATCTGATCGGCCTTCTGCTGCGTGCGGTAATACGCGACGCCAAAATCGAGCAGGCTCCAGGTGAGGCCCAGGCTATCGAGCGTTCGGTAACGCTCTTCCGACGTCGATGCGCGCAGGCTCTCCTGGCGGTCCTCGATCCCGATGGAGGTGCCCCCCGAATCGTTGCTGCGGCCGACGTAACCGGCCGACGCCACCAGCCGCGGCAACATCTCGTGGCTGGAGACATCACGCAGGTCGGCGGCCAGCGCGCTTTCCATCAACTTCAAACGGTAATCGAGGTTGTACTTCAGTGCGCGGGCAGCTGCCTCGTAAAAGGTGATGGGGCCGGTGACGGGCTCCTGGCCTGCGTACATCACCTGCTGGTCGGCCGCGATCCGTGCCTTCATGTCGTCCGCGGTGTAGGGGCGAGGCTGCGTGCCCGCGCACCCGGCCACGAACACGGCCAGCGCCACCACGGCAAGCGGCACGCACGGCCATCGCGGCGCACGATCGTTCGCCGCATGGCTCTCAATGGGTGAATGACTGGCGCGCACGCGCGGCCTCCTTTAGCTGGCGCGGGAAGCTTTCCGCTGTGTTCCGGTCCTGTGCGGCGGGCCATGCCACATCGCGCCCCCACAGGCCTTCCGCGGTGCGCGCGAATAGCGAGGGATCCGAGAGCAGGCCGTCCGCGCTCAGGCTCACCCTGCCGTGGCGGCTGAGGAACCGGGCCAGGTCGACATCACTGCGCTCCTGGCTCTGGCGTACGGCGTGCCCGACGTACTGGCCAGCGACATGGCCCAGCCCGGCACCGATCGATGCGCTGCGCCCGCGCTCCACGCGAAGCTGCACGAAGTCGCCCGCGGTATCGGGCAGGGCGATGCCCTGGAAGATGGCATCCCGCTCGACCGCCGGCCCGACATAGACAATCGGATCGACATCCGGGAGTCCCTCGCCACTGAATCGCTGGCCATCCCTTTCGCCGGGGTTCGGCCCGATCGGCCCGAACACGGGATGATACGGCGGCGGTATGTACGGCGCAGCGATATCCAGGTCGATGGTAAGCAGCGCCTGGGCATCCGCACCGGCAAGGTCGCGCGCGGTGTAGATGAACGTATCGTGCAGTACGCGGCCCAGGCCCGCCGCGGCGAGCACCTCGGTATTGGTCATGTCGATGGTGTAGGTGTAACTACCGTCGGCCTGCAGTACCAACGTGCCATAGCGCCCAGCCAACGTTTGCCCTGGCATGGCGGACGCACCTGCCGCCGCGTCGTCGCCTGCTCGTACGGCCACCACCTGCCGGCTGTCACCGGCATCGACATCGCTATCGTTGGACAGGACATTCCCGCGGGTTTGCGGCGCCGGGACCTGATCGTCCGCTATACCGTGGTCATCGCGTGCCACCGGGTTATCGTTCGCGCCGCGAATCGTCACGACCAGCCGCGCCACCGACGTCGCGCCAGCGGTATCGCGCATGGTGTACGTGAATGACTCATCGAGTGTCTCCGCGCTCGTCCGTAACGCCTGTACCGCAGCGTTATCGTTATCCA